>NZ_JBWQPU010000008.1:0-173490 GCF_056620325.1 Psychrobacillus sp. Z3-81
AAGATGGCAAAAGAAATGAGACAGCTAAGTGGGAGATCAACTGTCCCTAAAAGCCCGATTGGTTCAACTAATGATTGATGGGGATGAAAGAAAACCCCCATCAATCAAAGTTTCACTTTATAGTAGAATAACTTCTTCTGTGTTAGAATTTCATCTGATATGAAAAAAATAGAGAAGAAAGAATAAATTTGAATGTACGTAAGAATAAAGGTTTGGGAGAAAAGTTAAGTCTATTTCATTTAATAAGCTTTCTGTTGGAAACAGGAAGAACATTAAATATAGTAATCATAAATTCTTTGCGAGCTACAGGAGATGCTAGTTTCCCAGTAGCAATGGGTGCGTTGTCCATGGTTATGATGAGTCTACCTTTAGGCTATTTCTTTGTCTTCGTGCTGTATATGGGTCTTATAGGGATATGGGCTCGCGGAATTATCATGTTCTTCCGGTGGAGGAGCAGAAAGTGGGAACGATACTCATTAATTGAAAATCAAACCGAAAAAATAGGTCAAATAGAGAGCCGGACGCTATAAGTCTAGGCTCTTTTTTCTATTTCCAATACTAGGGCATTATGTTTAAATTAAATCATAGACAAGCAGGGGGTGAAAGGATGAATGAATCTCCTAATTTACCATTTATGCAGATATTAATGGAAGGAATTCAGGATATGGTATTTGTTGTCCAAATGGATGACGATAACCAATTTCGCTATCAATTTATGAATAGTGCTGTTCTCTCCCGTTTTCATTCACAAGTAAATCCTATCAATAAAACCTTTCGTGAATTATTCTCACAAGAACTTTCCGAGGAATTAGAAAGACAATATAAAAAAGCCTTTATACAAAAAGAAATAATTTCATTTCAGTCTGTTATTTATGATTCAAAGGGCAAAAAGCATCAATATACAGAAACAAGATTGACACCTATTATAGAACAAGATGGAAGCTGTAGGTATGTAGTCGGAATAGCGAAGGATATTACAGAAGAAAAAAAGACACATAAACTGTTGGAGGAAAAACATCTTCAACAACTTTCCTTGTATGAGAATAATCCGGATGCCATTTTTACTATAGATTTAGCTGGTTTTATTCAGAATGTAAATGAGATGGCAAGTCAGCTATCTGGTTATATGAAGAAAAATCTGCTCGGTTCTTTCTTTTTTAATTACATAGACAAAGAAGATAGAGAGGATGCATATTCGTTTTTCAAGGATACCTTTCATAAACCAACCAAGAGCTTTCGATTTAATTTTGTGAATTCCAGGAATGAAAAAATTGGGTCACTTATACAATTTGTGCCTATTAAAAGTTCCAATAGAATACTTGGCTTTTTTGTGATGGTAAAAGATATGCGTGAAATGGACAAGCTAGCAGACCAATACATCGAAGTAGAGAAGAACTTTCGAGTAATAGCAGAAAATGTTCAAGAGGTAATTGTGTTAATGAACGACCAAAAGGAATGTCTATATATCTCTCCATCTAGTAAAAAAATGTTAGATTTGACTGAAGATGAAATAAGAAATAGGTATCTCCCTATTAATGTTCATCCTCAGTATAAAGAGAAGGTAGAAACTGAATTTGCATCCTCCATTAAAGATGGGAAGCCATATAGCATGCAGCTACAGTTGAAACATAGGGACAAAGGGTGGATTTGGACTGAATTGACAGGAACTCCTGTGTTCAATGAGCAACATATATTTCGACATATGGTCCTTGTAATCCGTGACATCACCTCTCAAAAGAAAAATGAAGATCAGTTGCAGTATTTTGCCTATCATGACTCGTTGACAGGTCTAGCAAATAGAAGATACTTGCAGGATAAATTAACGGAAATGATTGGAAGAAAAGAAAAAGAGGGAATCAATTATGCTGTCATCTTGTTAGATATCGATGACTTTAAATCTATTAATGATACATATGGGCATGAGGCTGGTGATTCTGTCATCTTAGAATTTGGGAAAAGACTTAAAGAAATCGCACCAGAACGAGGACTAGTTGCAAGACTTGGCGGCGATGAATTTATTATATGTGTTGAGCAAATGGAGAGAGCGGAGCTAGAGGATTTAGTGGAACAGATTGTGAGTTCCATCGGTGCTCCTTGGGAAATAGGTGGAGACACACATACGATCACTACGAGCATAGGCATTGCCGTAGCAGAGGAAGAAAATCTTTCGTCCACCGAGATATTAAAAATGGCAGACGAGGCTATGTACGAAGCTAAAAATGCAGGGAAAAATGTGTATCAAATTTATTATGCATAATAAATATGCTATATGGAGGCATTCCGCTCGAACGAATAGTAACAAACAAAGGGGGTGTCCTATAAGTGAAAGCTTATGGGACACCCCTTCCTTCTTTAATAGATATCTACTATGTATTATTCCTCCTGTGGCGATCGTATCAAAGTGCCACCATCCTCGTTGCGAAAGTGCCGTCTCAGAATGACTTTTCAGACGACCCCATTGTCTGTAAAGCTGTGGTTTGTTGAATTAGATCTCACTTTACTTAAAGACTTAGAGAGTCAGCTCTTCGAGAAAGAGGTTAAATCGGTGAAAGCTCTGTATCTCTAATTTGAAGCTTACTTAGCTGTTCCAAAGCTTTTTGAAGTATTGGAATATCTTGAACTAATGCTATTCGTACATGTCCTTCACCAGCAGAACCGAATACAGTCCCAGGAACCAGAACAACACCTGCTTGTTTAATTACCTCGAAAGCAAAATCTTTATCGTTTAGAGAGTAAGGATACTTAGCCCAAACGAACATGCCGCCTTCTGAAGGTGCAACTGTCCAGCCTAAGTCTCTCAAGCCGGTCATCAGCACATGATGCCTAGCTGCAAAGGTTTCTCTTAGTTTATCGGTAATAGCCTCTGCATTATTCAATGCAACAATCCCAGCTTCTTGTATAGGTGCGTATATACCGAAATCTAGGTTAGATTTCAGCTGCTTCATAATACTGATCATTTCTGCATTCCCGGCAATATAAGCGATTCTTGCGCCTGCTAAACTAAAGCTTTTAGAAAGGGAGTTAATCTCCATCCCTACTTCCATTGCTCCCGGCGTAGAGAGAAAGCTGAAAGGGCCGTCTCCGTTAAAATAAAATTCAGAGTATGCCGCATCATGTAACACAATAATATTATATGTCTTTGCAAAGGCTACTACTTGCTCAAAAAACTCTCGATTCGGCATTGCAGGAACCGGATTTCCCGGAAGATTTAAGATCAAAAGCTTTGCTTTCAAGGCGATCTCTTCTGGGATAGCCGCTAGGTCTGGTAAATAACCATTTTCTTCAACTAGATTCATAAAATAAGGAGTGGCTCCGGCTAGCTTTATCCCAGCATCGTACGCTACATAGCCGGGGTTGGTAGTGAGAATAATGTCTCCTTCATCACAAAAGGCTATTGGAAGATGTACTAAGCCTTCCTGTGAGCCCATCGTTTGAACGATTTCTGTTTGTGGATTAAGTTCAATTTGATAGCATCGTTTATAGTAATTGGCAACTGCCTCATAAAATCTACTTGTTCCAGATAGTGTGTAGCCATAGGATGTTTCTAAATAGCTCTGTTCGGAAAGCACCTTTCTTATTTCCTCTGTGGGTGGTATATCTGGACTTCCTAAGCTTAAATCATATATATCATATCCAGCAGCTTTTTTCCTGGCAGCTGCAGCTTTTAAATCTCCAAAGATAGCAGGCTCAAATCGACTCATTTTAAGGGAAGGCTTAATAATCAACCTAGTCACTCCTATTCCAACCGAATTTTTATGTACCATATTAGCATAAAAACTATCAATTTTGTGATAAATATATTAAAAGAATAAAAAAATGACCTGCCATCTACTTTATATTGGCAGGTCATCATATTATTGGGTGGCTAGAGGGTCCTCTTTTTCAATTTTCTTCTTTGTTTCTTCTTTTAAGACTCCATCTCTCATGACAAATACTTTGTCGCAAAAGTCGATGAGTCGAGTATCATGCGTAACGACAATAGTTGTAGTTTGGTTATTTTCTGTTTCTTTTTTTAGTAGCTTCATAACCTCATATGCTCTTTCCGAATCAAGAGAGGCTGTTGGCTCATCCGCTAACAGGATGGAAGGCTTGCTATATAATGCCTTTGCAATGGCCACCCTTTGACGCTCTCCCCCGGATAAATCAGAAGGGTACTTCTTTCTTAGCTCAGTAATTCCAAGGTTATCGTAAAGCTTTTTTAATTCGCTCTTATTCATATTCTCATTCTTCACACGATCTAAAAGCTTCATCTGGTTATCAACAGTAAGGAATGGAACCAAGTTGGAGGCTTGTAGAATAAAGCCGATTTCCTTAAGCCGAATTTTCGACCGCTTCTTTTCATTTAACTGTGATAAGTTATGACCGTTTATAATGATTTCCCCCTCCGAAGGAGTTTGAAGCCCTCCTGCTATGGTGAGAAAGGTACTCTTGCCAGAACCAGAGGGCCCAATTACGGCAATGAGCTCCCCTTTATTTGCGGTAAAATGAGTCTCCTTCAATGCCTCTACTTTTTTGTGACCGGTGCCAAAGGTTTTTTGGACACCCTCTAATTTTAAAATTGCCATGCTGTTAACCTCCTATCGCTTTTAAGGGATCTACTTTCACAATGGTTAATACAGAAAATACAGCTCCAAGAATTGCAACAATAACTAATACCACTCCATATAAGATCATTGTTCCGAAGTCAAAAGAAACTGGGACTTCGTTTGGAAGGAATTTTCCTGTCAAAATAGTTAAGCCAAACCCAATTGTCACTCCGATGAAGGCTAGTAAAAACGTTTGTGCTATGACAGAGATGGATAGGTAAGTATTCGATATCCCTTGTGCCTTCATAACACCGAACATACTAATTTTTTGTACGGTAAGTACGTACAAAAAGATGGCAACAATAATGGAGGAAATCGCAAATAAAAAGTAAATCATAAAATTCAAAGTGAGAGACTGTTCTGTATAACCGGGAAGACTTTCGATAAAGCTTTCAATCTCGATAATTTTTAATTCCTCATTAGGGGTAGAAACAGTCGAGAAGCTTTCATCTGACACAACAATGCCATTAATCATATCCTTGTTTGCATCAGCTCCTTCACCAAACTTAACCTTTTGCAGCGTAACTAAATCTGTATACAAAACAGGTGCAGCATTGAAACGAGAGCTGTCTGTAAAACCGACTATGGTTAATACTTCGTCCGAGGTTGCTAACTCTAATTCATCACCAATAGAAAATCCTTCATCCTTTAAGGAGTCACTTGCTATTACTTCGTTCTCCTTAGTGAACTCTTCTCCATCTGTAACGTTAGGCATAATAAATTCTTCCTTGTCTATTCCGAAAATAGCTACATTCTGTTTGGAATCCCCATTGGAGGCAATGGCGTTTATCTGCCCGAGCACAGCTAATTCATTTGCTTCTACATTAGCTGTTTCTTCTTTGGAGAAAGAGGATTGCGGTAGACTCTTATCGGATTCTTCTGTAAGAATAATAGCGGTGGCATTCCATTTATCCACGGCTTCTCGATTCAAATTTGCTAAACCGGTGGCTAGACCGGACAAGAAAAAGACTAAGTAGGCTACTAGCATTAGGACTCCAATAATTAAAATAAATCGTAACTTGTTCTTCTTGATTTCATTCCATGCTAAAAACATAAAGGCTCACATCCATATAATTTATTTAAAGCTGAATGGCAGTTTGATACAGCTCATCAGCAGTAAAAGCCACATTATTCGTATCTGTTGAAATGCTATTGATGACTTGAACAAGCTCTGTGATTTTTCCTTCTATCTCATCTATATAGGTATTATTTTCTTCTATAGAGCTGAAAATTTGATTGAATCTTTTATTTGTTTCTTTTGAGCTTTCTAGCCCGACTTCTACACTCCTCTTCATAAAAGTAATAGTGGTTCCGGCATCATTGGTTAGTTTTGTGGAATTATGAACTAAGTTGGTAATTTGACTAACAGAGCTTTTAGACTGTTCTGCTAGCTTTCTTACCTCTTGGGCTACTACAGCAAAGCCTTTTCCATGTTCACCTGCCCTAGCAGCCTCTATAGAAGCGTTTAAGGCTAATAGATTTGTTTGCTCTGCTATTTGCTTTACAAGGCTAATAATTTGAGAAATCTCCTGAGAGGATTGCTGAAGGTCGCCAATCATATCAACCATCGAATCAGTGTTGGATGAAACTGCCTCCATTTGAAGCTGTAAGTGTTCAATTAACTTAGTACCGTCAGTGGCATCAGCCTGAATTCCTTTACCTCTTAAAAGATTTTGTTTAACTGTTTCTCTAATGGTAGAAGCATTTATCTCTACTTGCTTGATAGTAGTCGTTGTTTCTTCTGTAAGGCTTGCAAGGTTTTCGCATATAGCAGAGATATTGCTTTTCAGCTCTGCTTTTACTAGATCATATTGCTGCTTCCTAAGCTTTTCATTTTCCTTTTCGTATTCTTCTAATACTATTTGCATTTCAAAGTTAATGAGCTTGGAGACAGTTTGGATTGTCTTCTCCTTCAAACGAAAGCTGGTAACTTCTTTGTTAATTAAAGAAATAATTATATGTTGGATTTGGTGGAAGGTTCCCATATACCACTTAGGCTCTAGCCCAATTTTAAAATGCATTTGGGCAATCTTTCTTTTTTTCTCAATAGTTTGTTCTGTGACATTTCCACTAAACATGTCAATCATATAGGCACCGACAGTTTGTTTTAAACGCTCAATTTTGGTTCTTTCCTCAATGATTCTTTTTAAAGAGGGGACAGCTAATACTCTTTCGTAGAAAACAGACACAATGTCGTCGATACCCTTTTCCACATATGGCTGAAACGTTTGAATGTAGTGGAAATCCTCTTTCGTTAGACCAATCAGGCTCATTTGTAATTGGAGCTCAGGATATTTGCTAAGTTCAATAACCGGTTCCTTATCATTCTTGTTTGTTTGCAGTTCGTTTTCTTCTTGCATCCATCTTCTGAATAAAAGCGACACTTTCCATTCCCCTTTTGTTAAAAAATTTATATTCTTCTTTATATTATTAGCATGGTGTAGAATTATTGTCAAATGTTTGTATAAAGTTAAAATAGATTGTTTGTATATCCTTTTAGGGAAGGCAAGGGAGCGGTAAATAAAATGGTGAATATACAGCCAGGGGAGAGGGCTTGGATATCAAGGATAAAGGAAAGAAAGAGTAATTTTACATATTGGATTAATAAGTGCTACAAGAAATATTCGGGTAAAAAGTTAAGTTATATGTAGTAGTTATACTTGAATAAGTCAGTTTTTCTTTCTATAATTGTCAAATAGTTGTATAATGTTTTGGAGAATGATTCATTTTGGAATATACACCTAGTTGGTGCTGAAAGGATGGGCATTTATGCAAGCGGGCTCAAGTGGCAATTATAATATACAGCAGGTGTCTAACGTTACAGGCTTGTCCAAGCAGGTAATACGGAAATGGGAAGAACGCTATAATCTTGTTCATCCTAAGAGGCTGGAAAATGGTTATAGAATATATAGCGAAGAAGATATCCGAAAGCTTTTAAAGGTAAAGGCTTTATCAGAACAGGGCTATTCGCTGAAGCAAGCTGCCATGCTTGTGGAGGAGGAACCTCCTGAAAGGGACGTGCAAGCTGAAACTGTTTCTGCTAAGTCGTTGCCAGACTTTAATGACTATGTTCTTCGTCTTCTAGAAAAGGGAACTACCTGCAATGAAATAGAATTAAATTATATTCTGCAACAGGCTTATCATCGATATGGCTTAGAGGATTTTTTAGCTCAGGTAGTACAGCCATTTCTCATCGAAGTGGGAAATAGGTGGGAAAAGGATGAATGGGATGAATACCAAGAGGCTGTATCCAGTATGGTGGTCCGGGATTATTTAGTGCAGATTAGACGCAATTTTAAATATCGAGATGATGCTCCCATAGTGATTGGTAGCTGCCTACCACATGAGGAGCATGAGGTTCCCATTCATATCCTATTGCTACAATTTATGATGAAGGGCTGGAAATCGATTCTAATTGGAGCGTCTCCTGCTCCTGGTTCTATAGAATCGATGGTAGAAAAAATCAAGCCTCAGCTTGTCCTTCTATCTGCAACTACTACTATTCCATTCGAAAGGAATCCCAAGCTGTTAGCTGGTTTGGATCAGTTTGCAGAACAGCACCCGCATATTGAATTTTATATTGGTGGGGCTGGAGCCATACAATACTTTGCTTGTAAGAATTTGAAGCATATCCGTTTGGCCAACTCTATGGAGGAAGTATTAGAGAATAGAAAGAAATATTTATGAGCTAAGGGCCGTTCTGAAAAGTCATTTTTAGAGGGACCTTTGCGACTCCTGCGGGAGCAAGGTGGTAGGCAAGACAGTACGACAACACGCGTAAGGGTTGGGTGCTGGCTTATTTTAGGGAGGGAAAACTAAGAACGTTACTTCGTGTGACAACGTTTTCCTGACCAACATCCTGTTGGCAAAAGCGTCAAATGGAAAAGAGAACCTGAGTCTCCAGAATAGATTAGCACTTATGATAGCATCGTAAGTGCTAATTTTTATTTATCGCAACTACTTTTTATTATCTATGGTATTACATCTCTAGATCAATTGAATACTGACTTACGGAGAATGAGTAATCCGGTTATTTCCTCTATGTATGTTAAAGCGGCTATTGATACCTGTACAGTTCTTAGTGGGGGTAAAAAGATAGTAGAATATTAGAAAAAATGTGGTATGATTAAATTAGTAACAGGTGCTAATAACAGGTATGAAAATAGGGGGATTCATGATGAAGGATCTTATTCAGTTAAAGGATAAAAATATAGTGGTGATGGGTGTAGCAAACGAGCGCAGCCTTGCATGGGGAGTCGCGAAATCTCTTGTTGGGGTTGGGGCAAACGTTATTTTTACATACCGTAAAGAAAGATCTCTGGGAAAAATAGAAAAGCTAGTGAAGGATCACGAGCTTGGAGATGTCTTAGTGGTTGAGTGTGATGTGAATAGTGATGAAAGTATGAAAGCTGCCTTTGAAAAAATTGGGGCAGAAGTTGGGGTCATCCACGGAGTTGTTCATTCTGTTGCCTTTGCCCATGCAGAGGATTTAAAGGGAGACTTTGTACAAACGAGCAGAGAAGGCTATGCGTTTGCTCAAGATACAAGTGCTTATTCTTTAATAGCAACAGCACGAGAGGCGGCACCGTTCATGACAGAGGGTGGCTCCATTGTTACAATGAGCTACCTTGGAGCAGAAAGAGTACTAGAAGGCTATAATGTAATGGGAGTGGCTAAAGCCGCATTAGAATCAGCGGTAAAATATTTAGCTTTTGACTTGGGTAAGCAGAATATCCGAGTGAATGCTATTTCTGCTGGTGCTGTTAGAACATTGGCTGCTAAAGGAGTTCCTTCGTTTAATACAATTCTGAAGAAGATTGAAGAAACCTCTCCATTAAAAAGAAATGTTACACAAGAAGAAGTTGGAGACATGACAGTTGGTCTGCTCGGACATTTATCACGAGGAGTCACTGGAGAAATTGTGTATGTAGATTCTGGATATCATATTATGGGTTAAAGTATTGGCTGTCCTCTATTGCTTAGAGGATGGCTTTTTCTATTTAAGAGAGCTATTTCTTGGAATTATGATAAAAAAAGTTTTAGGAGTACGGAGGAGGGTATTTGAACAACAAATGATTCTGTAGGAGGTATATATAGTGGACAAGCATGTAAATGAAAATAGCAAAAATGAACAGTTAGAGAAATTTAGAGTCGTTGATAAGGATCAGGCGATGACAACGAACCAAGGATTGAAGGTTTCAGAGGATGAATTCTCCTTGAAGGCTGGGGAGCGAGGTCCAACCTTGATGGAGGATTTTCATTTTCGTGAAAAAATGACGCACTTCGACCATGAGCGTATACCTGAGAGAATCGTTCATGCAAGAGGCTTTGCAGCTCATGGAGTATTCGAGGTTTATGAGTCGATGAAGCCATATACGAAAGCAAAGTTCTTGCAAAATCCAGGTTCTAAAACGCCAGTTTTCGTTAGATTTTCCACGGTAGCTGGATCTAGAGGCTCAGGAGAGCTGGCACGCGATGCTCGTGGCTTTGCAACAAAGTTTTACACGGAGGAAGGGAACTATGACTTAGTAGGAAATAACATACCGGTTTTCTTTATACAAGACGCTATCAAGTTTCCAGATTTAATTCATGCCCTTAAACCAGAGCCGCATAACGAAATACCACAGGCTGCATCCGCGCATGATACATTCTGGGATTTTGTGGCCAATAATCAGGAAACAGCGCATATGATTATGTGGGCGATGTCAGACCGTGCAATCCCTCGTAGCTTCCGTATGATGGAGGGCTTTGGTGTGAACACCTTCCGTTTTGTAAATGAAGAAGGAAAGTCTCACTTTGTGAAATTCCATTGGAAGCCTCTCTTAGGAACACATTCTGTTGTTTGGGATGAAGCACAGAAGATAAACGGAAAGGATCCTGACTTCCATAGACGAGATCTATATGAATCGATTGAGAATGGAGACTTTCCAGAATATGAATTAGGTGTACAGCTAATCGCAGAAGAGGACGAGTTCGCATTTGATTTCGATCTTCTAGACCCTACGAAAATATGGCCGGAGGAAGATGTGCCGGTGAAAATTATTGGGAAAATGACATTAAATCGAAATGTGGACAATGTGTTCGCAGAAACGGAGCAAGTAGCATTTCATCCAGGGCACGTAGTACCTGGTATTGATTTTACTAACGATCCGCTACTGCAAGGTAGATTGTTCTCTTACACAGATACACAGCTTCTCCGTCTTGGGGGCCCTAACTTCCATGAAATCCCGATTAACCGTCCGGTTTGTCCTTTCCATAACAACCAAAGAGACGGATTTGGTAGACAGACGATTAATGTAGGACGAGTAAGCTACCATAAAAACTCCCTAGCAGGGAATACGCCTACACCAGTAAGTGCTGAAGAGGGCGGTTACACACACTACCAAGAAAAAATAGATGCTCGCAAGGTAAGGGCAAGAAGCGAAAGCTTTAAAGATCATTTCTCCCAAGCGACTTTGTTCTGGAATAGTATGAGTAAGCCGGAGAAAGAGCATATCATAGAGGCATTTAGCTTCGAGCTAGGAAAGTGTAAGGAAAAGTCTATAAGAGTTCAAGTAATTGAAATGATTGCAAATATAGACTTTGATCTTGCTAGTAAGGTGGCAGAAAATTTAGGTCTTGTGGTACAAGGCACTGTTGAAAAATCCAATACGAAAACCTCTCCAGCATTAAGTCAGTTAAATACTGTGATGAAGCCAGATACTAGAAAAATAGCAGTCTTAGTAGGGGATGGATTCGATGAAGGGTTATTGGAGGTATTAGACGGACTCAAAGCAAAAGGAACAATGCCAGAGGTAGTAAGTGATCATGCTGGTACAGTTAAAGGTGTGGGTGGCTCTACACTAGAAGTTGACCATACTTTCCTTACGGCAGATTCTGTGTTGTTTGATGCTGTCTATATCGTTAGTGATAAGGGAATGACCCCGATGTTTAAGAAGCAAGCCATGCTATTCATTCAAGAGGCGTATACTCACTACAAGCCGATAGGCTCCTCCTTTAGCGGAGATCAAGTCATAACAGATCTTCATTTAGATGGACAAGTGGGTGTATTTACGAGCGAAAAAGGAATTACCTTTGTAGATACTTTTATCCAAGCGATAGCGAAGCACCGCTTCTGGGATAGAGCGGTATAGAAAGAAATAGATTGCTAAACAAAGAGATAGGAATAGGGTGTCCAAAGTTATTACTTTTGGGCACCCTTTTGGGTTAGGCGAGGTGTTCAAGTATATTCATTTTAACAATGGGAGAATAATGAATAAGGAATGGGGGTAATCATGTGCGATATGTAATTATTGGTGGGGATGCAGCAGGAATGAGTGCGGCAATGGAAATTGTCCGTAATGATCCTACGGCGGAAATTACTACACTTGAAAGAGGCCAAATCTATTCTTATGGACAGTGTGGTCTACCATACGTAGTAGGTGGTCTTATTCCAGATACCGGGGACTTAATTGCCAGAACGGTAGAAACTTTTCGAGAGAAATATGGAATAGATGCAAGGGTTAGACATAAGGTGACAGGCGTAAATCCTGATAAGAAGACCGTTGAAGGGACAAATTTACTTACAGGAGAGAGCTTTGAATACTCTTATGATCGATTGTTAATTGCAACAGGGGCAAGGCCAGTAATTCCCCATTGGAGTGGCTACCAGCTTGAGGGTGTACATACGATTAAAACAATCCCGAGTGCGGAAGCCATTATAAAGGATTTAGAATTAGTAAAGCAGGTTACCATTATTGGTGGTGGATATGTAGGATTAGAAATGGCAGAGAACTTTGTGAGCGCAGGGAAAAAGGTCCGCATTATACAGCGTGGAGACCAGCTTGCGGATATCTTTGATTCTGATATGGCAGAGTTTGTTTATCAAGAGGCTATCAAGAATAAAATAGAGGTTATATTAGAGGAAGAAGTAGAAGCCTTTCAAGGAAATAAAAGAGTGGAAAAGGTAGTAACGGACAAAGGGGAATACGATACAGACATGGTGCTGGTAGCCGTTGGAGTAAAGCCTAACACAGGCTTTTTAAAGGATACAGGCATTACGCTACATTCGAATGGAGCAATTATTGTTAATCCATTCTTGGAAACAAATATTACCGATATATTTGCTGCTGGAGACTGTGCTACTCATTACCACAGAATCAAGCATTTAAATGACTATATACCACTAGGCACTACCGCTAATAAGCAAGGAAGACTAGCAGGGTTGAATATGATAGGAGTAAGTAAGGAGTTTAAGGGAGTGCTTGGTACATCCATTATGAAATTTTGTGATTTAAACCTGGGAAGAACGGGATTATCTGAAAAAGAGGCAGAACGAATAGGTATTGCTTACGAAGTGTATACCTTACAAGCAAATGACATAGCTGGTTATTATCCTGGGAAGGAATTGATGCAAATCAAGCTACTCTGTCAGAAGGAATCTAAGCTCCTACTGGGAGGGCAAATCATTGGCGGTAATGGTGTTGATAAAAGGACAGACGTGCTAGCAATGGCTTTATTTCATGAAATGTCCTTGTACGATTTAGTTGATATGGACCTTTCTTATTCTCCGCCTTTCAATGGTGTTTGGGACCCCCTTCAGCAATTGGCTAGAAAGGAATCAAAAAATTTAAGTATTGACTAAATTTAACATAATGGCATATACTATAAAAAATTTAATTGGACATAATCAGCAAGGAAAAGGACAAGAATCATTTCTTCGCTTTCTGGAAAGAGAACAGGGTCATCGGCTGAAAGCCCTTCAGAAATAAGAGTGATTTACCACCTTGGAGCTATTACGGGAAAATGATAACCGTAATCGGGAAACCGTTATCTTATTTGAGTGCAGCTACTTTACGCTGCGAAATTAGGGTGGAACCACGACCACATTCGTCCCTTATATGGGATGGGTGTGGTCTTTTTTTATGTAAATATGAAATGCAACGATAAGGATATGAGTAAATCATACTTTTCTTTACAGAGACCAGGGACACAGGCTGAAATCCCTGAGGAAAGTAGACTAACTTACCACCTTGGAGCAGTTGCAGGGAAAGCTTACTGGCGATTATCTGTAACCGGGAAACCGTTATCTTACTTGAGTGCAGCCTTCATTATGCTGCAAAATTAGGGTGGAACCACGACCACATTCGTCCCTTGTACGGGATGAGTGTGGTCTTTTATTATTCATAAATCGGGAGGAATTAACAATGTCAGTAAAAGCAGAGGAAAGGCTAAGTCATCAAAAGCTAGGCCAACAATTAGAATTATTTATGTCTATGGAAGAGGCACCAGGAATGCCGTTTTATCTTCCAAATGGGATGGTTTTGCGAAATCAATTAGAGAGTTTTTGGAAAGAAAAGCATAGGAAAGCGGGCTACCAGGAGATAAAAACACCGATTATGATGAAACAGGAGTTGTGGGAGAAATCAGGGCATTGGGATCATTACCATAAAAATATGTACTTTTCAGATGTGGATGACCAAAAGTATGCGATCAAACCTATGAATTGCCCTGGTGCAGTGCTGATTTTTAACAGTAAGCGAAGAGGTTATCGTGAGTTGCCACTTCGTTATGCAGAGCTTGGTCTGGTTCACCGCCATGAGCTGTCCGGGTCATTGAATGGATTGCTGAGAGTCCGTGCTTTTACTCAGGATGATGCACATCTCTTTGTACTAGAGAGTCAAATAGAAGAGGAAATCGCAAAGGTACTAGAGTTAGTGGATGAGTTCTATTCAGCATTTGGTTTTAGCTACAAAGTTGAGTTGTCTACACGACCTGAAGATTACATGGGATCATTAGATAATTGGAATCAAGCAGAGCAGGCATTAGAAAACGTTTTGCAACAACGACATGTGGAGTATCAAGTAAATGAAGGAGATGGAGCCTTTTATGGACCGAAGATTGACTTTCATATCTACGACTCGGTGGGAAGAAGCTGGCAATGTGGAACAATACAGCTAGATTTTCAAATGCCAGAAAAGTTTGACTGTAAGTACGTAGATGAGCATAATGAATTAAAACAGCCAATCATGATTCATAGGGCAATTTACGGCTCTATTGAACGGTTCATGGCGATTCTTTTAGAGCATTATCAAGGAAGCTTTCCACTTTGGCTCGCTCCTGTACAGGTAAAACTACTACCGATTTCAGACCACCAAATCAACTATGCTAGAGAGATTAAGCAGCAGCTGGAGGATAAAGGTTATCGTGTAGAAATGGATGATCGTGTAGAAAAAATTGGACTGAAAATAAGGGAGGCAGCTCTTCAAAAGCACCCGTATATGCTGATTATTGGGGACCAAGAAGTAGAAAAGAATGTGGTTTCTGTGCGAAAGCATAAGGAGGGGAGTATAGGAGAGATGGGGTTACATGAATTTCTTCTACTTTTAAAGGATGAATTATAGGTAAAAAGATAGGGAGCTTATGAAACACAAGCTCCCTTACCTCAATAACGTACCCAGCTAAGTCCTATAGTTCCTTCTCCGGCATGAACGCCGACACAAGCGCTTAGGGGTATGACAATTACGTTTAGCTCTGGAAGCTCAGCTTGCAATTCTTCTTTCCAAGCTTGAGCATCTTTTAAGTTGTTGCAGTTAATCACAGCCACCTCAGGTACTTTGGCTATTTCCATGTCTTTTCTAAGTAGATCCGTTACATAGTTTTTCGCTCGTTTGGTTGAACGGACCTTTTCCTTCATGACAACCTTTCCGTTATCAAAGGAGATGACAAGCTTGATATTTAGTAGATTACTTAGAAAAGCAGCTGTTCCTGAAACACGACCACTTTTATGGAGCTGTGAAAGGCTGGATGGAATAAAGGAAAGCTCTGAGTTACGTGTCATACCCTCCAATGTAGAGAGCACTTCCTCCATAGAGCTTCCCTTTTCTATCATGCTTTGACCAGTCTCTAGCATTTTCACCATAGGATAAGAGCCTATCTTCGAATCTATAGCATATACCGGGAAGTTTGCTAGTTTAGATGCTGTTTGGGAACTATGAAATGTTCCTGATAGATCACTAGATACGTGAATTGCTATTGCGCAATCATAGCCTTGTGCCTTTAAATCCTCGTAAAGCTTCACCATCTCTCCGATGGGTGGCTGGGAGGTTTTAGGGTGAACTTTGGCAGTTCTCAATTTATGATAAAACTCATCACTAGTAAGGTCGATTGTTTCGCGATAAGCTTTTTCTTCAAAAATAATATTTAAGGGTAAGACATGAATTTGGTGTTTAGTGATGAACTCTTCGTCTAATAATGCTGCAGTATCAGTGATCCAAGCAATTTTTTTGGCATTAGTTGTCATTATGTCACCTCGGTGTAGAATAGTCTTATCCGCAATGTATAACAGAAATGTTCGAAGTCATAGTGTTACTTGTCATGTTTTGTCGAAATTTCGGAGTCTGAAACATAATTTGAACATAATTTGAACAAATTTTGGAGGGATTGACCATGAAGATACGGTTATTAGAAGTGCAAGATGCAGCGACATATTGGGAATTAAGGCTGGAAGCACTACAACAGAATCCGGAAGCATTTGGAAGCAGCTATGAGGAGGCTATTCAGCAAAAAGAACCAATTGAGAGAGTAAAAGTTAAATTTCAGACCGAAGGTAACTATAATTTCGGGGCATTTATAGATGATAGGCTAATAGGCAATGTGACGCTTGTTCAAGAATCCTTCCAGAAGATGAAGCATCGAGCCAATATATTTGCTATGTATGTAACGCCTTCCGCCCGTGGAACGGGTGCAGGAAAGGCTCTTTTGTTAAGAGCGATAGAGCATGCGAAGGAGAATGAAGAAATTGAACAAATTAATTTATCAGTCGTCACAAGCAATGAAATAGCAAAGAATCTCTATAAAAGTCTAGGATTTGAGGTTTTTGGAGAAGAAAAAAGAGCGCTGAAGGTAGGAAATCAATATTACGATGAACAGCATATGGTGTTGAGAATCAGATAACCTAAGTGGCGAGGATGCTTGCAAAATGACTAGAGACAGAATCATAAATTTGTGATTCTGTTTTTTACATAGGAATGATTTTGTGTATTTTGCAACCAATCTTGTTCTACATTCGACTTTAATACATAACAGAAAGGGGAGTAGAAATGGATGTAGTAAAATTAGTACATAAAGCAAAGAAGGGAAATGACGAAGCATTCGAAGAGTTGATTAGTTCGGTTCGTGAAAAGCTGTACAGAACAGCTTATTCTTATGTGAAAAATGAACAGGATGCTTTAGATGTCTATCAGGAAACGATCTATACAGCCTATATTTCTATTAAAAAATTGAAGAAGGCAGAAAGCTTTTCAAGCTGGATTACGAAAATGATTGTTTTTAAGTCCATTGATTTTATTCGAAAAGAATCTCGACATTTTACAACAGAGGATGAGGAGATGTTTGCTCGATTAATTGCGCCAGAGAAAAACGATGCAATCACAACTTCAATGGATGTTTCAGAAGCCCTCAAAACTTTAAATCCATCAGCGAAGACCATTATATTGTTGAGATATTATCATTATTTATCTATTAAGGAAATTGCCGAGATCATGAATTACCCTGAAGGAACTGTTAAATCTCACTTAAATAGAGCTAAGAAAGAGCTTAGACCCATTTTAAAGGAGGACTATATGCTATGAGCGGTCAAACTAACGAAAATATCATCATCCCTATAGATCAGTTAAAGGCAAGAGAAAAAAAGGCAATGTTGCAGGCGAAGAAAAAAAGAAAGACACGAAATACCATTAAGCGTTCCTTCTTAGTGGCATGTGGTCTATGTCTTTCGCTGCTTGGCTCAGGCTTCGTCTCTACAGGTATGGCGGAAGCTTTGAACAATATTCCACTCATCGGCTCTATTTACAAAGATTTTAGAGATATTGCCTCGGAAAAGGTGGAACGAGATAATTTAGCTACCTTGATTAATAAAAGTGACAGTCAAAACGGGATAACGATGACAGTAAAAGAGGCAGCCTATGACGGTTCTCGCCTAATGGTCTCTGTCATCTATACAGGGGATAAGGAGCTTGATATGAGTGGAGTAAATAGCTTTGGATATGTCACGATCAATGGCCAGCCTGTTCAAGTAGCAAGTGGGCAAGGAGGACAAGATGATATAGACTCACATACCGTTATTGAGCATCGTCAATTGACGTTTGCTAACTATGACCAATATGGTGATGAAATAGAAGTAACAGTTCATGGTGAGGATTTATTTGGATATGAGACTAATTTAGAAGTATCCTTTGACCTCCAAAAAGTATCTGCAGAGGTTTCTGCTTTTTATCCAGAGGTATCTGCTACGACAGATGATGGACTATATACGTTGAAAACTGAAAAGGTGATATTTACACCTCTAGCTACAAGGATAGATTTGAGTGCAGATTATCCGTTGGAGTTGAATGAAAATGATAAATGGCCAGCATTTGAATATTATGTGCAGGATTCAGAAGGGCGAAGATATGACGGTCTGACTTTACAGCAGGGCATGGTTCCAGGAAACTATGGTCATCAAATCGTTCTTACATTGCCGCCTTTTGATGTAATCCCAACTTCATTGACTTTTGTTCCCCTGCGTACGAATAAGGAAGGGGAAAGAGAGGAAATGACAGAATTAAAACTAGTAGTACCGTTACTGGAAAATGAATAATCACTGAATAGTCTAAGGTGATAAAATGAACGTATATTTTAAGTATACGTTCATTTTGTCTATTCTTTTTCAATTTTAGTTTGTTTTTTTCTCCAACTGATAAAGAAAATGATCAGCATAGCTGTTGCGGCTCCACTGGTATCCAGCAATACATCCTGCATACTAGCAGTTCTCCCTGGAGTCATAGATTGACGGAATTCATCTGCTATGGCCAAAAAGAATAAGATGATGATAGTGATTCCTTTGCGATATTTCCATTTAGGTAAAGCATAATATACAGCCAAGCTGAGAATACCGAAGAAAACAAAGTGAGTCCCTTTTCGAATTAAAAATTCTACAAAGGCATAATAGCCTCTTTCTTCTATAGATACTTGAGTACCCCAATAGGGAATGGAGAAATGAGAAAGAAATCCAGCAAGCGGCTTATCTGGAAGCCCTTTTTGCAAAAGCATCTCCAAAGACTGCTGCTCAGCCGATTGACCAGAAGAAATAAAAACAATGATTAATAAACAGATAAGTGGTATTAGTCTTTTCATATATCTAATAATACAGCTTTGTTTCGCATAAATGTAGGGATAAATAAGTATCGGTATGTATCTCTAGTGTGAGCAACCAGTTTCTTCATGCGCAAGTAAATAAAAGGCAATCGCAAGTTATCTGGGTCAAACGGGAAGTGAATCGCTGGATATTAAAAATATTTCCTTTTTATTTCCACTAAACAATTCCTCCACCACAAACGAATATCTGAATAATTTAAATATTTTTTATCTAGTACCTTGCATAATACAATAGCGTTATGCTATTGTATATTAAACAGTACCGTGTAAAAAAGGAGAGTTGAAGATGAGTGTAGAGTTATACTTGCAACAGTTAGAAAAAGCGTTATCTAGACTTAACGCCCCTGAAAGGAACCGTGTAATGAGAGATTTTCATCATTATTTTTTCGCAGGTAGAAAAGAGGGGAAAAATGACCAAGAAATAATGGATTCATTAGGTCCTGCAGAGTATATTGCTGAAGAATTGTTGAAGGCATATAGCGAGGAAGAAATGATTCAGCCTGAAGCATCTCCTCTTCATATACACATGACGATTAATGAACATGATCTGACGAATAAAATCACTTCAGCTGTTGAAAAAGTAACAATGGCAGCTTTGGAACGAGCATTCCGATGGAGCTGACATAAAAGGAGATGTTCTCTGTATCTGGAACATCTCCTTTAACTTTTGTTATTTAAGGAGAATCAAATCTCCAAGTGATAAGCATTCAAACTGTCTATTAATACTCAGCTTGTACAGTTTTCCATTATGATTTTTACTAATTCCTTTGGTCGGAGATCGTAATTAGAAATGTCTGAAATAGATATCCACATTGGTTCATAGGTTCCTTTATCTAATGTCGGATTTAGATATTCTTCTCCCTTACCAGTCCCAAATTCTCCTGCTTTCATAGTGGCAAGGAAATAATATTGAAAGCCGTTATAGGGAAAGGTATGTAAGAGGCTATCGATTTCCACAGTAACCCCAAGCTCCTCTTGTGTCTCACGAATAGCTGCTTCTTCTGGCGTTTCATTCTCCTCTATTCCTCCTCCTGGGAAGACATAGTACACTTTTCCGGACCTTGTTCTTTTAATTACTGCAACTTTTCCATCTTGCAATATGATCGTACCGCTTCGATCTCGCATTACTCTCCACCTTTTTTCCCTATAGTATAGCAATAAAAGACTCAATAAAACATATGTTAGGGTTGAGCCTGGTGGCATGGCTTCTGAACAACAGGATGTTGGTCAGGAAAAGCTATCAAACGATGTGACGTTTTTGTTTTCCTTCCTTTACGAGACCTCGAAACAATTGGATTTTGGTATGAGGTACTTCTCTTATGCTGCTATCGTTGAAAAAAATGCTGATTCTCAAGGAGTCACAAGCTGTCACTCCAACCAACTCGTTCTATCAAGGTCATCCTTGGCTTTTTGGTGAAAGTCCAATAAATGAAGAACATGGATATTGGATGTAAAGAATTCTTTACATAACTAGAGTAGTCTCCTATAATTATATGTAAAGATATATTTACATCCCGGAGGTTCAAATGACCAAGGTTATCAATCATATTAAGAAAATTCGAATGCAAAAAGGTATAACACAAGTGAAAATGGCAGAAGATCTCCAAATTACAAGACAAACTATTACAGCTATCGAAAATCACAAATATAATCCAAGCTTAGAGCTTGCTCTAAAGCTTGTGAAATACTTTGAAGTGGATATAGGGGAATTATTTTACTTGGAGGAGAAAGAATGAAAAAAACAGTCTATGGATTTATCGTTGCTTGTATAATTGGGGGAGCATTACTTGGAAGCTACTACACGGGAGAATCTCAACTGCTTATTCCTATTTCCATTGGTGCACTTGTAGGGTTTTTAATATTTGTCCTATACTCAAACCGAAAAACTAGAAATATACCAGAGGCTGATGAGAGGACTGTGCATCTATTGCAAAAGTATTTTACTTGGGTGCTGTATGCCCTTCTGCTTGGAAGTGGAGTCGTCTTATTAGTCTTATATATAATGGAAATTAAAGCGATAGCAGTAGAAATTCTTATCGTATATATGATGCTTCTCTATTTTGTAGTAGCTATGGGAGCTGTCATCACTAAAAGGGTGTAATGAAATTATTTTAAAGGAAGGTAATATACATGATAAATGTGTTATTTGTATGCCTAGGGAACATTTGTCGTTCTCCAATGGCTGAAGCTGTTTTAAAGGACATGATTCAAAAGGAAGGTTTGCTAGATTCAATATCTGTTGACTCCGCAGCCACTAGCGCTTGGCACATTGGCGATCCGCCGCATAAGGGGACGACTTCAAAGCTGATGGAGTATAATATCTCTACCAAAGGGTTGAAGGGACGTCAGCTTCAAGCAGAGGACTTTGAACAATTCGATTATATAGTTGGAATGGATAAAAGCAATATTCGGGATATACGTCAAATGCTCGGGCAGCCGGATCATCCCAAAATTCTTCGTTTTTTAGATTTGACTCATCATAAAAAAGATGTTCCGGATCCGTATTACACAGGTGATTTTCAGGAAACGTATGATTTAGTTGTGGAGGGTTGTAAAGCATTATTAGATAAAATAAAAAGAGAACATTTATAAGGTGGGGATTTTGTGATTGAGTACAGCTATTTTCAAGGTTTGCCAGATTCGGAAACGCTAAAAGGTATTCTAGCTCTTCATAAACATGTATTTGATGCATCCGAGCTACCTGTTCAAAAGCTTCAAGCTAAGGACCAGCTACTAGTCTTTGTAGCGAAGTCTGGAGAGGAAGTAGTAGGCTTTAAAATAGGCTATCCGTACTCAAGGGATATATTCTACAGTTGGTTAGGCGGGGTTCATACTGCTTACCGTGGACAAGGTATTGCAAAAGAATTGATGGCCCGACAGCATGAATTAATTAAAGAACTGGGGTATCAAAAGGTGAGAACTATTTCACGAAACGTGCGTAGAGAAATGCTACTATTAAATATTAAGACAGGATTTGATGTAGTTGAAACCTTTGTGAGTGACAAAGGCAAGCATAAAATCGTTTTGGAAAAAGCGCTTTAATTGTCTATGAAATAATGGAAGTTACTGTATTTACTTTGCCTCCACCTATACCTGTAATGTATAATAGCACAGTATGAAAACAATGAACCAAAACTTAGTCGAAAGAGAGTGGGACTTTTATGGGTCGTAAATGGAATAATATTAAGGAAAAGAAAGCCTCTAAAGACGCAAATACTAGTCGTATCTATGCAAAATTTGGGCGTGAAATATATGTAGCTGCAAAGCAAGGAGAACCTGATCCAGTTTCCAACCAAGCGTTAAAGGTTGTATTAGAAAGAGCAAAGACTTACAGTGTGCCACGTCACATTATCGATAAAGCAATTGAAAAAGCGAAGGGCGGAACAGAAGAGAATTACGACGAGCTACGCTATGAGGGCTTTGGTCCAAGTGGTTCCATGGTAATCGTAGACGCTCTTACCAATAACGTAAATCGTACGGCATCTGATGTTCGTGCTGCCTTTGGGAAAAATGGCGGTAACATGGGAGTAAGTGGATCTGTTTCTTATATGTTTGATGCTACTGCAGTAATCGGGTTAGAGGGTAAAACTGCGGATGAAGTATTAGAGATTTTGATGGAAGCAGACGTAGATGCTCGTGACATCCTAGAGGAAGATGATTCTGTCATTGTATATGCAGAGCCAGATCAATTCCATCTTGTACAGGAAGCACTAAGAGGAGCAGGAGTGGAAGACTTTACAGTAGCAGAACTCACAATGCTTGCTCAAAACGATATTACGTTAGATGAAGCTGCTCAAGCACAGTTTGAAAAAATGATTGATGCCTTGGAAGATTTAGAGGACGTACAACAGGTATATCATAACGTTGATCTAGGAGAATAAGTTTTAGAAACCTCGGGTAATTTATCCGAGGTTTTTTGTGTTTTATTAGGTTAAATTTGCTATAATGATATGATATTTAGTCTGAATATTTAGATATAAAGTTAGGGGGAAAAGGATGTTCAAAAAAATAGCTGGTTCATTTGCAATATGGATCATTGCTTTTGGGGCGTTGGTAACGATATTGCTTTTGCCAACAGAAACGCAGTTTGAAGTCGGTCAAGGAGGAAGTTTTCAAGGAGCGACGTACGACTATAGCATAGAGGCACATATACATAACTTTCAAATGTTGTGGAATCATCTTCGTGAACAAGGGGGGCTTGGACTAGATCAATATAATCGGCCCATAATAGGCAATTTGATGGAGTTATTCGGAAGAAGTATGAAAATAGTGCTGCCAGCTATCATTCTTGGTTTCTTTTTAGGTATCGCCAAAGGTGTTATTGATTTTCGGTTAAGGGGGTCAAAGGGAAAGGTATTCGGACATTCCTCTACAATAGGGCTATTATCTATCCCGGATTTTTCAATGATTGTACTTATTCAAGTTGGACTACTTACATTGATGAGCAAAGGCTGGCTTTTTCATATCGACCTATTTGGCTATGAGAAGCCCGAAAATGTCTTGATGAATATACTCTTTCTAACTATTTATCCAACAATCTATATTTCCAATATCACTTATCAAGCGCTAGCTTCAGAAGAGGGGGCAGATTACATCCGAACTGCTAGATCGAAGGGAATAAATAAGCTAGCTATTTTATATAAACATATACTGAAGAATAGTATTCCGCGAATTTTATCGCATTTTAATACGATGATTCTTTATATATTATCAAATCTTTTCTTAATAGAGGTTTTTACACAATATAAAGGAGCAGCTTACTATATGTATGAAACGCTAGGAAGCTCGACTAGTTTTTTTGTAGGAACAATCTTTTCTGCGGAGATCATTTCTTTAATTGGCTTTGTATTTTTATTTACGGTCATTATGCTGATTGCCAATATGGTTACTAGTATCTCAAAGGCTTTCTTAATAACAAAGAAGGGGGAGGCCTTTGAATGAATAAAACACTTTTGGCTGGTATTTGTATGACGCTAGTCCTTGCAATCGTAGTTATTTTTGGACCTTTTTTCCCAAAGGTAGATCCTAACTTAGAAGCTACTGTGGTATATCGTGATGCTGAAGGAAAGCTGATGGCTCCTCCTTACCCACCATCATCTGATTTTTTATTAGGGTCGGATAGGAAGGGGCAGGATTTGTATTCAAAAATTATTATAGGAGCAAGGGAAACCTTTTTAATACTTGGTGTAATCCTATTGATTAGAATTGTTGTATCTTTGTTATTAGCAGTGTTTTCGTTTTATATAAAACCTATAAGGCGATTCATGTTTTTTTGGAATGCACTTTTCTCTTTTATTCCACCTATATTTTTCATTCTTATTCTATTAGCAGTACCTGCGATTATGTTTTCTGGGACGAGATCACTTTGGGCTATACTAATCATTTCCTTGCTTGATGTAGGTAGGCTTTCTAAGATTTTTTACGATTTATTAAGAGACGAAACTCAAAAGCTTTACATAGAAGCAGCTATCGCGAGCGGCTGCAGCAAGTGGAAGCTATTTAAAAATCATTATTGGAAAGTGATGCAGACAGAGTTATTTATTACGACCTCTGGAGAAGCTGCGAAGGTCATGTTCCTTTTGGCACAGCTTGGGGTTATAGGGGTTTTTATCAATCAAGAATTTATGTCTCAGCTGACAAGAGGACTGTATCAAGCAGTGAACACCTCTCTTTACTGGCCAGTTCTTCTCGAATCTATTAGAGGTGATATATATACATATCATTGGATTCCATTCTCCGTATTAGGGGTAATCACCTTTACGATGATTGCTTTTTATTTACTTGGAGAAGGTCTTCGCAAACGGCAAAACAGCAAATTGAGAAGGTCCGTAACCTAAGAAACCAGCCTAAAGGGCTGGTTTTTATTTTACAATTGATTTTTGCTTACGACGATATTGCCACTGCTGAAACTGGAAACGCATAAAACAACCGATACAAAAGCCCATGAGAGCAATGGATGCTGCAAGCCCTACCATAGTGGTTGCTGCATTAAATAAGAGAGTCCAGTTCAGTAAATCACTAATACAGCCTATTATTAAGAAACTAACAGCCAACCATTGGTTAAAGCGGAGCTGTCCGTAGTCCTCTTGAATATATTGAGACATTGGCTTTCTTAAGAAAAACCTTTTTATAAGAAACAAAATAGGATGGAATCTAAATAGTAAACTAGATAGATTGGCTAGTAAAGGAATGAAAAGAATCCATGCTGATTGTGTAATTAAGGCAATCACGACAGCTAATACAATGGTCCACTGATTAGCTATCACTAATGGTTTTGCTATTGTTTTCAATTGGAAAACCTACTTTTCTTATTGGTTATTATGTATTATATTACACTATTTCATAGAGTATGCCAAAAAGAACGGTTTAAAAAACAGGAGCACGAGTGCTCCTGTTTTATACTAATAGAGTGGCTGACTGGATGCTCCTAAATTGGCATCTTCTTCTGGTCTTTTTTTCTGAATAAACCAGATAAGGGTTACTACAACCAAACCAATGAGACTGCTCAGTATCTCCGGAACAATTAAGAGAAGTCCTGCTAGAAACAGCACAATTCTTTCCCACATCTTTGAATTTTTAATTAGAAATCCAATTAGAGAGCTACTTACAGCAGCCATTCCTAATAATGCGCCTAGCACAGAAATGACCATGGAAACAGGTTCAACATCTACCATTACGAGAATGGGGTTATAAACAAAGACATATGGAACGATGAAGGCGGCGACCGCCAATTTCACTGCATTCATTCCTGTCTTAAAAGGATTTGCACCGGCTATACCTGCACCAGCATATGCGGCTAAACAAACTGGAGGAGTAATATCAGCAGCAATACCAAAATAGAACACAAACATATGGGCAGCTATCGGTGCAACACCAAATTCGTTAATTAATATAGGAGCAGCAATTGTTGCCGTCACTACATAGTTAGCTGTAGTTGGCAGCCCCATACCTAATACTAAACAAGCAATCATCGTAAAGAATAAAGCTAGGATTAAATGGCCGTTAGATAGAGAGATAACTCCAGCAGCAAACTTCCCGCCTAGTCCTGTCATACTTACTACCCCTGCAATGATACCTGCTGTTGCCACCGCGGCTATTACAGGTACAGCAACTCTCGTTCCTTGTTCAAGCACATATAAAACTTTTTTGAAAGACATTCTGGTTTCTTTTCGAATGAAGCTAATCAGAAAAGCGGAAAGTATACCAAAGAGAGCAGCACGCTGTGGTGTGAACCCTATCATTATCGTCACTATAATTACAACTAACGGAAGCAGCATGAACCAATTTTTCTTCAAAAGCTTCGGAAAGGATGGTAGCTGTGATTTTGGCAGTCCATGAATTTTTAACTTTTTAGCCTCAAAATGAGTGCCTATAAAGATACCTGTAAAATATAAAATAGCTGGGATAATGGCAGCTAGCATAATGACGCCATAAGAAACCCCTAAGTATTCCATCATGATAAAGGCTGCAGCACCCATCATTGGAGGCATTAGTTGCCCTCCCGTAGAAGCCGCGGCTTCAGTTGCTCCTGCAAACTCAGGCTTGAATCCTGCTTTTTTCATCATTGGAATCGTAAAGGACCCTGTGGCTACTGTATTTCCAACTGAGCTTCCAGAAACTGTGCCCTGAAGAGCGCTTGCCACGACAGCTGTTTTTGCCGTTCCTCCGGTAAAACGCCCGGTCAAGGAGAAGGCCAAATCATTAAAGAATTTCCCGATATTCGTTTGTACTAGCATGACACCGAAAAACAAAAAGAGGAATATAAACTTTGCAGATATTTGGACAGGTGTTCCGAAAATACCTCTCTCCTGAAACCAAAGATTATTAGTGGTTCGATCAATGGAAAAGCCAGGGTGAGATAAAATTTGTGTAGGGATATACTTACCAAATACAGCGTAAAGAATCGCTACACTAGCTACGATTACTATCGGAAGTCCAACAGTTCTTCTAGTAGCTTCTAGTACGAGTAGAATTCCTAAAATAGAAATGATTGTATCAAAGGTGCTATAACCTGAAATTCTACTTTGTAGGATAGACTCGTAGAAAAATATTTTGTGATAGGCAACGTACATGGCAGTAAAAGCTAGTAAAATATCATACCAAGGAACTCTCTTCTGAGTCTTTAACATTCCTTTTTTGAAAGGATACAGTAGGAAGATAACACCCACTGCTGTGCCGACATGAACAGCCCCTTGAATCTGTGATGGCAATATCCCAAAGTAGGCAGTATATAAGTGAAAAACGGTAAGAGCGATACCTAAAAAAGCTACTACATATGCCCATCTGCCGAGGGATGTTCGAAATTGATTTTCTTTATCATATTTCTCTAGTATTTCCTGTGCATCAATCGGTTTTTGCTCATTCATTTTTTCACCTCTGTAATTCCTATTTTATGTCTTCAAAGCTAGTAATCTCCGTTGTTTCTCTCGTAACTATTTGGATTACCTCTGGATAAATATGTCCTATAAAAGCAGCATTAGATACTCCATGACCATCAAACGGTCCACTTCCTTCAACAGCTTGTATAGCTGGTACGTGAACAGTCATTCCTAGATCCATGTTGCCATCTCGAATGCTTGATAGGTTCTCTACAGAAGCACTTGTTTCTGTATTTGTTAAGTTAAAATTATCTATATACTTATTCCAAATACTTGTCATCTCACCGCCTAGAGGATAATAAGTTCCTCCTTGGCTTCCTGTCCCTAGGATAAACTCACTTTTCTCTTCCTCTACAGAAACCTCTGCTACAGGATTATCCACGGTAAGTCCTTGTTCTTCATAGTATCTTTTTGCCCCAGGGTGAATAGGCAATCCATCAGAGCCCCTTAGAGCATTTTCAAGAATCATTTCCCTTGCTTGGGCATGTGTATTTTCGCTTGCCTTTTCAATCATTACTTTTGTTATTTCGTAGCCTAGTTCCTCGCTTATCGTGTTGGTATTCGCCATTAATATTGCATAAGCAGTAACAGTATTAATGTCAGACTCTAAAAATTCATAAGTATCCTTAGGAATAACATGCTTCTTATAATTACTATGCTCTTCGATGTATGCTATCGCCTCATTGGACAGGTCAAGCATAACAATATCTCCTACGGATGCTTGTAAATTCTCGATGCTTGCCGCCGGAAGTCCCAATATTCCTATTGATACATCGATGTTTCCATCCTGTACTCCATCTGCAGCATCCCCAAAACCTTCTTTATAAGCCTTGTAATCACCCTCTTTAATTCCGTATGCCTCTAAGATTAATGTAGAAATTGCATTCGTTTCACTTGCTGGTGGTCCAATAGCTATATTTGTCCCTCCGCCGCTACAAGCTGCTAAGAAAATCACAGCGATCAAAAGATATACCCAGCTTACAAATTTCCTCTTTTTCCCCTTTTGCACATAAACATCCCCTTTTTTGTATTCCTCTATTTGTTAGCGCTTACATTTTAGAATATTTAAAATAAAACAAAAATAGAGGTTATCAATATTATACTTTTTCTGTTAATTATTACAATGTTAATAGAGATATTTCTGATAATTTTTTTGTGGAGAAGCAGGAAATCCAGAAATATTTAACCATTCCTGGTTAACTGTTCATTTCTTTATTTGTTTAATTGAATTAGTAAGTTGCATAAAAGTATAAAAGTAATCTATACGTCGCTTTAACATACAGACTAGTAAAAGTATTCGAAACTTAACAATAAGTAAGTGATTTTTTATAGAAATTCCTGTACAATTATACATATTTTGAGGAGGTTAGAGGAATGAAGCAATTAGACGCTTACGAAATTATTTCGTATATTCAGCATGCAAAAAAATCCACTCAGGTTAAGGTTTACATAAAGGGAAAGGGCATTGACAAGCTTTCTTTTGGGGAAAATACTAAGGTTTTCGGAGAAGGAAGCTCTTTCATTCTTTTTGGTGAATGGGCAGAGATTGAGCCTACACTCAACACATTTAAAGATCAAATTGAAGATGTGGTAGTTGAAAATGCAAGCAGAAACTCCGCTATTCCATTGTTGGATTTAAAAGGGATTAATGCTCGAATTGAACCGGGTGCAATAATACGTGACCAAGTGAGCATTGGAGACAATGCTGTTATTATGCTTGGCGCTGTCATCAATATTGGAGCTGTCATTGGAAAGGGAACGATGATCGATATGGGAGCGATTCTTGGTGGTCGTGCTACAGTAGGAGACAACTGTCATATTGGAGCAGGAGCAGTGCTTGCAGGCGTTATTGAGCCACCTTCCGCTACGCCAGTAATTATCGAGGACGACGTATTAATTGGTGCGAACGCTGTAGTTTTAGAAGGATGCCGTGTAGGAAAAGGCTCTGTAGTAGCTGCTGGTGCAGTAGTTACGAAGGATGTTCCACCGTATACAGTAGTGGCGGGAACACCGGCTAAGGTTATAAAAGAAATTGATGACCAAACTCGTTCTAAAACGGAAATTATGCAAGAGCTGCGCCAGCTTTAAGAGGACAAATCATTGAAAACGTTGATTGATATTCGTCGAGATCTTCATCGTATCCCAGAGCTTGGCTTTGCAGAGCATAAGACACAAGCCTATTTACTAGAGCAAATTAAATCGTTGTCACAGGAACGATTAGAAATCTACACCTGGAAAACAGGGATTGTGGTTAAAGTATACGGGTTAGCTCCTATAAAAACGATTGGATGGAGAACAGACATAGATGGACTGCCAATTGTAGAAGCAACAGAGTTATCCTTTGCTTCCAATCATCCTGGTAAGATGCATGCTTGTGGGCATGACATTCATATGACAGTCGCTTTGGGGCTTCTGAAAAGCTTAGTTGAAAATCCGATAAATGATGATGTCGTGATACTATTTCAGCCGGCAGAGGAGAATCCAGGTGGGGCACTTCCGATGAGAGAGTGGTTAAAAGCTGAGCATCCAGACTTATTGCCTGATCAGATATATGCCTTTCATGTGGCTCCAGAATATCCAGTAAGCACAGTAGCAACTCGTCCAGGTCTTTTATTTGCTAATACCTCCGAGTTATATATTGACTTATACGGGAAGGAGGGGCATGCTGCCTTTCCTCATAATGCTTCTGATATGTCAGTGGCTGCAGCAACGCTACTGTTGCAGCTACAAACCATTGTAAGTCGTTCCGTCAATCCAATGAAACCAGCCGTCGTAACTATTGGAAAAATGACATCTGGGAGCGTCCAAAATATTATATCTGGTCATGCCCGTCTAGAGGGGACGATACGTACGATGGATGCCGAGACAATGGTACTAATAAAACAGAAGATAGAAACCTTCTGTCGAGCAATGGAAACTGGTTTTGATTGTAGATTGGAGATAGATTACGGTTCCTCCTACTATCAGGTTTATAACACAGAGAATATTACAGAGGAATTTCTGGCCTTTACGGAGGGGCAGGAGGGAGCACATGCCATAAGATGTGATGCCGCTATGACAGGAGAGGACTTCGGATATTTTCTAGAGGAGATACCCGGGATGCTATTCTGGGCAGGTGTGAACTCTCCATATGGACTTCATCATGCAAAGCTTAATCCAGATGAGGGTGTAATCAATTTTCTTGTGCCATTTGTAGATGCCTATTTTCGAAAAATAAGTAAGTAAAGAGTCGCTTAGGCGACTCTTTTTCTATGGAAGGGAGGATGTTCGAAAACTTCTGCTAAATTAAGAACTGCTGAGACATACTCTCGTTCAGGGTAAGTTTACTCTCGGATAGGAAGGGTTTACTCTCGTATAGCAAGACTTTACTCTCGTTTAGATGGAATACTCTCGTATAGGTTACATTTACTCTCACATAGCCAGCTATTGCTCCCAGTCAAGCTTGTCTTAGCCAAAAATAAGAAGGGATGATCCCTTCTTGTTAGTCGACCAACTGAACCTGATAATCCTTAAACCAAATATGCATTTGCGCCAAATAGGCAAGAAGCTGCGGACCGGTCATTAGCTGGCCATACCATGGAACTTTGAAGGCTTCTCCGTTGGAATTGATTAAATCATCTAGCTTCGAAGGCTGGAAAAGTTCATGAAGGATGGAATGTTTGTCGAGTAGCATTTCCTTCAACATTAACTGCATTTTTGCAGAGTATACCGGGTTATGAGTTTTTGGATAGGGACTTTTCTTTCTATATAGCACCTCATTTGGGAGAACGCCCTCTAATGCTTTACGAAGGATTCCTTTTTCTTGATTGCCATACATTTTATATTCCCATGGAATATTCCAAGCGTACTCTACGATGCGATGATCGGCAAAAGGAACGCGCACCTCTAGACTAGCACCCATACTCATGCGATCCTTCCGGTCTAATAGAGTAGTCATGAACCAGGTCATGTTCATATAAAAAAGTTCACGTCTTTTTGCTTCCTCGCTGCTTTCACCAAATAACAACGGAGTTTCTGCTGCCGTTGTATCATATGCCTGTAAGATATAATCTTGGATATCTAACTTCTGTTGCCAGCTATCATTTAATAGAGAATTTCGTTCATCCTTGGAACGTATCCAAGGAAATGCCCTGTCTGCATTACCTATATTGTGAAACCAAGGGTATCCCCCGAAAATCTCATCTGCACATTCTCCGGAAAGACCCACTGTAAAGTCTTTTTTGATTTCTTCACAGAACCAGAGAAGAGAGGAGTCGATATCAGCCATTCCTGGAAGATCCCGAGCGTGTACTGCTGCTGTTAAATATTCTGCTAATGTATCCTGAGAAATGATAGAGAAATGGTGAGTTGTATTTAAATGCTTAGATACCATTTGAATGAAGGGGAAATCCTCCGTAGGCTGAAAGGTGTTTCCTTGAAAGTGTTGGTTATTATTTTCGTAATCAATGGAGTAAGTATGGAGGGGGCTTTTGCCGTCTCTTTTATAAGCACTAGCCGCAATGGCAGAAATTGCGCTTGAGTCAATGCCTCCTGATAAAAATGTACAAAGCGGTACATCGGAAACCAGCTGTCTTTCTATGGCATCTGTTACAAGAAAACGAACCTGCTCAATCGTATTTTCTAAGGAATCGGTATGCTCCTTACTTTCTACATTCCAATATCTCCAAACATGTAACCCATCCTTTGTAAAGGTAAGTGCATGCCCTGGACGTAGCTCATCAATGCCTCGATACACGCCATTCCCTGGCGTTCTAGATGGCCCAAGACCTATAATTTCTGAAAGACCCTGACGATTAATCTCGATAGGTACTTCGGGATGCTTTAGGATAGCTTTTAATTCAGAGCCAAAAATGAATCCATCATTTCTAACGGTATAGAATAAAGGCTTTACCCCTAGTCGATCTCTTGCCATAAATAGCTTTTGTTCTTCCTCGTCCCAGATAGCAAAAGCGTATATGCCATTAAAGTAATCAATACAATTCTCTTTCCATTCTATATAAGAAGTCAATAACACTTCTGTATCTGAATGTCCTGTGAATGTATGACCTAGCTTTAATAATTCCTTTCGTAAATCCTCTGTGTTATAAAGCTCCCCATTATAGCAAAGTGTATATTGCTTTGAATTAAAGCTCTTCACCATAGGCTGCTTACCGCCAATTGGGTCTACTACTGTCAGTCGACGATGACCAAAAAGAACGTGAGGAGAAGACCAAACATTATGGTCATCGGGGCCCCTTTTCTTTAATGTCTCTGTCATTTGTTGAACAACTGCCATATCTTCTCTTAAATCTCTTTTAAAATGTATCCATCCGGTTATCCCGCACATGTATGCATCCCCTCTTTCACCAATTAGTATATGCAAAAAAGTGCAGATTTGGTGACACATGCCTAGGATACGGACAATTAGAAAACGTGAAGGATTGCACCTTCACGTTCAACTACTCTATTAAGTTGTCATTTTCAATACAGTCTTAATTTTTTCGATTAACCCACCAGAGCTATAAGTTAATACACTTCGCTTGTAGAAGGAGAAGCTAACTGCAAAGGAAACTAGAATGGTCGCAACTAAGATGATGACAGAGAGCATTGGTTCCCAGCCTGCAATGTCAGTTGCTCCAATACGTAAAGGCATGACCATTCCCGATGTGAACGGGATATAAGAAAATACTTTAATTAGCATTGTATCAGGACTGGACATCCCGAAAAGTAGAACATAAAAACCTGCAAGTCCTAAAAACATCATTGGCATGATAGCCTGCCCAGCTTCCTCCACCTTAGACACAAGAGAACCTAGAAGAGCCCCGATAATTAAGTAAAGTATAATGGATAAAAAGAGGTAAAGGACAGCATAGATTAAATAGGAAGCAGACACTTCCTGTAAAATCTCTTGAACCATCTCTAGCTTAGAGCCGCCATCTAGCGTGCTAAACAAAATACCTAATGCCACAAAAAGTATTCCCATTTGAATAAATGCCAGCAGGAAAGTACCTGTTAGCTTTGCAAGATAATGAGTGGATGGTTTTACACTAGCCAGTAATACTTCTAATACTCGAGATCCTTTTTCAGAGGCTACATCTGTTGTAATCATGGATAGAAAAGTCATAAGAAAGCTGTAAATCAAACCTCCTACTAACAGTGAAATTCCTATTCCGGCTGCTTTTTCTCCCTCGCTCTTTCCGAGCTCAGACTGCTCATTTAAATTCTTCATTGTTATTAATGGTTCTGCCTGTAAAATTTTCTCTGCTTGTTCTGTAGTTAAATTCATTTGCTGTACTTCATAAAGCTTCCCAGCATATTGCAAGGCCGAAGATATGCTCGTCTGGTCATTAAATGTTAATGGTTCAAAGGTTGCTATTTCAGCAGTTAAAGATTGATCTAAATCTTTGATAAAAATGGCTGCTGCAAAATCTCCATCGATAACCTGCTTTTCAATTTCCTTTGCATCTTCCTTAGGGAACAAGTACTCAATTTCCTCGTTGGATTTAAATAACTCTTCCATTTCTAAATTAGTTTCATTTATAAGTGCAACTTTTATAGCTTCACTTTCAAAAAATGCAGCCTTGATATTTGGCCAAAACACAATAGCTGTTATAACAAGAAGATAAAGGCCTAGTGAAGTCCAAAATGATTTTGCACGAATTTTTTGGTCCAATACTTGTTTAACGAGAACCCAAAATTTAGACATTCTTTCCACCAACCTTATCCTTAAATATTTCATCAAGAGATAAGTAGTCTAAGCTAAATTTCTCTATATATTTTCCTTGTGAAATAAGTTCAAAAATAGCTTGAGCATAGGATTCGTCTTCTAAGGTTAATGTATATTGCTCTTTCCCGATTAATACTTCTCTTACTCCTGGAAGCTCTTTTAGTGTTTCCACTGGAATATCTGTACGTAAGGAAAGCTTTGTTTTCCCGTACTGTTTTTTCAAATCTAGTAAGCTACCTGCAAACAAAGATACTCCTCGCTTCAATAGACATAGATGGTCACAAAGCTCTTCTACGTTTTCCATTTGATGACTAGAGAAAAGAATAGTCGTTCCTTTTTCTTTTAACTCCCAGATAGCGCTTTTTAAAAGATCTTTGTTTACTGGATCCAGTCCACTGAATGGCTCATCCAGGATAAGAAACTCTGGTTGATGAATAAAGCTGGCAATCAGCTGTACTTTTTGCTGGTTTCCCTTAGAAAGTGTTTCAGCCTTTGCTTTTCTCTTATCCTCTAACTCAAAGCGATTAATCCAATAATCAACTTCCTTCTGTAAATCTTTTTTGTCCTTCCCGCGCAACTCTCCGAAGAAGTAGAGCTGCTTCTCTACTGTCATAGTTGGAAAAATTCCGCGTTCTTCCGGTAAATACCCAATAAGGTCACGATTAAGTGAATTGATAGGAATACCATTCCAAGTGATGGTTCCTTTAGTGGTCTCCTGTAAGTCCAATATCATCCGAAAGGTTGTTGTTTTACCTGCACCATTTTGGCCAATCAGGCCGAAAATTTCTCCCTTTTCAATCGTAAAGGACAAATTGTCTACGGCAACAAAGTCTTGATATCTCTTTGTCACTTGATCAATAACTAACGTCATATGTATCCCCCATCTTCTTTTATCTGTATAATATACGGTCTTATTTACCAAAAGTTCCGAAAAATAATGTACTATTTATCACATATTTCAAGAAGTTGTAACATTTTGTTTGTCTTCTCGTCCAATCCATTGAATGGTAAAAAAGGAAAGGATGGGAGAAAAATGAAAAAAATATTTTCACTAGTTACTGCTCTACTTATGATGTGCTTTTTGTTTCCTTCTTTATTAGCGGGGGCTGAAGGAGAGAGGTCTAGCGTAAGTGAAAAAACTAAATTTTCTCGTTTTTCAGGGGTAATAAAAGAGGTAAAGAAAACAAAGGGCCAAGTCAATATAACTGTAGAAACAGAAGGGAAAGATCCGCTGGTTTCCGTTTTCATACTTACCGATGAGCCAAAGTTCTTTAACAGCAATGGAGAAGCAATTAAGAAAGACGCTCTTACGGCTGGAAAAAAAGTAGACGTGTTCTATGATGGTGGCGTCCCAAGAATAGCGATTTATCCAGTGCAAATTGTTCCTGAGGCAGTAGTATTGCGCGACGAGAAGCAGTCAGGACGGGTGTATGCTGGAGTATTTAATGAAGCACTACAAAGTTTGGATGGTACGCTAAAATTAAATATATCGAACACCACAGCTGTAGTGAACAAAAAAGGGGAAAAGGTAAGCTTACATGCTGAAGGGGAAAAACACCTTCTGGTATTTTATCAAAACACAACAAGAAGTATACCGGCACATACAACTCCTATAAAGGTAGTTGTATGGTCAGAAGCAGTCCCTAGTACCGATGCTTCTAACTATCTAAGGGTATCTGGTAAGATTCAATCCATTGAAAAGAAAAACGATATAACAACAGTTACTTTAGAAACTGGCGAAGTATTGAGGTTAAACAAAGAATCTAGGTTGTTTAACAGTGGGAATACGAAGGAAATAAAGGCTAGTAGTCTCCAAAAAGGACAACAGGTGGACGCATACTACGATAAGAATAGACCAATGATTCTTATCTATCCTCCACAAATAACTCCAGATTTTGTTGTACTAAATGACGATAAGAACATTGGCTTCGTAAAAATAGGAAAATTTGATGACAAGCTGGTTAGTCAGGATGGACAGCTAAAGCTTTCATTGGCTAAAAAGACGATGATTGTGAATGAAAATGGCAAAAAGATTAAGACAGAGAACTTAAAGGGCAAGGAGCTAATCGTTTTTTATAACTTTACAGCTAGAAATAAAAACGGTTATCCAGAGCAAACTACGCCAACAAAAATTATTGCAATTTCTTATTTGTCACCTGAAATGAAAGAGCTTGAAAAAATAATCGGAAAAGATTTTATAACGGTAGATGGTGTAAGAATGGTTCCACTTCGTAAGGTAGCAGAATATTTAGGGTTTGAGGTCATCTCTCTTCCAAAGCAAAAGGCAGTGCTACTGAAGAAAGGAAATAGCTCTGTCATTATTACTCGTGGAGAGCTGATGTATAGCTACAATAAGAGTTTGCGGAAACTTGGCGCTAAGCCTAGATTAAAAGGAAATACAACCTATATTTCAGAAGACTTCTTAGAAGAGTTCCTGAACAAATAACGTGGTTGGGACATAAACCTATAGCTTTCTTAATGAACTATATCCTTTTGGGATTTGTTTATTTTTAGTAGGCACACTATTGGTTCGGAGTAGGATGAGAGCTTGCCTTGGGGAAGTGTGTTACAACGTTTTCCTGACCAACCTCCTGTTGGCCCGCCGAAAGCAGCCATTAATAATCGTTACTAGCAAAGCGTCCAATGTGCGGAAAGTGTTGAGAACCTGAGACCTAAAAATAAGAAAGCAGTTATGATTCTAATCGTAATATAGAATCATAACTGCTTCTCATTTGATTTGTACCTCCCACGTTTTGCTAAGATTTAAAAAGGAGAGATAGCATGGACATAGTGAAAATAGAGGACAATTATCCTATGGAATTATTACTATTAGCAGATCCATCTGAAAGGCTGGTAAAGGCTTATCTTCAAAAAGGACTGTGCTACATATTGGAAGAAGATGATCAAATAATTGGTGTCTATGTACTGCTGCCATTAAACGATCAGGCTGTAGAAATTATCAACATTGCTGTCCATGGAGCACACCAAGGGAAAGGGAAAGGAAAAGTAATGTTGTTAGACGCCATTGAACGAGCTAGAAAACAAGGATACCAAAGGATGGAGATAGGGACTGGTAACTCAAGTATAGGCCAGCTCGCTCTTTATCAAAAATGTGGCTTTCGTATTTCAGAGATTCGTAAGGATTTCTTTGCTCTTCACTACGAGGAAGAAATAATAGAGAATGGTATCCCTTGCTTGGATATGATTCGTTTAACAAGAGAGCTTTAATGGAGTAGGTGAAGTATCTCTCTTAACTCTCCAGCCGGAATTTGACCTGGTGCTGATATTTGTAAGCCCGCCCCGAAGGTAGCAGCTGAACCAAACACTTCTCCTGCAAGGCGACTAATAATTCCATCCTTGCTCATGGACATGGTGATAATTGGTCGGTCTGCGTGCTTCGCAGACATGATATAGGTTGCTTCTAATAACGCTAGTACGTCTAATGGGCTCTGTGGCATTACTGCTATTTTGGGAATACTCGCTCCAAGCTCTTGCATTTTAAGAAGACGCTCTATTATTACTTCTTTAGAAGGAGTTCCTTCAAAATCATGGTTAGACATAACTATTGGGATCCCTTTCTTTTGAGCTGCTTCTACAATCCTACTAACGCAGGAGGAAAATAGCTCGACATCTAGGAGGTCAACATAGTTACTTTTTATTGCTTCATTCAGTAATTCCTCATAATAACTATCCTCGATTATTTTATTTCCCCCTTCGCGGTGAGTCCGAAAGGTAAATAGTAATGGGATAGACGAAAGCTCTTTGGTAATAAAGGAAAGGGCTTTTTTCATTTCCTCGATATCCTCTATTCCTTCTAGCATATCAGCCCGCCATTCCACGATGTCAGGATTGGCTTTTTTTACTTCAGATATTTCCTTTATTAGTTGTTCGATGTTTTCTCCCACAAGAGGAATAATGATTTTAGGTAAGCCTTCCCCTATCTTTATATTTTTAATAGAAATAATTTTCATAAAAAACACTCCCATCGAACTAGTTATATGTTATATTATCATATAAAAATCAAAAGGGGATGTAAGGGTGGAATTTAAACGTTATGAAAGGGCAGAGGAATTTGCACAAGTGGTAACACCATTTTTGTTAGAAAACGAAGATAAGTTCAGTTTGTTTTTCGGGGTATTAGAAAGAATAAAAGAGGGCTTTTATCAAAATCCATACATGGCAACTATTGAAGAGGACGGAGAGCTACTAGCTTTATTTCAAATGACACCTCCTCATCCGTTAAATATCATTTTCACTTTAGAGAACAAGCTAGATGAATGCATCGAGTTGAGTATCAAAGAGTTACTCAAAGAAAATATACATATCGAGTCTATTATTAGTGTGAAGGAATGGGCAACGCGCTTTGCAGAAAAGTGGAAGGAAAAAACAGGAGAAGGAACAACGTTGTTAATGGACCAAGGACTTTACCGTTTAGATATGATTGATAAAACGCTAGAGCACAGTCCAGGCTCATGGAGATACGCTACCCATACGGACGCTCCACTCATAGAAAAATGGTATGCAGAATTCGAGGGAGATACCGGATTAGAGAAAACAGAATCAGTTGAGATAGCAAAGCGTGTAAAGCTCATGCTTGATCAACAGGAGGCATTCCTTTGGGAAGATAAAGGGAAAGTAGTATCCATGATGAAAAAGGCAAGGCCCACGACAAACGGGGTGACCGTATCCCTTGTTTATACACCAAGGGAGGAGCGCAGAAAGGGTTATGCAAGAACACTAGTGGCTGCTGTCAGTAAAGAGCTGCTCAAGAATTTTCGCTTCTGTGTACTTTATACAGATATGTTGAATCCGACGTCGAATAAAATATATCAGGAGATTGGATACTATAAGCTAACTGACTCCATCCACTTACAATTTAATAAATAAGAGGACTTTCTCTATTGACAAAATTTAGTGCAATTATTAATATAATGAAAATAACAAAAATTCGATGAAAAAGAGAGTAGCCTACTACAAAAGGAAAGCGAGTCAGGGATGGTGTAAGCCTGATGCTGGAGTAGAAGGGGAAACGCACTTTGGAGAAGCTTTTTGAACGTGAGTAGAAAAGATCGGGGAAGGCACCTCGTTAACAACAGAAAGAGGTCACAGTTAGTGGCAACTAGAGTGGTACCACGGGAATTTATGCTCTCGTCTCTTCATAGAGACGAGGGCTTTTTTATTTATAAATGGAGGGGTCATTGTATGTTTACAGAAATAGCAGAGGAAATCAAAAAGGCACTTTCTCACCAGTTAGAGTTAGAGGAGATTGAGAAATTGTTAGAAAAGCCGAAGTACGCAGATATGGGTGATATCTCTTTTCCGTGCTTTACACTAGCAAAGAAATTTAGAAAATCCCCACAAATCATTGCGGAGGAGCTAGCTGGTAACATAAGCAATGCAAGTGTTAAAAAGGTAGAGGTAGTAGGGGCATATGTGAATATCTTTTTAAATCAACAGTCTGTAGCTGCTAACGTGTTAGAGAAAATTATAGATATGCAGGAATCGTACGGTCAATATTCGAAGAGAGAAGAAACAATCGTCATTGATCTCTCTTCCCCTAATATTGCAAAGCCTTTTCATATGGGGCATTTACGTTCTACGGTCATAGGAAATGCCCTCGCGAATATAGCGGAAAAGAATGGATATGAGGTTGTCCGTATTAATCATTTGGGTGATTGGGGAACACAGTTTGGAAAGTTAATAGTCGCGTACAAGCGATGGGGAAACAAAGAAAAAATAGAAGCATCCCCGATTCAAGAGCTGTTAAAAATTTATGTTCATTTTCATGAAGCAGCAGAGCAGGATGACACATTACTTGAAGAGGCAAGAGCTGCCTTTAAGCGACTAGAGGAGGGGGATGAGGAGGCACTTTCCCTATGGAAATGGTTTCGAGAGGTTTCCTTGCACGAATTCCAACAAATATACGATTTACTTGGTATCTCCTTTGATTCATTGAATGGCGAGGCATTTTATAACGATAAAATGGGAGTAGTAGATGAGCTTCAGCAGAAGGGTTTACTAGTTGAGTCTGAAGGAGCGATGGTGGTAGAGCTAAAGAACATGCCGCCGTGTCTAGTGACTAAGACAGACGGCTCCACTCTTTACGCAACACGTGACTTGGCAGCAGCACTTTATCGTCAGCAGGAGTATGCTTTCAGCAAGGCGTTCTATGTGGTGGGAAATGAACAAAGTCTACATTTTAAACAGCTTTTCTCCGTTCTAGAGAAGATGGGATATGATTGGGCAAAGGAAATGAAGCACGTTCCCTTTGGATTAATTTTAAAGGATGGTAAAAAGCTATCTACACGTAAAGGGAAGATTATTTTTCTCAAGGATGTGTTAGAAGAAGCTATCCAAGCAGCCAAGCAAAATATAGAAGCGAAGAACCCTAGCCTTTTAAATAAGCATGAAGTGGCAAAAGCAGTAGGTGTGGGAGCAGTTATATTCCATGACTTAAAAAATGACCGAATGAATGACGTGGAGTTTTCTCTGGAGCAGATGCTGAGCTTTGAAGGGGAAACAGGACCTTATTTACAATATACACATGCTCGTATTTGTTCGTTGCTTAAAAAGGGGAGCTTTGATATTTCTCAGCCATCTGTAAATGGCTTAGAGGAGGAGGCATGGGAAACAGTAAAGGCACTTCAGGAGTTTCAAACGGTCGTAGGGAAGGCTTTTGACCATGCAGATCCCTCGCAAATTGCAAAGTATGCGTTAGGGCTAGCTCGTCATTTTAATAAATTTTACGCAAACACGAAGGTGTTAGTGGAGGATGGATTTAAAAATGCAAAGTTGACGCTATGCCATGCTGTTGCTGTAGTACTGAAGGAATGCTTGCGGTTATTAGGAATGGAGGCACCAGTGGAAATGTAAGGTCTTTAAGAAGAAAGAACAGCATGGAAGAATCCTTGCTGTTCTAATATCTAGTATGTGATTATTTTAATTTAACATCAACTGTATCCATTTCAAATTCTTTGTATGTTTCCCCTGTTGATTTATTGCTCAATACAACGAAAAGTTTCATTGTTAACTCACTAGCAGAGGGATGTAGCTTTTCTAGCACAGAGCTCCAGTTAGTCTCCCAGGTAGAGGAACCATATCCAACTCCATCGGTAGTCGCATACTTATTCCCTAAGTCGTCTGTCACTTCCATAGAGACTATTACATGAAGTGGTATTGCTTTCAGCTCTTGAGAAACCGTATGCGAATAGTTAACTAAAAAAGAATTAGGAGCAATAGTAATTTTATCAACTGAAACGGTAACACCTTCCTTTGTGACCTGCTGTCCTACAGGGAGGACTTCAATAGCTTCTGTTTTATCCAATGAAAAAGCAAAGTTCCAATTACCTCTAGTGCTTTCTTCCGTTGTTAGGTTAGGGATGATAGATTTTATGTTCCACTCTACATTTATTGATTCGGCAGGCAAATCGATTGGTGTAGTTGCAATCCCGATGTATTTGTTCCCTTCTGTTCGAACAATTTTATGACTTCCGTTATTTTCGTTATTTTCAATACTAGGAACCGAAGCGATAAATAGTGATTCCCCCATATATTTATTAGTTTCAATTGTGTAGGTAACGGAAAGAGCATCTCCATCATACACGGCGTCGTCAACAGTTACTTTAATTCCATTACTTTCGATTGTTTGCTGGATACTATTTAGACTTTCTTCATATTCTAAATAAAAATTGTTGTTCGTAAAATCTTGGAAATACCGATAAATGCCACCAATCCAAGGTAGCTCTGTTGCATTGGCTGTAAAGGAAAGACCTACTAAAGCAGAAGTAGCTAATCCAGCAGCCATTGCTGATGCTAAAAGAGGCTTTTTCCACATTTTTGACTTAGATGGACTGATATTCGACAGAATAGATTGTTTTAGTTTAACTTTCTCAAATTCTGATACTTCCATTTCTTCAAACTCGTCCATATCCACTTCTATTTTATTGAAATGCTTATAGAGATTTTTCATATCAAATTCCCTCCCATTTTATAAAGCTGTAACTTTCCATTCAATTTTTTTCGAGCTCGGTAAATCCTGTTATCAATAGATGCCTTTGTTTTGCCAAGCTTTTTGGCGATGGCTTCTGTATCCTCGTCTAGAAAGAATCGAAGGATAAAGATTTGTTGATCAATCGGGTCGAGCTTATTAATTAAGCGTAAGAGCTCAGAGTGAGACTCTCTTCTTACATAGTCCTCCTCAGGAGTTGAAGAGGTTGCTAGCTCCATATAATCAGATGAGATTTCCAGATTGTTTGTGACCTTCCTGTAGTAATCTATTGCTTTAAATTTTGCTACAACACAGAGCCACTTGGGAAAGTCTGGAGCATCACCTTGAAAATCTTTAGCATGACTCCAGATGGATAGAAAAACGTCGTTGATACATTCCTCAATCATGCTTTCTTTGTTGAGTGGAGAAAGTATTTTATAAACAATCCCTTTCACAAGGGGTAAGTATTGATCAATAACATATTCAAGAGCATCCTCTTTACCTGATTGAAGACGTCGAACAAAATTACTAGAAGTTGTTTTCATGAGTTTTCTCCTTCGGTCTTTTGTAAAAGCTTTTACACTTTATATAACGAAGTAAGTTTGCGATTTTCTCAATTTTTAAATTTTATGTAATCTTTCTTCATATTTTAAAGGAAATAAATAAAAAAGGTAGAAATAATTGTAAAGAAAAAAGAGAGAGGGGTTTGCATTATCCGTAAACACATTGAGGAAGTTCTGATTTTCTTTTTAGTCTTCTTTACTATTTGGACTGTGAAAGAGCTATGGTTGGCCTCGTATTTAGATATATTAGCACCGCAAAATAAGGCATTTTTATCTGGACTAATTAAAACCGTTATTTGGGTTATACCTGTTTTTGTATTGGTTCGTCGAATAGAAAAGCAACCGGTACTTTCCTTTCTGGGGCTTCGAGATGACGTTAGGAGAGGCTTTAAATGGGCTTTTATCATTATTGGCATTATGGGTGCATATTTTTATTTGGTCCACATTGTAATGATGAATAAGGATATTCATGTGAGCTTAAGCCTTCATACATTGTTAAATACCGTGATTTTAGCAGGGCTGTTAGAGGAAATTGTTTTTAGAGGATATATTTTAAACAAATGGATCAATGGGCTATCCTCCCATACAACTGATAAGTCTGATAGCTTTTGGTCTGCTAATATGTATACATCTATCTTTTTCGTGCTCATTCACTTTCCTATTTGGCTGCGTACAGGACAAATGGTGTTTCCGAGTGTGATAGGAAGTATGGCAAATATATTCTTGCTTAGTCTTTTATTTGGCTATTTGTATAAGAAAACAAACTCACTTTGGACAGTCATTATTATCCATGCGGCCTATAACTTATTTGTAGTGATGTTTAGCTAAATAAAAAAATTCCGTCTGTTGAGGACGGAACCATTCTCTACTATTAGATAGATACGCCAGTTTTTCTAGCTACAGTAATTCTACCGTTATCAGTAGTAAGGTGAACTTTATTTTGTCCTTCTCCAAAAACTGTTCTAGAGTTATTTTCGCCAAAAACATCTATTTTGCCCAAGTCAGTTTTCGTGTGGATGGAAACGTTTTGTGGTGCTCTTTCTGTTTCCACTTGGATACTCCCATTATCCGTTTCTAAATCAATCATGCAATCTAGGGAAGAGGTAAGAAGAATGATTCTGCCGTTGTCAGTTTTCCCTTTAATTTTTCCATTTACATATTCCATTATTATACGACCATTATCGGTTTCCGCCTCTACGTCTGCAGCATCAATATTACGGAGCTCAATACGACCATTGTCCGTTAGAGCAGTCAGCCTTTCCGTTTCGACCTTGTCTATTTCGATTCGACCATTATCTGTTTCTGCTTTTAGTGTAGTTGTAGCAAGCTCTTTTAAATTTACGGCACCATTTTCGGAAATTACTTGAACGTCTTTTCCTAGAAGCTTTTCTGCTCGTATTCTACCGTTATCGCTTTTCAGAACAATAGATTGATAAAGCTTTTTAGGAAGAGCAACATTTACCTTTAGCTCTTTGATCATAAAGATAAAGGAGAAGAAGCCAAGCTTTTTCATCTTTAATCGAACATGTAATGTATCGTGAATTACTTCCGCAGTCAGCACCATCTTATCATTTTCTCCGACAAGCTCTATATATGTTTCATCGTTAGAGGAAGGGTACACATTTAAAGCTCCATGATCGATATCCATACTCACATGGGAAAAATTTGCGTGTGGAATATGAATAAGCTGATTATTTGATTGGGCTCTACTAGGCACTGGTACATAGTTCTCTAATAAGTCTTTAGCGATATCCTGTGGAGAGCCTAGAGATGCTGCAATTTCACTATCGGTTTTCCCATCCTCACGACCGCTTATGAAATATTCTCTAATATCAGCTAAAATATCATCTCTTTCTTCAGAAGACATTTGATTTAACTCGTTTTCTAATTCACGTATAAATTGCTGTTCAGTCATTCTTTACACCCTCTTCAATTAGATTGTTCACACCATCCGTGAAGCTCTTCCATTCCCTTAATTGCTCGTGTAAATAAGTACGTCCTAAATCTGTTAACTTATAATATTTTCTCGGTGGCCCCTCAGAAGACTCTTGCAAGTAGGTGGTAAAATACCCTTCCTTTGTTAGTCTTCTAAGAAGTGGATAGACAGAACCCTCGGAGATAGCTATCTGATCTGATATCTTCTGAACGAGCTCATATCCATATCGGTCTTGTTTATCTAATAAAACAAGCACACAAAGATTGAGAACCCCTTTTTTAAATTGTATATTCATATTGCTTTCACTCCCTTCGCTACTATTCAATAAATAGTACCGTAAAAATAATATATCACAAGGTATTATACATTGCAAGGTACTATAAAAAACTTTATATTGTTATTTGCCGTTTGCGATATAATAAATTTTAAAAAAGGTGGAAAATGAATGTTTAGCTGGAAAGGCGCAGCCGGAATATGTGTGAATGATAAAAAAGAAGTTCTAATGGTGCTTCAAGGAGCACCTGGAGAAGAGAGAAAGTGGACAGTGCCATCAGGTACATTAGAGGAAGGTGAAACATTTGAAGGTTGCTGTGAGAGGGAGTTTTTTGAAGAGACTGGCTACAAAGTAAAAGCTAGAAAACGTTGCCATGTCAAAAATAGTTACCTAAATGACTATGGAATATCCGTTTACGTAGAGTACTTTCTTGTAGATATTATAGAAGGGAACGTTTCTTTGCAGGATCCTGATGAGCTTATCCATGAAATAAGCTGGAAGACACTAGAGGAAATAAAAGAATTACCTCTTGCTTATATCGATGATGTAGAAATTATGGAACAAATAATGGAGAGGACATCCATCAAGTAACTACGATGGATGCCTCTTTTACAATATCCGTCTAGCTTGTATACACGAGGATAGCATCTCGTAAAAATTCTGCGGCTCCGTTACCGGCTCTTGAATCATAATAGTTAGTGAAGCGTTCATCGGTTACATACATATGTGCTACTCCTACATGTGCTTCTTTTGAGTAGCTGTTCCAATAGAAGCTGATCCATTCCTTGTGAAGAGCAGCAGCTTTTTGTCCTGCCTCACAAGCCGGATCTCCTGCTTCTATGGCTGTTTTTAGCTGTTTAATAATAGCCTCTTCTAGTTTTGTTATCTCTTCGTATTGTTCCTTGCTCATATTTTTTAACTTAGCATTGGAAGCATTTACTTCTTGGTCACTATACTTTTCTCTTATTTCTTCCCCGTACTGCTTTTCATTTTCTTCAATAAGCTTCTCTTTGAACCCTTCAAATTTTTCTTTATCACTCATTGGAATTCCCCTTTCTACCTTTAATATAGTTCTCTCTACATTGTTTATAAGCTTGTCAATTTGCGCTCTCTTCTCCAGGAGTCTCTGATGATGCTCTTTCAGTGCAACAGTACTGTCAAAGTCCGTAGAATCCAGTATATTTTTTATAGAATCCAGACTAACACCTAGCTCTCGGTAAAAAAGTATCTGTTGAAGTCTGTTTACTTCTTTGCTCCCATATATTCGATAGCCAGACGTAGTAAAGTAAGCAGGCTTCAATAAGTCAATTTCATCATAATAACGTAATGTTCTCGTGCTCACTCCTGCTATTTCCCCTAGCTTCTGAATGGTATATTCCATGTCTCCACCTCCACATAAGCATACTTTAAACGTTTCCGTTGCGTTAAGGTCAAGTGTTTTAATTAAATATTAAAAAATTCTTGGAAAAAATTTTGAATAAGCTTACTCTTATTAGAGAGACAGGTAAAGGAGAGGGAGAAATGACTACATTTGTATTTGTCAGACATGGCGTAACTGAATGGAACAAAATTGGTCGAGCGCAGGGGAAAATTGACGTTCCGTTAGATGAAGAAGGAATAGAAATGGCTAGGCTTGTTAGTGATAGACTAGAAAAAGAGAACTGGGATGTTATTTATACAAGCCCTCTAATCCGCGCAAAGCGTACAGCTGAAATTATTGCAGAAAATCAAAAGGAATTACCATTTATCATCGATGGAAGACTTGGAGAAATAGGTGGAGGTCTAGTAGAAGGAACTACGGAGGAAGAGAGAGTGGAGAGGTGGGGAGTTGATTGGAGAAGCTTAGACATGGGTTTCGAGTCAGCGGAAGACATTATCTCACGTGGGCTAGGCTTTATTGAGGACGTGAAAAAAGAATATCCAGATAAGCGTGTGTTGGTAGTAAGTCACGGAGGTTTCATTAGTCGATTACTAGGGGCTTTAATACCTGAAGAAGATTTTTCTAAGGATATTGGCAATACTTCTCTTACGATCGTGGAGATAAAGGAACAACAAAGCAAGTGCACCCTCTTTAATTGTATGAACCATTTGAAGCTAGAGAAAGTAGATTAAGCAAAGCAATCTGTAATACCTAATTATAATTTAAAGATAATATTTCTATATAATAGAAAAGTTTTTCATCTAAATATTTTATTGGGAACCGTTGTGTGGAGTGCAAGGGGCGGGAAAGTGAGAAAGTGCTTGTGATTTTATCATATAAAATCGTAAGTGCTTTTTTCGTCTAAAGATAAGAAAGTATATAAATAGTAATACCATAAACCCGCCTTGCCCCTCGGGGTCAAATGGGAGACGAATGTGGTGGTCAAGCGCCTCCTCGCCTTCCCCATTTGCTTGTCGGGGCAGAACAGGCGCTTACACTTTTCTTAAGGTTTTTGAATTTTTATTAGTGAATTTTCAGGAAATTGTCTATTTATAGTCATAGTGGCTATACTTGTAGAAATAGAATAAGTAATCAGAGTTGTTCGGGGGCCTTAAAAATGATTAAAAAAGTTGGATTGTTATTATTTATACTTCTAGCTTTAGGGGTCGCAGAGGTTTTTTTTACAATGCAGACAGAAGAACCTGAAAGGAATACAGTAATAGAAGATGAAAATCAAGAAGCTGAAATTCAATCATTAGTTTCTTTGCTCTTTGAAACTGCTGAAAAAGGACAAGTCGTAAATATCCCTTTTACAGTGAGAGAAACAGATATTCAACAGCTTTACGAGCAATGGGGAGAATCGGATAATAAAAGCAATCATTCATCGGATATTTATGAGACGTATGAGAAGAGAAATGCTACCATTGGTCATCGTTTAGGAACCATTTTTGATATTAGATCAGACGCTTCTTTTATACAGGACATTCGCTTGAATGATATAAAAAGCATAGGTGGGGAGCCTGATTACGTTAGAAGTTATAAAGATGAAAAAGTAGATCAAACTATTTTAGTTTACGATGTGGCGCAAAACTTTCAGCTTAAATGGATTCTACCTGTACCTACCCCTACGGAACCAAATCCGTTTGTTCATCATATTTCTGTCTACACGGATTTCAAAGAGGTCGGTGGAGAGGTTGATCCCTTGTCAGAAATGACGTTAGAAGAAAAGGTAGGACAAATGATTATCTCGGGGATAGAAGGAGATAGTTATTCAACGGAGATAGAGCAGCTTATTTCTCAGGAAAAAGTAGGAGGTATCATCTTCTTTAAGGAAAACTTACTTAATCCCCAACGCTCGGTGGCGCTTGTAAATGCGATTAAGGAACAAAGTAATTTAGAAAGATATCCTTTGTTTTTGAGTGTAGACCAAGAAGGAGGTAGAGTGACTAGACTTCCTGGTTTATTAAAGCAACCTACTAACTTGGAGATTGGCTTAAAGAATGATGAGGTACTCGCTTTTGGGATTGGTGCACTGCTTGCCAAGCAAGTAAAGGCTTTTGGTATGAATGTAGATTATGCTCCAGTTTTAGATGTGAATAATAATCCTGATAATCCTGTAATAGGTGATAGGGCTTTTGGTGACGATGTTCAAATAGTTAGCAGCCTTGGTGTCGAAACTATGCAAGGAATACAAAGTGAAAATATTATCTCCGTCATTAAACATTTTCCCGGTCATGGAGATACGGATGTAGATTCCCATATGGAATTACCAGTGATATATAAAACGATAGAAGATTTAGAACAAGTAGAGCTAATTCCTTTTGAAGATGCAATAACAAATGGAGCCGATGTTGTGATGGTTGCCCATATTTTGATGCCTAATATAGACAATCATTATCCAAGCTCCCTGTCAGAGGAAATAATTACTGGTATTCTGAGAAATAGGCTTGGCTTTGAAGGAGTAATTGTGACAGATGATATGACGATGGATGCCATTGAGGATAATTATGAAATGGGCGAGGCGGCGGTTCAGGCAATAATAGCTGGAAACGATATTTTATTGATTGCTCATGAATACAATAATATCCAAAGAGCGATAGAAGCAGTGATCCAAGCGGTAAAGGATGGAAAAATAACGGTAGAGCGCATTAATGAAAGTGTTGAACGGATTATAAGCTTAAAAGAGAAGTACAAGCTAAATAATGAGCTAATAGAAAACGTGGAAACAGCTACCCTAAACCAGTCTATCCAGCTTTTAAAAAACAAGTTAAATTAAACATAGTGCAAAAGTAATCACTATGTTTAATTTACTTCTTCTTTTAAATAAAGAAATAGTGAGCCGTTTGACTGGACTTGTGCATAATATACTTCTGTAGGTGACTGAACATGTTGTTTCCGTAGCTTCTTCATTAACCACTCCTCATCTAGGTAAAGGTCTTCTAGGTTTTTGTGTATTATATCTCCATTAAAAATAACTTCAGTTGGGATAAATTTCGGAGGAGTTGCATTTGCTTTTACATCTTGCTTTGTAGCACTCTGCTGTTCGGTTTTTTTGATTACACTCAATTGACCATTAGTTTCTAGTATAGCAAAATAGACATCCGCTAAAGCGAAGATAGACTGCTCTCGTAGTAACATTTGTAAATCATCCATGTTTAATCGAGCTTTTTTCAAGGCTTTTTCTGAAAGAATTCCATCTTTAATTAAAATAGTTGGTTTATCGTCAATCCATACTCTTATTTTTGGGGATTTTAAGGAAATATAACTCATAATGAGGGTGAGGAATGTCCACCACACAAGAGAAATTAATCCATCGACGAACGGCGTTTCCTTTTGGGAAGCTAGTTCAGCTGCTATAGAACCAACAGTTATACCAGTTATATAATGGAAGAAGGTCAATTGACTGACCTGCTTTTTCCCCATAATCCTTGCTAAAATAAGAAGAATGATAAAGGAAAGAGTAGTCCGGAGAATCATCTCCCAAAAATTCATTTCTCCATTAAAAATCTCCATTGGAATGACCCCTTTTTGTTCGCTCTCAGGTCTATTATTCCCAAATTCACTAGGTCTATGTAAGATTTTTTATGATAATAGTTTGAAGTGGGCTATAATGGTGCGTTTGTACTTGTTCCACTAGGGCAAAGAGGAGTTGCATTGTTTTTGATTGTTGCTGCCATAGGGATTATCTTGCTTTCTAGGATATCAACTTGGTATAAAAAACAACTGATTTTAAATGCTGCTAATACGAAGAAAAAATCATTAAATCCTCTTTTCTAAGACTTACGAAAAAGCAGTTGGGAATGGCACTAGGGTTATTAATGGCTGTCATTTTTGTGCGATCTTTCTATGTGACCAACGTCATTGGGGTTTTTAGTACGATGATTGTTATGTCTTACTTACCTATTCTAAGTGTTGTTGCATTTTGGCTTCCGAAGGATCGTTGCACAAAGCTCTGTCTGAAAATGTATCCATCTAATTATTTTATATCGAAGTGGCTCGTATAAGTCGAGAAACTAGGTTTAAAAACCAAGAAAGCACTTACGATTCTTGTCGAGATTTAGAATCATAAGTGCTTCATTTGTTTTGCTACTGATGTAAAGACAGAGTGATTATTGTCCGTTTAGCTTACATTCCACAGGTATTTGGGATGGGTCTGTAACTAAATTATCCTGTATATGAACCTGGTGCATTTTATTATTGTACATGAATTTGAATATCCCATTATCGAAATCCGTGCCGATTTCTTTAAAGAAAATCCCTTCTTGGCATATGTTTTTGGAACAAGTAAAGGAAACTTTAAAAGTATCCCCTTCTGAGACAAGATAAGCTCTTACTCCTTTTTCAAACATCCCATCTTCTTCGTCTTTTACTACACGCTCTACTGATACCACGTGGAAGTCAACGAAAGGAATTTCTTTTAGTAGTACATTCATAAAGGAACCTTTTGTGATTTCTTCCCATCTACTTTGAGCAGTTTGTCCGATGATTATCTGTGTGATATTTAACTGATGTGCAACTTCTTTTATTACCTTTGGAGAAGGGCGTTTTTCATTGTCTTTTATGATAAAATCCTCAATTTCTAACTCTTCCGCCAAAGACTTCCATTGCTCAATGTATCTAGATTTTTCAGCATCGAATGCATCGTATGGTAGAGGGTCCACTGTAAGAATATATAAAGGGCAATCCAACATGCTTGCCATCTTATGCCCTCTTCTAATTAATCTTTCTCCATTGGGACCATAGTATACACATACCAGTATACTTTCATCCATCCTACCCTTTGCGTGTTTCACGATCCTTTACACCTCATTTATCTTATTTTCTTCTATAGTAATGGTTCATTTATTGCATGCGTATGCTACACAAGTGCGGTGTATAGTAATTTAGTGTATACTTAATGTAGTATATTCATTCGTTTAACACGGTTAGACGTAAGTATAACCTATAAAGTTACGTTTATAGTGGCGAACATAAACACCCCATGTCTATATAACCCCATATGGAATCCTATTATGCAACTACTCAATGGGATAGTCAAGTCCCCAATATAAAATCACATAAAAACGTTTACAGATAGGAGGTAGCCCCTTGTTTGCAATCTTATTTCCATTCATAATAGCAGCTTTTGTCCCTTTGCTCTATAGATGGCTGAAAAACTTACATATTGGCTGGGTAGTGCTTTTAGTACCTTTTAGTCTATTCATCTATTTTTCAAGCTTTATTCCCTCGGTTGCTAAGGGTAAAACATTTACTAACACCTACAATTGGATTTCCACTTATAACATCGATTTCACCACTTATTTAGATGGGCTAAGTCTTATTCTGGGTCTCTTGATTACTGGAGTAGGTACTTTAGTCATTTTATATTCAATATTTTATCTTTCTAAAAAAGAGGCGCTCCATCAATTTTATTGCTACTTACTTATCTTTATGGGAGCCATGCTAGGAGTAGTGTTATCAGATAACCTAGTAGTCCTTTATGTTTTTTGGGAACTTACCAGTGTTTCATCTTTTCTGCTTATTGCATTCTGGAGTCATCGTAATGCTTCTAGACAAGGTGCAAAGAAAGCGATGCTTATTACGGTAAGTGGTGGAATCGCTATGTTAATCGGTTTTATCATGCTCCATTCCATGACTGGCTCCCTTAGTATCCGACAAATTCTTTCAGATGGGTTAGAGCTAACGGAGGAAACCCTATTTATACCGGCAATGATTTTAATTCTGCTCGGCGCATTTACGAAATCTGCTCAATTCCCATTTCATATATGGCTTCCAGACGCCATGGAAGCCCCTACTCCTGTAAGTGCCTATCTACACTCTGCAACGATGGTCAAGGCGGGAATTTATCTTGTGGCTCGTATGACCCCAATCTTTGGAGTAGATCAAGTATGGTTCTGGACGGTTAGTAGTGTGGGAATGGTAACTTTATTCTGGGGATCCTTCAATGCAGTAAAACAGACAGACTTGAAAGCATTGTTAGCATTTTCAACTATTAGTCAACTCGGCTTGATTATGAGTTTGCTAGGTTTAGGGTCTGTTGCTTTGCAGTATGGCTATTCGGAAGAGACAGTCATCTTTACTCAAGCAACCTTTGCTGCGTTATTCCACCTTATTAATCATTCTACCTTCAAAGGAGCCTTGTTCATGGTAGTGGGTATATTAGACCACGAGCTAGGTACAAGGGATATTAGAAGGTTAGGTGGCTTAATGACATTTATGCCGGCTACATTTACAGTTGCCACTATCGGCAGTCTTTCTATGGCTGGGTTACCACCTTTCAACGGATTCTTGAGTAAGGAAATGTTCTTTACTGCAACTCTAAAAATTATGGAGGCCGATGTGTTTTCACTCCAGAGCTTAGGGGTAATTTTCCCTGTTGTTGCTTGGGTAGGCAGTGTCTTTACCTTTGTGTATTGTATGATTTTTATATATAAAACCTTTCTTGGAAGACCTCAGCCAGAAAAGCTTGATAAGCCTATACATGAAGCACCGATTGGTATGCTTGTTTCTCCTATCATTCTAGGAGCTCTGGTTGTAGGAATATTCTTTTTCCCGAACTTGCTAGGACAATATATTTTAAAGCCAGCGATGGCAAGTGTCTATCCAAGCTTTGGAGACCCGGGAAAGCTAACTCCAAATATAAAGGCGTGGCATGGCTTTCTTCCCGAGCTTTGGATGACTGTTGGAGTGGTCGTTATAGGGTTTCTCCTCTTTAGAACGATTAAGGCATGGAGACCTATTTATGGACTTTTCTCCCCGAAATATTCTTTTAATTCATACTATACTCGTTTTCTAGAATGGTCAGAGGAGATAGCCGGAAAAGTTACTAGACTTTATATGACGGGTTTTCTGAGAGATTATCTAGCTTATTTATATGCCTTTTTTATAGTTGCTGTTGGAGGATTTTTGTTTGTTTTAGGTGCGTTTTCCTTTAATCCTTCCACCAATGCTACGTTTAGACTTTTTGAAGTAATCCTCGTGTTAGTAATGGCGGTAGCAAGCATAGCGATGTTATTTGCAAAATCAAGGATAACGGCAACCTTATTAAATGGGGTGTTGGGCTATTCCGTAGCTATTTTCTTTGTAGTGTTTCGAGCACCAGATTTAGCTCTTACTCAGCTTGTTATAGAGTCAGTAACAACAGCATTGTTTTTACTTGCGTTTTCTCATCTCCCTGAATGGACGCCCGAGAAAGTGTCAAATAGAACGAAGTGGACTAATGCCATCATTTCTATCTTAACAGGGACAGTTGTAACCTTAGTTGGTCTAGCAGTCTTGAACTATCAGCATTTCCCAACTATCTCCGGGTACTTTGAGGATTCTTATAATCTGACTGGTGGAAAGAATATTGTGAATGCTATTCTGGGTGATTTCCGCGCCTTTGATACGATGTTAGAAGTGGTTGTACTATTTATAGCTGGTCTAGGAGTTTACTCGATGATTAAGCTAAGGACAAAAAAGGAGGATACGGACATTGAAAATTAACGATGTAATCCTTCGTACGGCAACAAAGATTGTTGTATTTATAGTTTTTACGTTTGGGGTGTATTTATTTTTCTCGGGTCACAATAGTCCGGGAGGAGGATTTATAGGCGGTCTGGTACTTGCGTCAGCATTCGTTCTTCTCTATTTATCGAATGGTATAGAAAGGGTTCAGAAGAGTTTGCCTTTGGATTACAAGCTTGTTGCTGCCATCGGAGTCCTGCTGGCCACAGGAACCGGATTTGGGTCTTTATTCTTTGGGGAGCCTTTTATCTCCCAGACCTTTGCTTATTTTGATCTTCCGTTGCTAGGAAAGAGGGAATTGACGACAGTTACTATATTTGAAGCTGGGGTTGCTTTAGCTGTCATTGGAGTTGTCGTTACGATTATCTTAAGTATAAGTGAGGATGAGTAGACCGTGGAAACTTTAATTATCATATTAATAGGGATACTAGTCTCTGTGGCTACCTATTTAGTCCTTTCGCGTAATATAATCCGTGTTATTTTAGGGACTGCAGTGCTATCTCATGCAGTACATTTGCTTATATTGACTATGGGATATTTGAAGGAAGGAAACGTACCTTTACTGGTTGATTCGGAAGGTCCCTATACGGATGCATTGCCACAAGCATTAATATTGACTGCAATCGTTATTAGCTTTGCAGTTACTGCATTTATATTAGTGCTTGCTTACAGATCTTATAAAGAAAATAAGACAGACGATCTTCATGCATTGCGAGGAACAAATGATGAATAATATTATTGTTTTACCTTTAATTATTCCTATCCTAGTAGGAGTTGTCCTTGTATTTCTTAGGTCCTATTTGCGCATACAGCGAATATTGAGCTTCTTAACGATGATAGGTATAGCTGGCTTAAGTGTCTATACGTTATTGCAGATACAAGCCGAGGGGATTATTAGGTTGGATTTCGGAGGTTGGAAGCCTCCATTTGGCATTCTTTTTGTTGCAGATTCCTTTGCAATGCTTTTAGTGTTGACAGCTAGTATCGTAACAGCAGTTTGTCTTCTTTATGCATTTTACTCTATTGGAACAGCTCACGAAAAAATGTATTTTTACCCGATGGTATTATTTTTAGTCGCTGGGGTAAATGGTTCCTTTTTGACAGGTGATATGTTCAACTTGTTTGTTTGTTTTGAGGTAATGCTACTAGCATCCTATGTTTTACTAACTTTAGGTGGAACAAAACGACAGCTGAGGGAATCTATTACGTATGTTGTAATCAATATTGTGGCATCCTGGTTTTTCTTGGTAGGACTTGCTTATTTATATGGTTCACTTGGTACGTTAAATATGGCGCATCTGTCAGAGCGAGTTGCTGAAGTGGGGCAAGATCCGCTACTAACTGTTGTTAGTATCCTGTTTCTGCTTGTGTTTGCTATCAAGGCAGGCTTACTACTATTCTTTTGGCTGCCTGGTTCGTATAGCGTAGCTCCTACTGCTGTTGCCGCATTATTTGGTGCGCTGTTAACAAAGGTTGGGATTTATGCTCTTTTCCGTACATTTACTCTGATTTTCTACCATAATCCTGCGATAACTCATAATCTAATAGGAATCATGGCTGGAATTACGCTCATATTGGGCTGTATGGGTGCTATTGCATACAAGGATATTCGGTTAATTGTTTGCTACAATGTTGTAATTACAATTGGTTTTATGCTTGTGGGATTATCTGTTGGCTCTGATATAGCAATTGAAGGGTCCATTTATTATATAATCCATGACATGCTTGCTAAGGCTATGCTCTTTTTATTGGCAGGGACAATTATCACCTTAACTGGAAAGACGAAAATTGATGAGATGAGTGGGTTAATTAAAAACTATCCGCTGCTTGGCTGGATGTTCTTTATTGTCACTTGCTCATTAGCCGGTATTCCGCCATTGAGTGGCTTTATAGGGAAATTGCTTGTTGGTATGGGAGCGCTTGATTCTGGCTCCTATGTGCTAATGGCATTGGCGTTTCTATCCAGTATAGTTGTTCTCTATTCCTTATTAAAAATTTTCCTACAAGCTATTTTTGGAGAAACTATTATTAGCTTAGAAGATGAAACTCCTTTACGTGTAGGTCTGAGCATTCCGATTTTCCTTCTGGGAATGGGGACAATTGCTCTTGGATTAGGAACTGAAGTTATAGCTGATTTTGTGAAAGATGCAGCACTTACTCTATCTAATCCCTCTATCTATATAGAAGCAATTCTAGGTGATAATAAATAATGGGAGAGGTGAGGACAATGCCAGCACAATTTTTGCTGAATCTATTTATAGCATTTTTATGGACCTTGTTAAATGATGAAGACGAATTAAGAATTTCTACCTTTTTCGCTGGATTTCTAGTCGGAATAGGCATTGTCTTTATGATGCACCGGTTTTTTGGCACCCAGTTTTATCTACGAAGATTATTTTCTATCATAAAGCTTATTTTTATATTTATCAGAGAGCTTGCAACTTCTAGTATTCTCATTAGTAAACAAATATTAAGCCCCAAGCTAGGGATTAAGCCTGGAATTTTTACATATAGAACAGAGCTAAGAGGAGACTGGGAGATAACGACCCTTGCTTTATTACTAACGTTAACTCCGGGATCAGTAGTAATGGAAGTTAATCCGGAAGGGGATACTTTTTTCATACATGCCATGGATATTGAGGTCTCCAAGGCTGAAATATTAAGGTCGTTATCAAAGTTCGAAAAAGCAATTATGGAGGTGACTAGGTAATGGTTCAAATAATCTTATTGATCTCCCTTGCGTTATTCACCATCTCCATTGCTATTGCTCTCCTTCGGATGATTAAAGGACCGACAGCTCCTGATAGAGCGGTAGCATTGGATATGGTCGGAGTTAATTTAATTTCCATTATAGCCGTCGTTTCTATTGTGTTAAAAACAAAAGCGTTTCTAGAGGCTATTCTAATCTTGGGAATACTTGCCTTTATTAGTACCATTGCAGTTGCGAGGTATATAGAAAGGGGAGTTATCATTGAACGTAAGTCAGATACTTGAATTGATAGCTGCGTTAATTGTACTGTTAGGTGGGATTATGAGCGTAATAAGCGCCATAGGTATTATAAGGCTTCCCGATGTTTATACACGCTCTCATGCAGGAGCTAAGAGCGCTACGGTTGCAGTATTACTCTCTCTGATAGGCGCCTTCATTTATTTTTGGGTACATGAGGCTTATATTAGTATTCGACTAATATTGGGTATACTTTTTGTATTTCTAACAGCGCCTGTGGCAGGTCATTTACTGACAAGAGCTGCATACAGGTCAAATGTTCCGCTTGCCGATAACTCCTCCAATGATTCTTTGCGAGAGCTTCTTCAAAAAGATAATGAGAAAAATGATAGCTAAGATACCAAAGAGATGGTACTGAGCTATCATTTTTTTTGGAAAGATAAAGGAATTGATAAATAAAATATAATATTCAATAAATTTAACTAATATATTGCATTCTGCATAGATACATAGTATTATCAAACTTATCACTTATAGGATTAACTGAAAATTCGACAAAAGCTAATTCTAAAACAACTAGAGAAAATGAAAAGGTCATCTTTTCTTTATACAGGAGGAAGTTATGAATCAGAAGCTGCCGTTTTCAAATTATTTAGTCATTGGTGTTATGTTGTTTGCTCTATTCTTTGGAGCAGGTAACTTAATATTCCCAGCCAGCTTAGGTCAGAATGCTGGAAGTAATTTATGGATTGCTATGCTAGGTTTCTTACTTACAGGTATTGGTCTACCGTTTCTTGGAACGCTAGCGATGGGTTTTTCAGGAAGCAGAAATTTACAAGATCTTTCTAGTAGAGTGCACCCAGTTTTCGCTATCATTTTCACGTCACTTTTATACTTAACAATTGGTCCTTTCTTTGCACTCCCACGAACTGGAGCTGTTTCTTATGATATTGGGATACTTCCTTATCTTAATGAAGACTATGCACAAATAGGATTACTTATTTTCACTATTTTGTTTTTTGGTATTACTCTTTGGTTTTCTTTATCTCCATCAAAGATTGTAGACAATGTGGGGAAATACTTATCACCTGGTATCTTAATTGGACTTTTAATCCTTTTAGTATTTGTTTTTGTAAAACCGATAGGCGAATTTGCAGAACCACAAGGCAATTATGTGAATAATGCTTTTATGACTGGTTTTACAGAAGGTTATAATACGATGGACGCGCTTGCCTCATTAGTATTTGGGATTATTGTTATTGATGCTATTCGGAAAATGGGAATTACTTCGCTGACGGGTATATTAGGAGCTACAGCTAAATCTGGCGGAATAGCAATTCTATTCTTAGGGGTCATTTACACAGGCATTGGATATCTAGGAGCAACGAGCGTAGATTTGTTTGGTTACTTTGATAATGGCGGTCCAGTACTAAGTAACACGTCTGTACACTACTTTGGTACTTTCGGTAGTGTATTATTATCAATCGTCATTATTTTGGCCTGCTTAACGACAAGTATAGGATTAACTACAGCCTGTGCTGAATATTTTAATACATTGATGCCAAGAATTAGCTATAAAAAGTTTGTTATTATCTTTAGTGTGTTTACATGCATCATAGCGAATTTTGGGTTATCAGATATTATTACCTATTCCGTTCCAGTATTGATGCTACTGTATCCGTTGGCTATTGTACTGATACTATTGACATTCTTATCACCATTGTTCAATCATAGCCGAATGGTGTACGGAACAGTAATGTTCTTCACCTTTTTAATTGGATTAATAGACGGGATTAAAGCACTTTATAATTCTTTAGAAGTTGCTCTTCCAGGATGGCTTGAATCTATTCTTGCATTTTTATCTAATACTCTACCCTTCTATGAAGTTGGTCTAGGTTGGCTGGTTCCATTTATCATTTTAACGATCGTAACAGGACTTATTGCGAGAATAAAGGAATAGAGTAGAGGGATTGAAATCTCTTAAATTAGGAAAAAATAAAGTCGACAGTGAGAGGTGTTAATCACTGTCGACTTCTATTATTTAGAGTAGTTTAGTAATATCAAAATGCTTCTATTGTATACGTCCAATTAGCTCGCATTACTTCCGCTAATTTTTTCGTATCACCTTTTTTAAACAGATTAATAAGTTCGGTATGCTGTTCAATTGATTGCTCTCGTAACTTAATTTTTTCGTAATAATATAAACGCCGTACATGGGCCTGAAGCATTTCTACCATAGAGGTTATGTATGGATTGTTTGCTCTATCCACAATCTCTTGATGGAATTCCTCATCTATTTTAAGTGCTGTATTAAACTCATTCGATTCAAGAGCCCTCGCAAACTCTTTGTTTTTTTCTTCTAAAAATCGAATAGCTTCTTCATCCATGTTAGGGGTAGCTAGTTCTGCTGCTAAAGCCTGTAGGGCGGCCAGAGGTGGTAATAAATTATAAATATCCTGTGGCTCGACAGGGGTAACCTGAGTTGCACGACCTGGCTGCATGGTAACAAACCCTTGGGATTCTAAAAGCTGTAGGGATTCTCGTATAGGAGTACGACTTACACCTAATGCTTGAGCAAGCTCAATGTCATTTAGTTTTTCATGTGGTTGAAGTGTGCCGTCTATGATCCACTGCTGTATCTGATTGAATGCATGCAGCTTTGCTGTCTTGCGAATAGGCTTTGTATGATCAACTGGTATAGGCAAAAAGAATCCCTCCTCAATATTCTTAATAATATAATTATAGTATACACTAAATTATACAATATATCGCTAAAAATATTGAATATTTTTCCTTATTCGACTAAAGCTCGTAGAGTAATGCTTTTAACATCAATCACCGATTCTTCTGCCATCAAATCCTGTAGAATTACTTCCTTAAAATAAGCTACACTATTTGTTAATGGGATGTGTAGTAATTTGCTTAATGCTAATTCATACATTTTAACGAATTCTGGGTCTGTGTTCCCACGTTGCAATTCTGCGAATGCTTCATAGATTTGGTCAAGCTTATCCGCAAGCTCTAATAAACGCCCCTCAATTGTCTCGTCCTTCCCCTCTTTCATACGATCAAAGAAAACTGCCTGAAATTCTGGTGGAATTTCCGATAATATAAATTTCTCCATCATTTTTTCTTCTACATGCGCAAGCATTTGTTTAAGCTCTGGAGAGGCATGCTTTACAGGAGTTTTAATATCACCGATAAAAATTTCTGCAAAGTCATGGTTAATTGTTTTTTCGAACAAGGATTTCCAATTGATAGTTGCTCCATGCTGTTCTTCTATTGTTGCGAAAAACATAGCATATTGTGCAACCTTCCAAGAGTGAGCCGCCACATTATGCTCTTCATATTTAAAACGTCCAGGTGCTCGAATTATTCTTTCTAAATCATTTAAGCTTCTAAAAAATTGATGAATACCCATGAAAATCACTCCTTTTTCTTATGTTATCTTATTATCCAACATTCATGTATGAAAAACACAGATGAAAATAATATACCCTTCCTTCTTTGTTTTATTTTAAAGAATAATGGGTATTCCTATTAATAATTCAAGGAGGAGTTATGATGACTAAATACGATACCATAAAGAGGACATTGAAGAATCGTTTAGATGAAATAGAGAAAAGTAAAGAGGCTGAAGCTATCTTTGAAACAACTGAACTATCCAATTATGATAATCATCCAGCAGATAATGCGAGTGACTTAACTGACCAGCATACTCGCCTAGCACTTATTAGACATTTCGATAATGAAAAGGAAGAGGTACAGCATGCTCTTGAGGCGATAGAAAATGGTACATATGGTACCTGCAGAGTATGCAATAAAACCATCCCTATTGAACGTCTAGAGGCAAAACCAACTGCTCTTACCTGTGTTGAGCATGCTGAGCAGGAGGTTAACGATGCTAGACCAGTGGAGGAGGAAATTTTAAACTCTTCGACGGATCATCCTATTGACCGAGAAAATGATGAAAGAAGAGATTTTGATAACAGTTTTGAGGATGTAGAAGCTTTTGGTTCCTCAGATACTCCTCAAGACAAAGGATAAAAGAGAAAGATGCCATTTATCGGGACGCGATGAGTGAGCATCTTTTTTATTTCTGCTAAACTACAGGTAAGGAGGGGTGAAAATGACAGCGATTGTTATGTTTGACGGAGAATGTAATTTCTGTGATACAAGTGTACAATTTATCATTGCAAGAGATCCCAAGGCTTACTTCCGGTTCGCAGCACTACAGAGTGAGGCTGGAGTTGAATTAAAAAAGAAGTTCCACATACCTGACCAAATTGATAGCTTTATCTTAATAAAGGATGATCAGGTTTATAAGTATTCAGATGGGGCATTAGAGGTATGCAAGCATTTAAAGGGTTTATGGAAAATACTATATATACTTAAAGTAGTTCCAAGACCTATCAGAAATAGTGTATATAGATATATAGCAAAAAATAGATATAAGTGGTTTGGGAAGAAGGAAGAATGTATGATTCCTAGTCCTGAGGTTAGGGAACGATTTCTTTAATGAAAAAGCAAGGGGCTGTTGAATAACATGGAAAAAGAAATAGTGGACGTAACGATAATTGGCGGAGGTCCTGTTGGACTGTTTGCTTCGTTCTATGCTGGTTTAAGAGGCTTGAGTGTAAAAATAATTGATAGCCTTCCTCAGCTAGGAGGTCAACTGATGGAGTTATATCCTGATAAATATATATACGATATTGCCGGTATACCTAAGATCATGGCGAAGGATTTAGTTGCCAATTTGGTGGAGCAGGCAGCATACAGTAAACCTGCTATCCATTTGGAAGAAACAGCAACGTCCATTGATAAACAAGAGGGTTACATTGCTTTAACAACAGATAAAGGAATACATTATACGAAAACCATTTTATTGACATCGGGTGTTGGATCCTTTCAACCTCGTAAGTTAAACGTTCCTGGAGCACAACAATATGAAAATAAGAATTTACATTACAAGGTTAAAAGTTTGCTAGATTTTAAGGATAAGAATGTCCTCGTTCTTGGAGGTGGAGATTCGGCCTTAGACTGGGCGCTCATGTTAGAAAAAATAGCTTCTAAGGTAACGATATGTCATAGAAAAGAGCAATTCACTGCTCATGAGATGACCATCCACCAGCTTCATCATTCAAATGTCCAAATCAAAACCCCTTATGTTGTAAAGGAGCTCGTGGGTGATGGAGAACATATAACAGAAGTGGTTCTAGTGGGGAAAGACAAACAAGAAGAATGTTTACCTGTAGATGAGGTAATCGTGAATTATGGAAATATTGCTTCACTGGGCTCTCTAAAAGAATGGGGATTAGAGATGGACCGTAACTCTATTATAGTGAATGAAAAAATGGAGACCAATATAGAGGGTGTTTATGCAGCAGGGGATGTTTGTACACATGCTGGGAAGGTTAAATTAATAGCAGTGGGCTTCGGAGAGGTTCCAAATGCAATTAGTCATATAAAAGCATTCATAGATCCTAAGGCAAGAGTTCAACCGAAGCATAGTACTAGTATATTTGATGAAAAGAAATAAAAAGCAGGGCAAACCAAATGAGGAGCATGTGTGATTCTAGAATCATACGTGCTTTCTTATTGTGAACCTCTGGTTCTTCGCATCGTCGGACGCTTTCCGGTGAGCCGTAGCCGAACGCTAACGCGCAGTGAAGAACCACACATTTTTAAAGTAAGAAAGCACTTTCGATTCCATCAAAAATATGAAATCGAAAGTGCTGTTCTATTGTTTTGTCTCAGGCTCCTTTTACTAAAGCTTATCGCTTAATAAAAAACCTTGTCGATATTATATTTTGCTCTCAAAGTATTGATTGCATATGTTTCATAAATTTCTCGGTCCATAGGATCTTCTACAATACATACGCTTATTTTGGCTACTTCGTCTCTGTGCTTAAGCATTGGAGAAACATTGTCTTCAAAATGTTTTTTAATACGCTGTCTGATTTTACGGGCTTTTCCTACAAATAACAGTTCATCATTTTTATTGTAAAACATAAAGATTCCGCCCTTATCGCGAGGGATCTGGTGGAAATCAATAAAACCGTAGATGGATGGTATTACAACTTCGCCTTCTTTAGGCTCTTGTTTTCGTTGAGTAATCGTCACATCGGGCTTTGGCAGTTCAATTTTAATCATGTTATTCACGTCCTTTATCTTGTACTCTTTAGTCTAACACATCTACTGTCTAATATCTATTAAGTAAGAGCAGGAGAAACAAACTTATAGCAAGAATAGGAAGGGAAGAGAGAATAAAAGGAGGAGAAGGTATGTACAGAAGAATAGAGGATTTTTTAGTGGATTGGCAAAATGAAAGCGAAGGAACTATTCGAGTACTGAGTAATTTAACAGATGAATCACTTATGCAAAAGTCATACGAGCATGGCATGACACTCGGTAATTTAGCTTGGCACCTAGTCAAGACAATTGGTGAAATGATTGGAAAGGCAGATCTTGCTTTTTCTCCCACTCCTCATGATCAGCCAGAGCCTAAAAGTAAAAAGGAAATATTAGAGGCTTATGAATTTTCAAGTAAAGCCCTTGTAAATGCTGTGAAAGAGCAGTGGAATGATGATACACTTAATGAGAAGAAAGATATGTATGGAGAAAGCTGGAGTGTAGCCACCATATTAAAAGTACTTATCACACATCAAATTCACCACAGAGGACAGATGACAATACTAATGCGTCAAGCTGGACTGAAGGTGCCTGGCCTTTACGGCCCGTCTAGAGAGGAATGGATGGCATTTTCAGAGCTTGGTGAATGAGAATAGGCAAGGAGGATTAAATTGGGCTTTTTACCTGATTGGTTTTTTGGATTGGCCATTGGAATAGTGATATGTTTCGTTATTCTGGCAGAATGGTGGACAAGAAGGGATTAATAGTGTGTTATACTAAAATACTAAAGATAGGAAAGAAAGAGGAATCATATGCTGACATTTGAAGAAAAAGAAGTAATTATACAGGAATTTTCAGAGCTGACTCGTAAAGAAGTTTCCATGAAGCGAGTGAACTACCACTACGAAGACAGCCTATATGAAAAAACAACAGTTGTTTATCACCTACATCCCAATGGTAATGGCTTTGTATATGTTGGAGATCTTCCGCAATATAAGGCGGATGAAAAGGGTTACGTGAATATTCGCGAGGCTTCAGCAGCCGAATTAAAGCAAATTATTAAAGACTCGATAAACTATCTAGCGACTGAAGAAGAAGTAGAAGAAGAAATTGAAGAAGAATGGACAAATAAGGAAAACTCAAAGCTGACTCTTTTGCAAGAAGACACGCTATGGAATATCTATCATGGCTACAATCTGGAGGAAAGCTTTGGTTCCTATGAGGAAGCAAAGACTTATCTGTTGGAAGAGGGCTTTTACCGCTCTAAAAAGAAGTAGGGGGTGGTGTAAATGAAAGGGAAGTCGACCGTTTTTATTTTAATAGCAGTCATACTACTGGCACTTGGGGCTACCTTCTATTTTATCATGAAATTTTTTGATGAAAACCCAACACAGCCGAAACCAACTACTTATACTACAGGTGTGATTGTTGAAATAAAGGATAAGTCTTCTATGCTCGTAATAAGTGATATATCCGTTGAGGAAGCAAAGGCATCCACGGTAGAAGAACTGTTACAACAAGGGAACGAGGCAACCTGGTTTACCTTTTCTTTAGGGCAGGCCAGTGAACTGGAGCTATATGATCAGGTGAAGGTCGGTTACACTACTATCAAGGAGTCATACCCTGCCCAAGGAGCTGCGCAAACTGTAGAGAAAATGGAAGAATAGCTTGAGAGTAGCTTTTTGAATCCCTGGCGAGTAAGTGGACAAATGATTTGTTCTCCTTACTCGCTTTTTAATATCGAAGAATTAAAGCAGGTGACTACAATAATCTTGATATATTTCTCCAATAATCCCCTTCAATTGATGAACTCCTAAATCAGTATTAGTCATAATCACCAAGCCTGCATCTTGATTAGGAAAGGCAACCATCATGCATTGAAATCCAACACCCCAACCAAGAGACGAAATTTCAAAACCATTCTTGGGGTTCTCTAAAAATACACCTAGTCCAACCCATTTATTCGTACCACTAGGGGTAATTATTTCTTTTGCATACTTTGATGAGAGACCTATCGAACTTTGCTCTTTTAGGGAGTTAAATAATTCAATCATCAGGATGGCTAAATCAGAAGGAGTCGTCCACAAGCCAGCTGCTGCACATGGATAAATAGGATATTTTCCAGTCACTACTTTGCTGTTTTTGTGATAACCGCTTGCAATATTTTTATCTATCTGTTCAATCTTAAACTTACTATTGGTCATTTGTAATGGTTTAAAAATTTGTTCCTCAACAACCTCTATAAATGTTTTTTCCATGACATCCTCTATTAGCTGCTGTATTACACAATAGCCTGCATCTGAATACTCGAACCTGCTTTCGGGCTCATATTGTACGGTGACGGGAGTGTTGCAGTAAGGACTCTTACCCTCTAGAAGTTCTCTCATAGTAGGAGCAGAATCTATTGAGCCGAGCTCTGAAAAGCTGCCTTGAGGATCTATCATTCCAGATTGGTGGTTAAGTAAATTTCTTAATGTCACTTCTCTTGTATATTTATTGCTCGGTATTTTCCAAGAGACCAGCCTGTTGTTCACATTGTCATCTAGGTGGAAGTACTGCTGTTCTGCTAATTTAAGTACTAACAGTCCGGTAAGAAATTTACTGATGGAACATGCATGGAAGAGTGTTTGAGTGTTTACTATATCTTTTGTTTCTGCATTCAAATAACCAAAAGTGCCTTTGCTCTCATTTAAACCATCTTCAATTACGACCATACTTAAGCCAACAACATGTAACTCCTTCATACGTTCTTGGATATTAATATTCCTTGTTTTTATAGCCACCAACCTCCGCCATTATTAATCCAATTTTAACGCAATAAAGAATAAGAAACTAAGATTGTCACCTCGTGACAACGTTTACTTGTAATAAACTCCATGCCATTTTGAAGAAATTCCATTCCTATTCCTTTACCAGTTAAGTCTGGTCTTAATCCTAAGGAGATATCAACAGTAAGGTTATTTACTTTATTTGCACTAAAAAAACCGATTAATTCATGATTTTCCATAACGGAATACATAGAGGGCCCTCGTGTCTTCGGGTTAATAAACTCCTCTAAATCATCTTGATCGGCTTCCATATCATAAAAAGAATATTCTCCATCATAGTGCCAGTGAAATGCTATTTCCTCTGCTTGTTCTTGCGTCATCCTATTAAACTTATAAGTCATCATAATCCCCTTATTATATTTTTATTATTACTTTATTATCAGCATGCTACTAATAAGAGAGGCAAGAATTTACTTTTAAAGCTACCAATTTAATTGTTCATAAATTTGTTACACTTTTCTAAAAAATAACATTATTCTGGGGGCCTGTAAAGATATAATAAATGTAAGGAATGGAACGGAAAGGGTGATGAAGATGATTTTACGTAAAACGCGCTTCGCCAAAATAGCTTTATTTTTGCTGCTTCTGGTATTAGTAAGTAACTTTCTTTTATATCGTCCAGAAATATCGAGCATATTCTCCATTCAATTAACGAGCGGCGTAGCACTTGGTTCTTTAATTGACTTAGCAATAATTGCTCCTCTTCTTTTCTTCGGTGCTTTTAAAATTTCCATCAAGCAAACCATTGGATTTATGGTAGCTGGGTTAATCCTTGCAAGGCTTATAGTACCTTATGAACTGTTTGTCCCTTATATAGGCGTGCTATATGCAGGGATTGCAATAGAGATACTATTAATTACAGCAGAAATAGGAATTCTATTTTTAATTCTATGGAAAATCCCTAAAATTAAAGCTGAAATAATGGCGATGAAATCTGGAATACTGTTTGGACTTATCCCAGCTGTGGAAAAGCTCATAACCAAAAATATACTCGTAAATATTATTATGACTGAGATAATAATGTTCTATTATGCTCTTTTTACTTGGAAGAAGAAAGCTCCAAGGGAAGCTGATAGTGTTAGTATGCATAAGAACACTAGTACAATAGCATTTAATATTATGTTGATTCATGCAATTATTATTGAAACTATAGGCCTTCATTGGTGGCTTCATGAAAAGTCTCTTATTCTATCTATCGTGCTATTGATTTTAAATATTTACTCTGTTTTCTTCTTCTTGGCGGAAATCCAAATTACTAGACTTCATCCCATTGAAAAAAGAGATGGGACATTATATATAACACAAGGTTTTACAGCAAGAGCAGCAGTTCCCATTTCGTTAATAAAGGAAGTAGAATGGGGAGGCTCGCTTCCTCAAAAAGATACAATCAAATTTATATACAAGGATTTTGAGGAGTTAGAGCCTCAGGCAATTATTTATCTTAATGAGCCTATTGAAGTTACTCAGTTTATGGGAAGAAAGAAAAATATCACTGAGTTTGCAATAAGAGTAGACGACCCAGCAAAGCTAAAAGAACTGATTAATTGACCAACTTCTCACTTATCGTTATAATTATCTCAAATTCGAGATAATGTAGAAATGAGGTTTTCTCTTGAAGCATGTATATTACAAAGGGGATAACCCTGCCAATAACACCCTTCTATTATTACATGGCACAGGGGGGACCGAGCACGATTTAGTGGGGTTAGGTAGAGAAATAGATTCTAAGGCAAATATTTTAAGTGTTAGAGGAAATGTATTAGAGAATGGGATGCCCCGCTTTTTTAAGCGTCTTGCAGAGGGGATTTTTGATTTTGAGGATTTGGCATATAGAACAGAGGAATTAAAAAAGTTTTTGGATGATTCAGCCAAACAGTATGGATTTAACCGGAATAATGTGATTGCAATTGGCTATTCAAACGGCGCTAATATAGCTGCCAATTTACTGTTCGAGTATGAGCACGCTTTAGCCGGTGCCATTTTACACCACCCAATGGTACCTAGGAGGGGCGTAGAGCTGCCGAATATGAATGGTCTACCGATATTTATAGCAGCAGGAAAAAATGATTTTATGTGTCCGGTAGAAGAATCCGAAGAATTAAAAGGTTTGTTTGAGAGTAAAGGGGCGCAAGTAGAATTGTTCTGGCACTCTTATGGACATCAGCTAACACAGGAAGAAGTAGAAGCTGCGAAAAAATGGTACCAATCAAATTTCTAATCTAAATAAATATGAAAACGCCCATTTTGTTGACTACTCTTACAAAATGGGCGTTTTGAAATTAATTAATGAAGACTCTTTGCTTTATAGGGACCTTTTCTAAAAGGGAGCCACCAATTCCATTTTCCGAAAAGCTTCATAAGACTTGGGACAAGAAGCAGTCGAATGATAGTAGCGTCAATAGCTATTGCTATGGCGATTCCAACACCTATTTGTTTAACAGGCATTACGTCTGTGAAGGCAAAGGCTCCAGTTATAACAATCATGATTAATGCCGCAGATGTAATAATCTTACTAGTAGAGGTTAACCCATCAATAGTTGCTAGAGTATTATCATAATGTTTTACATACTCTTCTTGGATACGAGAAATTAAAAATACCTCGTAATCCATGCTTAGCCCGAAGACCAAGCTGAAGACGATCACTGGGATAATTAAGGCAATGGTTGTTTCTTCTAAACCAAAATGTCCATATTGAAATATATAGACAAGTATCCCAAAGGTAGAGGCTAAGCCAATGACATTCATAAGAATTGCCTTCAACGGAATGAGAATGGATTTAAAAGCAATCATTAAGATGAGTAAGGTCGAACCGATAATTATTCCTAAAAGTAGTCCTACCTTGCTAAAAATCTCATCAAAAATTTCTTGATTAAACTTAGGGTGGCCGCCTAGCTTATAGTCGACGCCGAGATCTTTATCAGCCCATTCTCTTGCCCAATCTTGTGCTTTCTGTGAGGTACCATCTAAACCAAGTGTAATCGGGATGAAGAGCTTGTCATTTTGTATAAAGCTTTCTACTAATGGATCTAATTGATTTTGAACCTCTAGAATTTCCATGCTTTGCTGCCACTGTTCTACCGTTGGAATTTCACTAGCTGTAAATATTGTATCCACTTGCTTTACATCTGGGTCTGCAAGAAGAGCATCCTGTAACTTTTTGATTGCTTGTAGCCCATCTTCTTGCTCCCAGCCATTTGGACGCTCAGCAACCATATACATCGTAGATTCCTCTCCAAAGTTAAATTCCTCTTCCATCAGCTCATAAGCTTCACGGGAATCATAGGAAGGAGGAAGTGAATCCACTTGTGGAATCGTAAGCTCTATATTTATAACAGGAATAATTCCGATTCCAAGTATCACTAATGCTACAAGGACAATCGTGATAGGCCGCTTCATTACGAAAGAGGCAAAGCGATGCCATTTAGTAGAGCCACCTGGCTTTACTTTCAGGATCGTCCATTTGTTGATTCGTTCCTTCAATATCATTAGTAAGGAAGGAAGGAGTGTAATAGATGCTAATACGGCTAAGAAGACAACTAGCATTCCTCCAAGCGCGATATTCTGGAAGATTTGAACGTCCAATACGAACATTGCGCCTAACCCGATAAATACGCATAACGCGGAGAAGATGATAGAGCGACCGGCAGTTTGGATGGCCGTTTTGATAGCATCCTCTATAGGTTGTTTGGTTAACTCTTCTTTATATCGATTAATCAGCAGGAGCGCAAAATCTATACTAAGAGCTAAGCCAAGCATTGGGACAACGTTTAAGATAAAGATTGATAAGTTTACGGACTCTCCGATTATTGTCATGAGTCCAAACGTAGATACAACCGTTACAATACCTACTGCGATAGGGACGAATGCGGACATGACACTTCCGAAAGCGAGTAATAAAACAATCAAGGCGATAGGTAAACCAATAGCCTCTGCGCTTGCAAGGTCTCTTTGGCTAGCTGCATTAATATCCTTGCTTATAGCCGCGCCTCCCGTGAGGGTTACTCCTTTTTCATCCCCTATTGCTTTTCGAATAGGATCTACTACTACCGTTCTATCAGGTATGTCTGTGCTAAAATGTAGCATCGCATATGCAACGTCTTCCTTATAAAGTGTGCGATCCTCCAAAGGGGATTGTATGGACTCTGCAAGGTCTAATTTTTCGATTTTTTTTAATGTATCTTTTATTTCGTTATCTGTTTTCTCTTCAAAAACGACAAATAAAGTTTCAGCGGGCATATCGAAGGTTTTTGATAGTTCATCCATGACCTCCTGATGGTCGCCGTTTGTAAAAAAACCATCACCCTCTAAAACTTCAGGGATTCTAATAGCAAAGAAGGCTAATACCGCAAAAACAACCAACCAAGCTATTAGAGTGAGCTTATAATATTTCGTTACAAAATTGGCAATTAACTTCATGGTGCCCCTCCTTAAGATGAAAAACCTATTTATTATTGTAATAGAAAACGAGTAGAATCAACAACCGGGAGGACCAGTTTCGAAAAAAGAAAAGGAAAACGTAAATCGAAGCCGTAACCATAGAAATGGTTTCTGCCTTATTGAAATATTTCCATGTGGGACTTTAAATTGAATATGCATGATGATTAAGTTTTAAGGGAGCAAGGGTTGAAGAGAAGGAGATTGATATGACGAGGATGTTGGGAATGGAAAAAAGGGAAGTCGAAATCATTGGCATTCTTCATTCATTCTTTTTATATGATACTTAATATGGGCAACACTGACTGTTGTAGAAGGGAGGGAATAAGTAAAAAAGAGGGTAGGACATAACCCTTTCTTTTTAATGGGTTCTATCCCTTCTTGAAATTATGGATTAAATTCATTTGTAGTAAGAAACTCTATCGGTTTGTAGCAGCGTCGGCGACTCCTATGGGAGCAAGGTGGTAGGTAAGCCGGCACAGCCACACGCAAAGCGTTGGGTGCTGGCTTACCACGCCCCCATGGAAAGCGTCCGACGATGCGGAGAACCATAGGTTCAAAAAATAGGAAAGAAAGGGTTAGACAAACATCATTCTTATCTTGATAGATTCTATTCTTTTATTAATTAAAATTTGCTAATAGTAGAAACCACTATTGGTCAGAAGCAGCGGAGAATTGAACCCCAAAATTTAAGAAAGCACTTATGACTCTAATAATATTATAGAATCATAAGTGCTCCTCATTCGATTTGTTCCGTCCCAATTTATTAAATTAAGAAATCTAATTAAAAGAATAAGTTTAATAGTTGGAATATTAACCCTGCTAAAATAGCGGAAATAGGTAATGTAATTACCCAAGTCAAGACAATCTTTTTCGCAACTCCCCACTTTACTCCTTTCACGCGTTGTGCAGCTCCTACTCCCATAATGGCAGAGGAGATAACATGCGTGGTAGAAACGGGAAGGTGGATTGTAGTGGCTCCAAAAATAATCATGGCAGATGATAAGTCAGCTGCAGCCCCATTGATAGGACGTATTTTCATTATTTTTCCGCCAACAGTTTTAATGATCTTATAACCGCCAATAGAAGTACCAAGCCCCATAGCCAAAGCTGCAGAGAAGCGTACCCAGAGCTGGATGTCATCATTTGTTTGCCAGCCAGCTGCGATTAAAGCCATTGTTATAATCCCCATTGCTTTTTGCGCATCATTCGTTCCGTGAGTGAAGGCCTGTAAAGCTGCAGTTCCGATTTGGAAGGTACGGAATCTTCTGTTCGTTCCATACAGACTACCATTTTTAAAGATTACTTTAAATAAAGACATCATTAAAAATCCTACAGCTAATGCGATAAATGGAGAAAGAATTAAAGCTTGTAAAATTTTTATAAAGCCAGTGTAATTTAAAATGGCAAAGCCTGCAGCAGATACTGCTGCTCCAGCAATGGAACCAATTAGGGCATGTGAAGAACTGGATGGTATACCATAATACCAAGTTACTAAGTTCCAAATAATCGCTGATAGAAGAGCGGCAAGAATAATAAGGGTACCCTGCTCTAATGCAAATGGATCTACTATATCCTTTGTTATTGTTTTGGCTACTCCCGTAAACGTTAGAGCTCCAATAAAGTTCATGATAGCAGCCATAAATACAGCTACTCGAGGCTTTAGAGCTCTTGTCGATACTGATGTAGCAATTGCATTGGCGGTATCATGGAACCCATTAATAAAATCGAATGCCAAAGCAAAAAATACGACGGCTAATGTTAATATAATTATAGTATCCATACTTATATCCCCTAAGCGTTACGCATAATAATTGTTTCAAGCGTATTGGCTACGTTTTGACAATAATCAGCTATATCTTCTAATTGTTCGTATATGTCTTTGAATTGGATGATACGAATAGGATCTTTCTCCTTCAAGAATAATTGCTTTATAGAAGAACGTAACACCTCATCACATTTACGCTCGTAGTCCTTAATTAGAATCGAATGGTCTCTCATCTTCAACAATTTTTTTTGGGATAGAAGCTCCATAGCCTTTACGATTTCATCTGTGCTTTTTACGATATAACCTAGAAATGTACGCATCGACTCGTCAATTTCTACTAGAGAGAACATTTCTAAATGAGCTGTAAAGTTATCAATTCCGTCTAAAATATCATCCATACGGACTGCGAGTTCTAAAATATCCTCTCGTTCAATAGGTGTCATGAAGGATTTATTTAGCATAACAATCAACTCGTGAATTAGAGTATCCCCAGCAGTTTCATAATTTTTCATATGTAAGCTGATTTCTTTTAAATCAGAAACCGTATTTATTCGAAAATCATCAGCATAGTGAGCACCTTCGCGCACGTTTTCTGCAATTTTCAAAAGCGACAAGAAAAATGGATCTGGTTTTTTTGAACTAATCATAAAAAGCCTCCTAGACTTCGAAAATTTCTCAATATAATTTACCTCACATAGCATACCAAAAAAAATAGTGAAAAGCCTATTATTTTTACTGGCAACTTATTAAATTTACAAAATTGTAACATTAATCTTTGTTAGTCGGACAAAATACTGTAACAAATGCCAGATGCCATACTATACCCTCAATTTTGAATCTTAAAATATTTTTGAAACTTTTCTTTGTGAATAGCGTAAAATTAATTGAAAGGAAAATAAATGGTAAAGGAGTGAGAAGAATCGAACAAATTTTTTTATATGGTTTATTGGTAATTGGTCTCATAACAGTTTTATATGTGATATTTGCAGATTTTGCTGACGCATTTGAGGGTGTATTTAGCCCGACTACTGTCCTCTCGTTTCTTTTATTTATCTGTGCTTCTGGATTTATTCTGATCAATCTAACCGATTGGTCGGATCAGCTTATTATAGTAGTTTCCTTATTGGTATCCACGGTTTTTACTTTTCTCCTCTATTATTTTGTGCTTATTCCTTTATCATCGGCTGAGGTTTCATTAGCTTACTCAGATGCTGATTTACAAGGTCTAGTTGGTAGAGTAATAGTTCCCATCCCATCAGATGGTTATGGTGAAATTATCATTGAAACAGTGAATGGTATTTTATCCAAGCGTGCAGCTGGCTATGAAAATGAAGAAATCCAGTATGACAAACAGGTTTTAATTATCGAGGTAAAAGAGGGCACATTCTTAGTAAAAGAGTATATGCCTTTATAAAAAAAGGGGGAAAAGAAATGGAATATTTAGTTCCGATAGGTATTGTGGTGTTTGTATTAGCAGTGTTATTGATTGTTTATGTAACGAAGTACAAGACAGTTGGACCAGATGAAGCGTTAATCGTTACAGGAAGCTACTTGGGCTCTAAAAATGTGCATACGGATGATTCTGGCAATCGTATAAAGATTATTCGAGGTGGAGGAACTTTTGTGCTACCTGTTTTCCAACAGTCAGAGCCACTAAGCTTACTTTCTAGTAAATTAGAAGTAACAACTCCTGAAGTGTATACAGAGCAAGGGGTACCGGTTATGGCAGACGGAACTGCAATCATTAAGATTGGTGGTTCTATACCGGAAATTGCCACTGCAGCTGAGCAGTTCTTAGGAAAGTCTAAGGAAGACAGAGAAATTGAGGCAAAAGAAGTATTAGAAGGCCATTTGCGTTCTATTCTTGGATCAATGACGGTTGAAGAGATATATAAAAACAGAGATAAATTTTCTCAAGAGGTACAGCGTGTTGCATCCCAAGACCTTGCAAAAATGGGGCTTATCATCGTGTCCTTTACAATTAAGGATGTTCGAGATAAAAACGGTTATTTAGATTCTCTAGGAAAGCCGCGAATTGCACAAGTAAAAAGAGATGCGGACATAGCAACTGCCGATGCGGAAAAGGAAACACGTATTAAGCGTGCAGAAGCTGATAAAGAAGCACAAAAGGCAGAAATTGAAAGATCAACCGAAATCGCAGAGGCAGAAAAACATAATCAACTAAAAGTAGCTGAATATCGTCGTGAGCAGGACGTAGCAAAAGCCCGTGCTGACCAAGCGTACGAATTAGAAACAGCCAAAGCAAAGCAAGAGGTTACAGAGCAGGAAATGCAAATTCGTATCATTGAAAGACAAAAGCAAATTGAACTAGAAGAAAAGGAAATACTGCGACGCGAGAAGCAATATGATTCTGAGGTAAAGAAAAAAGCGGACGCTGATCGTTATGCGATTGAACAAAGTGCAGCTGCTGCTAAAAATAGAGAAATTGCAGAAGCGGACGCAGAAAAATATCGTATTGAAGCGAAAGCGAAAGCAGATGCTGAAAAAGTGCGTCTTGACGGTATCGCAAAAGCAGATGCTCAACGTGCACAAGGGGAAACAGAGGCAGAGGTAATCCGATTGAAAGGACTTGCTGAAGCGGAAGCAAAACGTAAAATTGCAGAAGCATTTGAGCTATATGGTCAAGCTGCGGTAATGGACATGGTGATTAATATGCTTCCTGAATATGCTAAGCAGATCGCTAGCCCATTATCTAATATTGATAAAATTACAGTTGTCGATACAGGGAGTGGGGAAGGTGGAGGAGCTAACAAAGTAACCTCCTATGCAACGAACCTAATGTCTACCTTACAGGAAACACTTAAGGCTTCCTCGGGCATAGATGTGAAGGATCTACTAGAGAGCTATGCTGGAAAAAATACCATTCGTCCAAGTTTGGAGCAGCTGACGCATGAAGTGAAAAAGTCAAATGAAGAAAAAGAAGAGAAAGAAGTTCAATTAACTTAATGAAACCTCTAAAAGATGGACCAATGCACCTTAGGTTCCATCTTTTTCTTTGTAAAAGATCCCTGTTGGAGGTTTAGAAAGGACAAAACAGCTACTGTCGAATTGAATTTTATTTGAGGGATAACGAGAAATCACGAACAGTTACAGATGGAAGCCGCTTTAATTGTCGAAGAGCATCATGAAAGGTATGATGGAAAGGGATACCCTTATGGACCAGTAGAGGAAGAAATCCCCTTAGAATCGTCTAATGTTCTGCTGTAGATGCCTTATGGCGCCATGATAACTAACAGAGTTTATCGAAGTGGCATGTCCGTTCAAGAGGCTATACAGGAAATAAGAGATGGATTGGGAGCGGAATTCCATCCTGAGGTTCTAGATGAGTTTTTACAAATGCTTCACGAAAAATAATAATTGGTAACAAAGGAGAGAGGAAACATGTCTTATCGTATTGAGCGAGATTCAATGGGAGAAATTAAGGTACCACAAGATCGACTGTGGGGAGCACAAACACAGAGATCAAAGCAGAACTTTAAAATAGGCATAGAGAAAATGCCAATCGGCGTCGTGCACGGACTCGCACTTCTAAAAAAATCTGCAGCAATCGTAAGTCATTCTCTAGGGAACTTATCCGAAGCGAAGCGTAATGCCATCGCACAAGCGGCTGATGAGATATTAGCTGGTAAGCTCGATGACCATTTTCCATTAGTTGTTTGGCAAACAGGAAGCGGTACCCAGACGAATATGAATGTGAATGAAGTTATTGCAAATAGAGGCAATCAGCTATTAGAGGAACAGGGTAGTGAAGAGCGTTTGCACCCAAATGACGATGTAAATAAATCACAAAGCTCTAACGATACTTTCCCTACCGCGCTCCATATTGCAGGAGTACTGGCTGTTCAAAAAGAATTATTGCCTGCAATTGATATATTAAAAGAAACACTAGGAAAGAAATCCGAGCAATTTATGGATATTGTGAAAATTGGTCGAACCCACTTACAGGATGCGACACCACTTTCACTTGGCCAAGAATTTAGTGGCTGGCATAGAATGCTAGAAAAATCCTCTAAAATGATTGCGCAAAGCTTAGAGGATATGAAGGAGCTTGCAGTTGGAGGTACAGCTGTTGGTACCGGGTTGAATGCACCTAAGGGATTTGGAGAGCAAGTGGCAGCAGAAATTTCAAAGGCACTTGGTATTGAATTTACATCTGCAAAAAATAAATTCCATGCGCTTACGAGCTACGATGATGTGGTATACGTTCATGGTGCAATTAAGGGTCTAGCAGCAGACTTAATGAAAATTGCAAATGACGTTCGTTTCTTAGCAAGTGGTCCACGTTCTGGAATCGGGGAATTGATTATCCCAGAGAACGAGCCAGGAAGCTCTATTATGCCCGGGAAAGTAAATCCAACTCAAAGTGAGGCTATGACTATGGTAGTTGCGCAGGTTATGGGAAATGACACTACTATAAGCTTTGCAGCTAGCCAAGGGAATTATCAATTAAATGTATTTAAGCCTGTAATCATTCATAACTTCCTTCAATCTGTACGCCTGTTAAGTGATGCAATTATTAGCTTCAATGATAACTGTGCAGTAGGAATTGAGCCGAATCTTGCTCAAATAGAGCATCATGTGAATAATTCTTTAATGCTTGTAACAGCATTAAATCCATATATCGGCTATGAAAATGCAGCAAAAATAGCGAAGTACGCGCATAAAAATGGCACGACCCTTAAGGAAGCAGCTATTGCTTTAGAGTTATTAACTGCTGAAAAATTTGATGAAATTGTACGCCCAGAAAAAATGATATAAGAGGTAAAAATGAAAAAAATACTATTATTGCTATTCAGTATTTGCCTGGTTTTGGGGGCTTGTGGCCAACAAAAAGAAAAGGTTGAAGAGCAAGGACATGAACATAAACATGAAAACGGAGAAGTGCATGTAGACCATCAGACAAACGGTGACATTCAGGAAATCACTGCTTCAATAGACGCGTTACCAACCTTTCTAGATGCTCAGTCTGATGAGATGAAACTTGTCTATCAAGCTGCAGCCAAGGCGCATGATATATTAAAATGGATGCCTTGCTATTGCGGCTGCGGTGATAGTGTAGGGCATTTAAACAACTTTAATTGTTTTGTCGCTGAGATAAGAGAAAGTGGAGAAGTCGTTTGGGATGATCATGGGACTCGCTGTGCAGCGTGCTTGGAAACTGCTATCACTTCCATAAAGATGGTGCAAGAAGGGAAATCCTTAACTGAAATTAGGCAGGCTATTGATGAAGCGTATAAAGAGGGCTATGCAGAACCAACAAATACACCAATGCCTTCTTAAAAAGAATATTAGATAAAATAAATAAACGAAAGCACTCACTTCATTTAAGGTTGTGAGTGCTTTCGTATTTCTTCTACCATTATTTTATATAGTAATCACTTACAAGTTGGTTTTCTATTATCTCCGTAGGTATTTCAAAGGATACAATACCAGCAGACCCCGGAGCCACCTCGTATTTATCGAAGGATATGGTAAGCTTATGGTTTTCTGTAATAGAAAAATTTTGATCTGGACGAATTTGCTCAAAACCAACTTCTTCCTCACCTGCTATCCAGTAAACTATCTGATTATCCATCTCCATTTGCTTCTGCATTTCTCCTATTAGATAAGCAGAGATCGTTTCTATATAAGAATCATCTTTAAATAAACTTGGTAAAGTTATTAATATTTCATGCTTTTTATCAATGTTATCTGTTCTCATGATAAGCTGAGAAGAACCGTATGCTATAGACTGATAGCGCGTGATAGATAGAATATCTTCCGTATTGGTTAGTACTTTAAAATCTGTAGCGATATTTACATTTCCTTGTGAATCGATACCAGTTTCCTGTATAAATTTATCGTACAATGTTTGATTTTCCGCTATATATTTTTTGTTTAGTGTTTCCTCCAAGTCTTTATTTTCTAAGCCTGAAACGTTTGGAGTGGTTATTTGTATGCTAGAGTTTTCCGTCTCCAGCTTAAGGTCTTGCACGGTGATGACCTCAATTAGTGATTGTAAAGCAGGTACAGCAGCTAAAGATTGAGCAAGAGCTGGACTAATATTCACACTACCTATAAATAAGACGGAGGCTGCCGCTATCCCCATTCCCCAATGCTTGATTCTGTTCTTTCTTATTGGTTTTTGTTTAGCAGTCTGAATGGATTTACGCACCATATCATTAAGCTCCTGAGGAATAGGTGTTTCCTGATATGTTTGTTTTGCTTTATCTAAGCCTTTCATTGTCCTGCCTCCTCTAAAAGTGCTCTAAGTTTTTTGAGTGTAGCGTAGAGCCTAGATTTTACCGTGTTCTTATTTTCTCCTAATAGCTTCGCAATATCGTCAATCTTCATATCTTCAAAGTATCTTAGAATAATTACTGTTTTATCTGGTCCAGACAAGTGGTCAATTGCTTCATAGAGATCGATATCTCGTATCTCATCTTCTTGGACAGGGAGGTGATAATCTAGCACGTTATCCTCTACATAGACTATTTTCTTATCTCTTTGGATTAAATCGAGTGATGTATTGATTAAAATTCGATAAAACCAGGTCTTTAAATATTGAGCCTTGTCAAGTGCGTCAATGGAGCGAAGAGCCTTTATAATACTGTCTTGCAATATATCCATTGCTTGCTCCTTATTTTTCACGTAGCTATAAGCAAATCGATAATGTGCCTGTTGATTTTCGAGAAGGTAGTTCTCAATCAGTAGATACTTCTTTTTTTTATTCATAAAGTTACCCCTTTAACTATTCGCTATTTGCGTATAAAAATTAGACGGATGAGCCCGAGAAAAAGTTTGGAGGAGAAATATACTTCTTTTTCTCTAACTAATGGGACGAGAAGTTTTGGGGAGAGAAGGGGGGCGTAGATAAGAGGGTTTTAATGGGAGCTTTGACGTTAAATTTTGTCTTAGAAGGATAACTAAAAGTGAAGGGACAGAAAGCTGCTAGCTTAACGTCCCTCCGTCATACTTGAGTGGGTGGTCTTACAAATAATCTTGTAATTCATTTTCTAAAAAGGGCTCAGCGTTTAATAGCTGTTTAAATTGCTGGTAGCTTTCTATCTGTTGCTTAGATGGTTTTTTCCCTGTTTTATAGGCCCTAATCAGGATGTTTTTCGGTGTGTTTTCCATATCGATAAATTCAAGCAGCTGAGCTTCATATCCCACCATGCTTAGAATTTCTGCCCGAATGGAATCGGTTGCTAAAGCGGCAAACCTCTCTTTTATCAAACCGTGCTTAAGCATGAGTTCTAGGGAAGGGGCATTAAGCTGTCTATTCAGCTCATGCTGACAGCAAGGAACACTAAGAATGACACTTGCCCCCCATTTTACAGCTCTTCCTAAGGCCATGTCTGTAGCCACGTCACATGCATGAAGCGTAACCACCATATCAACTGCGGTTTCCTCATTGTAGTCGTTGATATCTCCAACTAAAAATTCCAAATGCTCATAGCCAAGCTCATCCGCTATTCTTGAACATTCTTCTATTACTTCCTTTTTCAAATCCAGACCTGTTACTCGTATGTCCAGACCCTTTTCAACCTTTAAATAATGGTATAAAGCAAATGTTAAATAAGATTTACCTGAACCAAAGTCTAAAATTCTTATTTGCTTGTCCTTCGGAAGATACTCAAGGGAGTCGTCAATAAATTCGATGAAACGATTAATTTGTTTAAATTTATCATACTTTTGTTTTTTTACCTTTCCATCGGTACTCTGGACACCAAGGCGAATAAGAAATGGATAAGGAGTATGCTCATCCAATAAGTAATTCTTTTTGCGATTATGAGCTAAATCGACTTTTTTAGTAGTTGCTGTCGCTTCAGACTTCCACATCACCTTATTTTTCTTGGATAGCTGGATATGAACCTTTTCATCAATGAAATCTGCATGTATTTGTCTGAACTGCTCTAATAGTTCTGCGAGCTTTAGAGGGAACTGCTCTAGCGAAATATTCTCATGCTTTAGCACTCGTTCATATTGGTATTCCATTTGCACATAATAGTTGTTTTTTAGTTGAATAGGTTTCCATCTTACTCTTTTTAGCTCATTGGATTTTGTCCTTGGCTGGCTGACGGTTGCGGAAACTAACTGCTGATCCAGTATTTTTTGTTCAAGCATTTCTTTCATTTGTTGAAAATCCAATTAGATCGCCTTCTTTTTCATGTTTTACTATGTGGCTAGTGTATCACAGGAGGAATGAGGATTGGTAGGAAGGATGTCTGGTGTAAATTCCCTAGAAAAAATCCTTCTCATTCTTAATGTATTCAGAATTTTATGATAAAATTATCGGAGAAACAACCAAAAGGGGAGATTGGTATGTTAAACGAAAGAACAATGGCGGTAATAGTAAAGGCAGCTGCGGAAAAGTTTCCAAAACACGAGGCATATGTTTATCCTGATAGTGGAATCAGGGTGACCTATCAAGAGTTTGACCGTGAAACAGATGAGCTTGCAAAAGCTTTTCTTGGGTTAGGAATTAAAAAAGGGGAGCATGTAGCAATTTGGTCGGATAATAAAAGAGAATGGCTACTAAGTCAATTTGCTACCGGTAAAATGGGTGCTATTTTAGTGACAGTCAATACAAACTATCAAGAAAAAGAATTGGAGTACCTCCTGCAACAATCTGATTCAACAACGCTTATATTAACTGAATCATTTAAGGGAACCTCTTACTTGGATATTATTCGGGCAATTTGTCCAGAAATACATGATGCGGAGAAAGGAAATATTCAGTCTGCCAAATTGCCGCATTTTAAAAGAGTGATAGTCATGAGTGAAAACGATTACCCCGGTATATTCAAATGGTCGGAGCTGCTAGATTATGCGGCGGGTGTTTCAGACGAAGCCTTAGAATCAGCGATGAAAGCACTTCGCAACGAGGATGTTATTAATATCCAATATACGTCAGGAACAACCGGTTTTCCTAAGGGTGTAATGCTAACGCATAAAAATATAATAAATAACGGGCAGTTAGTTGGTGACTATATTCATTTAACGGAGAAAGACCGCTTATGTATCCCTGTCCCATTCTTCCACTGCTTCGGATGTGTGATGGGTACAATTGCTTCCGTTACTCACGGAACGACAATGGTGATAGTAGAACAATTTGACCCTGAGAAGGTACTTCAATACGTTCAGGATGAAAAATGTACGGCTTTGCATGGAGTTCCTACCATGTTTATCGCAGAGCTGAACCATCCTGCCTTTAAGCAATATGATCTTTCTTCCCTTCGAACAGGAATCATGGCTGGCTCCATTTGTCCAATGGAGGTAATGAAAAAGGTAATGAACGAGATGGGTGCTTCTGAAATAACCATTGCATACGGGCAGACAGAATCTTCTCCTGTAATTACGCAAACGAAAACGGATGACGATATTGAAAAAAGAGTTTCATCGGTAGGGAAAGCACATCCCGGTGTAGAGGTGAAAATTATTGATCCAGCAACCGGTGAAGATGCACCGGTAGTAGGAGTTCCGGGAGAACTGTGTACTAGAGGTTATTTAGTAATGAAAGGTTATTATAAAAATGATGAAGGGACAAAGGCGGCTATAGACTCAAGTGGGTGGTTACATACAGGGGATATTGCTGTAATGGATGAAGAAGGTTATATCGATATCACTGGGCGCATAAAAGATATGGTAATCCGAGGTGGGGAGAATATTTATCCGAAAGAAGTAGAAGAATTTTTATACGAGCATCCAGCTATACAGGATGTGCAGGTGGTCGGTGTACCGGATGAGAAATATGGGGAAGAACTAATGGCTTGGGTTATTCTGAAAGCAGGAGAAAAGGTTACGGCAGACGAATTAAAGAATTATTGCAAGGGCAAAATATCCTTTCATAAAATCCCGAGATATATAGAATTTATCGATGCTTACCCGATGACAGCATCCGGTAAAATTCAAAAATTCTTACTCAGAGAAATGTCTAAACAAAAAGTAGAAGCATAAAAGGATATATTTCCTGGGAAATCGACAAAAACGAAAAGGCTTTAGAAGAGGCGTCGGCTTTACTCCGATGCTTTTTTATATGCATAATAAGAGATAAACAATAATAGGGGTGAGAGCATGTTATTAGATCATATTGTTCATTTTAGTACAAGAACTCCAAAGAAAGTAGTAGAGGACTGGAAACAAAAAGGTTTCCACGCCGTGGTAGGAGGACAGCACATACAGTGGGGAACACATAATGCTCTATTATATACAAAGAATAGCTATATAGAATGGCTGGCTATAGAAAATAGAGATGTTGCCACAAACTCAAACCATCCCTTAGTAAATTTACTGCTTCACGATTTAGAGGCTGGTCCTGGGTACGGAACTATTTGCATTCGTACGAATAATATGAAAGATGTCGAGAGTAGATTAAAAGGACAAGGTGTAAAAACATCTGGTATTTTACAGGCTGAAAGAAAAACTGCGAATGGTCAAACAAAGAAATGGGAAATGCTGTTTGTTCAGGAAGAAGTAAATGACTCACTTCCCACTCCTTTCTTCATTCAATGGGAGGAAGAAGATGAAAGGAGACTTCAATCACTTCAAGAGGATGGAATGATACAAAGGGAAAACCTTCAACAAAGTATTGTTGAATGTGAGTTTCATGTTCATAATCCAAGGAACATAATGGACAAATGGAAGAGCTATTTTGGTTTAGAAGAGATCGAGGAAGGAATATTATTATTAGGAAAAACAAAGCTGACATTTAAGCAGTCAGGCAACCTACAAAGAGAAAGACTTGTAAGTGTTTATATAGAAGGGCACAATAAAAAAGAAGTGATAAAATATGAGCAAGCTACGTATCGGTTCGTTTAAAAGGAGGATTACACTTGGAACAATTAGTAGAGAAAGCAATATTGGTGGCGGTAAAGCTACAACAAAATGAGCACTTTGAATATGAGCTAGAGGAGTTACATAATCTTGCTGAGGCATTAGACGTGGAAGTTGTAGGAGAAATAACGCAAGCTCTTGATAGGGTCAATTCTTCTCACTACGTAGGTACGGGAAAAGTAGCGGAGATTAAAAGCTTATATGAAGGCTCAGATGCAAACTTAGTAATATTTAATGATGAGTTATCTCCTTCTCAAATAAGAAATTTAGAAAAGGATTTAGAATGTAAGGTAATTGATCGTACCATGCTTATTCTAGATATATTTGGTCGTCGGGCAAAAACAAATGAAGCCCAGATGCAAGTAGAATTGGCTCAGCTTCAATACATGCTGCCGAGGCTTGTGGGACTGCGTGCTTCACTCAGTAGACAAGGCGGAGGTACCGGCGGTGGTTTTAGAAACCGTGGAGCTGGGGAAACAAAGCTCGAGTTAGATAGACGAAAAATAGAGGATCAGATAGCAAAGTTGAAGCGTGAGCTGGAACATGCGAAGGATCAACGAGAAACTCAAAGAAAACTAAGAAGAAAAAATCAGATTCCAGTTGTTTCTCTAGTGGGCTATACGAATGCAGGGAAATCTACCATTATGAATCAATTGCTCCAACATGTAGGACAAGAAGGTAATAAGCAAGTGTTGGAAAAGGATATGTTATTTGCTACGCTAGAGACTTCTGTTCGACAAATTAAACTACCAGACCACAAGGAATTTCTATTAACTGATACCGTTGGGTTTGTTAGCAAGCTTCCTACTCATCTTGTAAAAGCTTTTCGGTCCACGCTAGAAGAAGCAAGGGATGCAAGCTTATTATTGCATGTCGTAGATGTGTCAAATGAGGAGCATCGTTATATGATGGAGGTGACGAATAAGACGCTTCTAGATATTGGAGTAGAGGATGTACCTACCATTTTTGTATACAACAAATCAGATAAGGCTAATTTACGTTATCCATACGTGTCTGGAAAAAATATCTGGCTTTCTGCTAAGGATGGGCAAGGTATTGAGGAACTAATAGAGTTGATTAAAAGCCACATTTTTACAGATTATATCTCTTGTACAATGTTAATTCCATTTGACCGTGGGGATGTTATAAACTATTTGAACGAGCATGCTTCAATAACATCTACCACTTATGAAGAGGAAGGAACTCTACTTCAAGTAGAGTTAAAGCAAGCTGACTATCAACGCTATGAAAAGTACGTATACAAACAATAAAACCAAATGTAAAGAGCTGCCTAAGAAGTTGAGGAAGTCAACGTCTTAGACAGCTCTATTTTATATTACTTAATCTAGCTGCTGATATTGAATATGATGCAAGCGAGCAAATATACCGTTTTGCTCCACTAACTCTGTATAAGTTCCATCTTCTACTATACCGTCCTCTGTTACTACCACAACTCTGTCGGCATCTCGTATAGTTGCAAGACGGTGGGCGATAATGAGGGTAGTACGATTCTCTGCAAGCTCCATTAGAGATTGCTGAATTATTTTCTCCGTTTCGGTATCTAGTGCAGATGTTGCTTCATCTAGAATCAGAATTGGAGGATTCTTTAGGAACATTCGTGCAATAGCCAATCGTTGCTTTTGTCCTCCAGATAACTTTAAACCTCTTTCTCCAATTTGCGTGTCATATCCGTCAGGCAGCGAAGCGATTAGACTTTCTAAATGCGCTTTTCTGGCAGCTTCTCTTATTTCGTCCTCCGTTGCATCCATTTTCCCGTATGCAATATTCTCCCTTATAGTTCCAGTGAATAGGAACACATCTTGCTGTACAATACCTATGTGAGAACGTAGAGATTTTAACTTAATATCCTGAATATTTAGCCCATCAATAGAGATAACTCCTTCATCTATTTCGTAAAAACGAGGAATTAAAGAGCAAATAGTTGTTTTCCCTGCTCCTGAGGGGCCGACGAAAGCAATAGTTTCTCCAGCTTTAATGGATAAGCTTACTTTGTTTAAGACAGGCTTATGGGAGTCATAACGAAAGCTGACATCTTGAATATGTATATTCCCAGCTAAATGCTGTACTTCCAATGCGCCTGGCTTGTCCAAAATTTCTGGTTCTTGTTCTACAAGCTCTAGGAAACGCTTGAATCCAGCCATCCCTTTTGGATAAAGCTCTAGTAATGCGGTAATCTTATCCACCGGTTTAATTAGAACATTCACATATAAAACAAAGCTGACTAATTCCCCGTACGACATGCGTTCTTGGAAGGTGAACCATGCGCCAACTACTAGAACAATTAATGTAACTAAACGAGTCATCATGAAAATACTTGAGTGAGTGCCTGCCATTACCTTGTAGGCTTTCAGCTTAGCTAAGCGAAACTTTCCATTATCTTTTTGAAAGCGATCCATTTCAAATTGTTCGTTCGTAAATGATTGCACAACACGTACGCCGGAGACACTATCTTCCACTCTTGCGTTTACATCTGCAATATTTGCATACATTTGTTTCCATGCTTTATTCATCATAATATTTCCAAAGGAAGCAACAATGGACAGAAATGGAACCATGATAATAGCGATTATTGCAAGTTCTGGGTTTATGTTGAACATTATCATAAAAGCACCAATCAGTGTCATCACTGCTATAAATAGGTCTTCTGGACCATGATGAGCAAGCTCTCCGATATCGAACAAATCATTGGTGATACGGCTCATTATATGCCCAGTTTTCGTATTATCGAAAAAGCGAAAGGATTGTCTTTGGACATGATTAAATAGTTTTTCTCTCATATCTGTTTCAATATTAATCCCTAGCTTATGCCCTAGATAACTGACGATAAATTGGAGAAATGTACTAATGATATATACAAATAAAAGTAGTATACTGACACGTACAATTGTATCCCAATTACCCTCTGGTAATAGTTCATCGATGAACCATTGAACTGCTACTGGAAAAGCCAGTTCTAAAATTGCTACAAACACTGCACTGGAAAAGTCTATGATAAATAGACGCTTATGAGGCTTGTAGAAGGCAAAAAATTTCCTAATCATAGTAAGCACCCTTTTCTGTAGTCATAAAGCATATTATACCGAAAAATTTCACAACTCGAAATATTAAAATGTTTCTATTTCTACAAAAAAGGGGAAATATTATTATATTTTTTGTACAGAAAGAAGGTCTAAACTTGTTATCAAAAGAAGAAATAGTTAAAACTGTACCCCAAAAAGGTTTCTTTGGACATCCAAAAGGGTTATTATCTTTATTTTTTACTGAATTTTGGGAGCGATTCTCCTACTACGGTATGCGAGCGATCCTTATTTACTATATGTACTACGAAGTTACGCAAGGCGGACTGGGACTAGAGCGCTCCACAGCTAACTCCATTATGGCAGTCTATGGTTCTCTAGTTTATATGTCAGGAATTATAGGAGGCTGGATAGCAGACCGACTTTTCGGTACAACGAAAACGGTATTTTATGGTGGAATACTGATTATGATTGGGCATATAGTGTTAGCATTCCCAGGTGGTATAACTACCTTATTTATCTCTATGGGCCTAATTGTAATTGGTACAGGTTTATTGAAACCGAATATTTCCAGTATAGTTGGCGATTTATATTCCAAAGAGGACGTACGTCGAGATGCTGGCTTTAGTATTTTCTATATGGGTATTAATATGGGTGCGTTTATTGCACCGTTAATTGTCGGAACAATTGGATTAGATTATGATTTCCATCTAGGTTTTGGTCTTGCAGCTGTTGGGATGGCTATTGGATTAATTGTTTTCTTAGTAACTAAAAAGAAGTATTTAGGCTTAGCAGGCTCATATGTACCAAATCCACTTACAAAGCAAGAAAGAAAGACTTTGCTGTTACGTTTTGTGATCGGTGTAGTAGTTGTAGGGGCTTTAGGATTCTTCTTAGTTCGAGAAGGAATCATGACAATCGATGTGTTTACTATGACTATTTCTATCCTTGGGATTCTCATTCCTACTATTTACTTTATTGTTATGTATCGAAGTGAGAAATCTACGGAAGATGAAAAATCAAGGCTACTTGCTTATATTCCATTGTTTATTGCTGCCATGATGTTCTGGGCAATTCAAGAGCAAGGATCCAATATTTTAGCTCAATATGCGGATGAACGAGTAAACTTAACTATTGGTTCTATTGAGTTATCACCAGCTTGGTTCCAATCGTTAAATCCACTATTTATCATTACGCTTGCACCTGTATTTGCTTGGGTATGGGTAAAACTAGGGGATAGACAGCCTACTACTTCTCGCAAATTTGCATTCGGTCTATTTTTTGCAGGACTATCCTTCATCGTTATGATGATTCCTGCGTATCTAAATGGAACAGAGTCTTTAGTTAGCCCGTGGTGGTTAGTTCTTAGCTTCTTCCTAGTAGTTTTAGGGGAATTATTACTTTCTCCTGTAGGATTATCCGCTACTACAAAACTAGCACCTGCTGCTTTTGCTGCTCAAACAATGAGTCTTTGGTTTATGACAAATGCATCAGCACAGGCGATTAATGCACAAGTGGTTAAATTTTATAGTCCTGAAAATGAAATTATGTATTTTGGAATTATAGGTGGAATAGCACTGCTAATTGGTTTAGCCCTTTATTTCGCTAGCCCTATTATTCAAAAATATATGCGTGGTATAAATTAACGAAAGTTGAAACCTTTTCCAGTGGGTATCGTAAATACGGTATTACAGGAAAGGGTGGTAAACATATGAAGAAGTGGAAAGTGCTTTTAGCAGCTACAGTGCTCACTCTGGGTTTAGCTGCTTGTAATGAAACAGCAGAACCGAAGGAGTCATCAACAACTGTGAAAAGTGAGATGACATTACAAGAAGTTTATGCAAAATCTATTGAAGTATCAGAACAGCTTACGAGTATGAGCGCTCAAGTGACTTTAAATCAAAAGATGAGCATACCTGGTGAGGGCGATATGACTCTTCTTTCTGATTTAAATATGGATTTTGTAATAGAGCCTATGCAGTTATATCAAAAAGGGACAACCTCTATGAGCATGGGAGAAGGTAACGCAGAATCGATGGATATAGAAGCATATATGACAAACGATGCCTTTTACATGTTTGAGGGTAATTCCAAGCAATGGATGAAAATGCCTTTAGATATGGCAGAGATGATGGGGACAGCAGAACAGACGACTCCTGCTGACCAACTAGAAATGCTAGAGGAATATATCGATGAATTTACTTTTGAGCAGGATGACGAAAGTTATATTCTAACGATGAATGCATCCGGAGAGAAGTTTACTAATTTAATTCGAGAGCAAGTACAGGAAGCAATGCAAGGCATGGCAGAAGATGAAGAGTTAAATATGGATTATAACATTAACTCTCTAAACTATCTGATCCACATTGATAAAGAGTCTTATCAAACTACTAAGGTAGACATGGTTATGGATATGGATTTAACCATGGATGGGGAAAGTGCAAATATGGTTCAAGATATAAAAGCTACTTACTCTAATTTTAATGAAGTAGACAATATTGCAATACCTCAAGAGGTTATCGATAGCGCAATTGAGATATAATAAACTTGAAAAAGCTGCCCAATTTTCCGAAAGGGAAAGGGGGCAGCTTTTTCAAAAGGAAAGAAAGTCTGTATATGCCTATGAGACTGAGAAAAGTTGAATGTGGAGCACGAATGATTCTAGAGGGTTAATAAGAATCATTCGTGCTTTCTTTTTAAAAAATGAAGCTGAGATAAAATCATACCTCTCTTGAAGATGTATATTCCTTTTGTGATTTATCAAGTTTTTGTCTCAAATAAGAAATGTCATACTTTTAAAAGTGACAATTAAACTCCTTTTAGGATCATATTTAAAGAATAGTTTTAATTCGGGATGTTGATTTTACTATATTCGTTGTTTATAATGAAAGACGACTCAATAATGATAATCGTTATCAATAATTTATTGAGAAATATAGATTATGGGGATTTCACATGAGATTATGGATATTAGTATTAGCAACGGTTATCCTGTCCTTTGTCTCGCTATTTATAGGAGCCATTGATATTAGGCCGAGCGATCTACTTGACTGGGAGTCCGATAAGACCCAGATTTTCTTGATTAGTCGTTTGCCGCGCTTACTGGCAATTATCTTAGCTGGTGCTGGTATGGGAATTGCAGGCTTGATTATGCAAAGTTTGAGCCGGAATAAGTTTGTATCACCAACAACGGCTGGAACATTGGATGCAGCAAAGCTTGGTGTTATCGTTTCCATGGTGTTCTTCACGAACATTTCATATATGGGACAAATCATGTTTAGTTTTGCATTTGCACTAATTGGGACCTTTATTTTCATGCATTTACTTGAGCGTATTAAATTTAAAGATGTTATTTTCGTCCCGCTTATTGGTATTATGTACGGTAATATTATTGGTGCCATATCTACTTTTATAGGTTACGAGGCGGATGTTTTACAAAATGTTGATACTTTCTTCTTAGGAAGCTTTACATTAATTGTTTCTGGACGCTATGAATTGCTGTATGTAGCTATTCCAGCAATTATAATCGCCTACATTTATGCAAATAAATTTACCGTAGCAGGTATGGGAGAGGACTTTGCTAAAAATCTTGGTCTGAGCTACCGTACCGTGCTAAATATTGGTTTAATAATTGTAGCTGTTATTTCTACTACAGTTGTTTTAACGGTTGGAATTATCCCATTTTTAGGGTTAATTGTTCCGAACTTAGTTTCCCTATATTTAGGTGACAATTTACGAAAAACTATACCACATACGATCTTTATGGGAGCAGCATTCTTACTGGCGTGTGATATTATCAGTAGAGTTATCGTCCATCCATATGAGATACCGGTTAATACAACAGTCGCAGTAATTGGCAGTGCAATCTTCTTAATAATGTTATTTAGGGGGAAAGCATATGCGAAAAAATAGTACAAAGCTAATTATATTGGCTGTTATTGCATTAATATGTATGGCATTGTTTGCCTTCTATAATATACAAGGTGGCTTCAGCTATGCCTTTCCAAAGCGTTTAGAACGCCTTGCAGCAATGGTTATTACCGGTACCGCGATTGCTTTTGCAACGGTTATATTCCAAACAGTTACACACAATCGCTTGTTAACACCTTCCGTAATGGGTGTAGATTCTATGTATGAGGTAGTACAGACGATTATCTATTTTACAGTAGGCTCAGCTTCTGTTTTTGTTGTAAGTAGGTACTTAAACTTTAGTTTATCTATTATTGCGATGGTAATCTTCGCATTAATTTTATATCGTTTTTTATTCCGAGCTGATAAGTATCCAATTTTTCTTCTGCTATTAGCAGGTATGATTATCGGGACGTTGCTGGGAAGCTTAGTGACATTCATGCAAGTTCTTATAGATCCTGTAGAGTATGAAAGTCTTCAAGCCCGATTGTTTGCTAGCTTTATGAATGTGAAAACAGAGCTGTTGTATATTGCTGCAGCTATTCTAGGATTAGCGTTTGTTTATGGATATCGATTACTGCGAGATTTAGATGTAGTGTCGCTTGGAAGGGATAATGCGATTAACCTAGGTGTTAACTACGATAAGATGGTTCTAAAAGTATTAATATTATCTTCTATATTAATTGCTACCTCCACAGCATTAGTAGGACCTGTTACTTTTTTAGGCTTGATTGTAGCGAATTTAGCATATCAGTATCTATCAACCTATAAGCATTCTGTTCTCATTGTCGGAGCAAGCTTAATAAGCATCATTGCACTCGTCGGTGGGCAATTTCTTGTACAACATGTATTCCATTTAAATACAACTATTAGTGTTATTATTAACTTTGTCGGTGGAATTTACTTTATATACTTATTACTAAGGGAAAGTAGGAAAGCAGGATGATTGAAATTAAAGGGCTTTCTAAAAGCTTTGGGAAAAAACCTGTAGTTGAAAATGTAACCTTAAAAATCCAGCCAAAGACTATTACTTCTTTTATTGGTCCGAATGGGGCGGGTAAGTCTACTTTATTATCGATGGTAAGTCGCCTTTTAGATGCTGATACCGGAGAGGTACTTTTAGACCAAAAAGACGTAAAAAAAATGAAATCTGATTCATTTGCAAAACGTGTAGCCATTTTAAAGCAATCTAATCATTTAAATATCCGTTTGACTGTGCGTGAGCTTGTATCTTTTGGTCGTTACCCGTATTCAAAGGGCAGATTAAATGCGGAAGATGAGAAGCTTGTTGACCAGGCATTAGAATATATGAACTTGATTGATATGCAGGATAAGTTTTTAGATGAACTTTCCGGAGGGCAAAAGCAGCGAGCGTTTATTTCCATGGTTATTGCGCAGGACACGGAATATATTCTATTGGATGAACCATTAAATAATCTCGACATGAAGCACTCTGTACAGATTATGAAAATATTACGTAAGCTGGTGGATGAGCTTGGGAAAACTGTTGTGATTGTTTTGCATGATATTAACTTTGCTTCCGTCTACTCAGATCGAATCGTAGCATTAAAGGATGGACGTCTTGTGAAAGATGGACCAACTCATGAGATTATTAACTCTGAGGCCTTGCGCGAGGTTTATGATATGAATATTCCTGTACAAGTACAAGATGGTTGTCGTATATGTGTGTATTTTAACTCAATCTAATAGTGTAAATTATACGTGCGTGAACGAGAGTCATGCACGTATTTATATGAGATTCAACTGAGAATGAGAATTGTTTTCAAAAAAGTGTTGACAAATTTCGCTCAATTCATTTAAACTGAAAACAGTTGAATGGAAATGATAATCATTTTCAATTAAAGGAATATTGGAGGAATTAAAAGGATGAAAAAGTGGAAATTTTTAACTGCGGTAGCAGCTTTAACTTTAATGTTAGGCGCTTGTAATTCAGACGAAGAGTCGACATCAGGTGATGCTAATAAAGAGCAAGTAGAAACTGGTAATAAAGAGAACAGTGAAGCAACAGAATCTTCTGCTTACCCAATGACTGTACAATCATTATCTGCTAATCGTGAAACAGAAGAAGGAGATACTGTTACATTTGAAGATGTTACATTAGAGAAAATGCCTGAGCGTATTATCACGCTTGACTATGGTTTCTTAGACACACTTGATGCTATGGGTGTAGAAGGAATTGTAGGGATTGCTGCAAATGGTGGTAAAGGGAACATTCCTGCACACCTAAAAGAAAAATACGTAAATGACGATGTTGCTGATGTAGGTACATTAAAGCAAATTGACTACGAAGCAGTAGCAGCTGCTGAGCCAGATGTAATTTTCATTTCTGGTCGTCAATCTCCATTCTATGAAGAATTAAAAGAAATTACACCAAACGTAATCTTTATCGGATCTGATAACTCAAACTATATCGAAGCCGTATATGAAACTGTAGACTTAGCTGCTAAAATCTTTGATAAAGAAGCAGAAGCAGAAGAGTTAAAAGTATCATTACAAGAAAAAGTAGATGCAGTGAAAGAAAAAGCGGCTGGTTATGAAAATGCGTTGGTAGCTATGTACAACGACAAAAAAATCTCTGGTTTCGATAACGGAGAAGATTCTCGTTTCGCATATGTATATAATGATTTCGGGTTTGTTCCAGCAACAACTGATATCGAAGCATCATCTCACGGTTCTGACTTCTCTTATGAGTCCATTCTATCTGTAGACCCAGAGGTTCTTCTAATTGTTGACCGTACAGCATCTGATGTGGAAACTATTAAAGCAGATATCGAAAACGACATTATTAAAAAGACTCGTGCTTACAAAGAAGGAAAGATTGTCTACCTAGACGGAGTTAACTGGTACTTCTCAAGCAATGGTGTAACAACTGAAGCAGAAAAACTTGATGAAATCTTAAATGAACTGAAATAATTTATACTAAACTAGGCTGAAACAAGTCTAATGAGAAGCACTAATGATTTTATCTTTTGATAAGATCGTTAGTGCTTTCTTTTTTGGGGTCATAGATTCTTTGCTGTGTTGGAGGCTTTCCTCGGGCCAACAGGATGTTGGTCAGGAAAACGTTGTCACACGATGTGACGTTCTTAGTTTTCCCTCCCCACAGGTAAGCCATAGCCGAACGCTAACGCGTGCCGTTGCTATGTCTTACCTGTCTCCCTACCCCTGTTGGAGTCGCCGACGCTGCTCCGAACCAATAGTGATCCTACTAATGCTAAGCTTTGATCAATAAATTCCAAAAAGAATAGAACATATCAAGAAAGGACTAGTTTTGTTCAGCTTCTATTTGTGAAATACATCTATAAGACCGAACAAAACAGATGAGAAGCTCTCTTAAAGCCTTAATAAATAATATGATAAGCCAAGAGGATACAAGAAATTGTTGTCCCTTTGGCTTTTTTTACGTTAAAAAGGGAATACTATCCTTAAACATAGGGTGTATAACTTTGGCGCTTATACTCGTAAAGAGAGAGGAGGAATATGGTGAAGAGATTGTTTTATCCGTTAGGACTTGTCACTCTTCTTAGCTTTTTTGTACTTTTAGTTTATTATCCTAGTGATCAAATGAAGATGTTTGATCAGCAAGTTGCTGAATTATTAGGGGGTAATAGCTTTATCGAGAGCTTCCATGTTCTTGCAGATACTGAATTTGTGATTTTTGTAGTAATACTTGTTATTCTTTTTTTATGGTTTAAATTTCACCATTATCGTGCGATGCTTTTTGTTTTATTGACAGTGGCTGCTGGTAACACATTAAATCAGCTATTGAAAAAATGGATTCAGAGGGACCGCCCTGAAATGATAGATCAGCTGAGTACTTATAGTTTCCCGTCAGGACATGCTATGGTAGGTTTATTATATTTGTTTACTTTTGCTTATCTAATGACAGAGAACCTAAAAAAGAAAAATGTGAAGATTTACATTTGGATTACCGCAATTGTTCTATCTGTATTAGTAGGGTTTTCTAGAATAGCAGGAGAACGTCATTATGCATCAGATGTATTAGCTGGGTGGTCTGCTGGTTATACATGGTTTGTAGCAGTGGCATTGTGGTATGAGTATAGAAAGAAAAAGCAGATTTTTCGTGAATAATTTCCCTGCTATGCGAAAATGAAGCCAAAATGTTATAAAAACGAAGCTGCTGAGTAGCGAAAAGTGAGTATGTTGTAAAAATGAGCTCCAATGTTGTAAAAATTATCTATAATGTTGTAAAAATAACGCCTAATGTTGTAAAAACGAAGACGCTGAGTAGTGAAAAGCGAGTATGTTGTAAAAATGAGCTCCAATGTTGTAAAAATTATCGATGGGGTTTTTTTAGAAGGAAAAAGTAGGAAATTTTCCCTGTTCTTCATTTGCTTGACGGGTTAGAACAGGCGCTTATGCTTTTCTTCGTGAAGGAGGAAATTATGTTTGAATTACCTAGTGATTTAGTTGAACTCGGCATAAAAAGAATAGAGGAATTTCCTGTTGAAGGGTTTGTTGTAGGGAGAGGACCGATTGATCCGGTTCTCATGTTAATCGGCGAGGCACCGGGCGAAAATGAAGCTATACAGGGTATACCTTTTATCGGGAGGGCTGGAGAGGAGCTAAAGAAATCCTTGGCTTCTATTTCTTTAACGAGAAGTGATGTTTATATGACGAGTGCCGTGCGCAGCAGACCTTATGTTTGGAAGGAAAAGAGATTAAGAAGTGGAGAGATTGTCCTTAAAAAGTATAATAGGCGTCCATCTAATGGGGAAATACTGGCGCATGCTCCCATTCTGGATTATGAATTAAGGAATATTTCCCCGATGGTAATCGTTACTCTAGGAAATGTTGGGCTACAACGATTGATCGGGCAACGTGCAAAAATCTCTGATTTACATGGAACTCCTCTCTATACGCCGGTGCTTCATTTAAAATCACTCGATTCTCAGGAATATATTTGGTCTGACGAAAAATATACTATAATCCCTACCCTACATCCTGCTTCTGTTTTTTACCGCCCTTCAAATCGTGCAATAGTGGAGGAGGATTGGAATAAAATCGGACAATTCATTCAAAGCATAAAGGTTTAATACTTTCTTTAGCTAAATAAAGTTGTATGTGGGAAACAACTTGCGTATAATTATTTTAACTTAGAGAGAAAGAAGATGGGTCAATGGATGGAAATGTATTATTTGCTTTGTTACTTACTTTGTTTGCAGGCCTAGCAACAGGTATTGGGAGTCTACTGTCTTTATTAACTTCCCGTACGAACACTAAATTTTTGTCAGTGGCCTTAGGGTTTTCAGCTGGAGTCATGATTTACGTTTCATTAGTAGAGATTTTTGTAAAAGCGAAGGACTCTCTTGTGGAGGAATTAGGAAGTAGCCAGGGTTATTGGATGACGTTGGTAGGCTTTTTTGGTGGTATGCTTTTGATTGCTATTATCGACAAACTAATACCTTCACCGGAGAATCCACATGAGGTAAGAAGTGTCGAGGATATGTCAGAAAGGCCGAATATGGAGCAAAATAAACTAATGAAAATGGGTCTATTTACGGCATTAGCTATTGGCATTCATAATTTCCCAGAAGGGATCGCTACATTTGCTTCCGCCTTACAAGACCCTGAGTTGGGGGTTGCAATAGCTATTGCAGTTGCTATTCATAACATTCCAGAGGGGATAGCAGTTGCAGTACCTATTTTTTATGCAACAGGAAGCAGGATGAAAGCATTTAAATTATCTTTTTTATCTGGTCTTGCAGAGCCGATAGGGGCTTTGGTTGCTTTTTTAATTTTAATGCCATTTTTAAATGGAATCATGTTTGGGATAATATTTGCTGCAGTAGCTGGTATCATGGTATTTATCTCCCTAGATGAGCTATTGCCAGCTGCTAAGAAGTATGACGAGACTCATTCTTCGATGTATGGCGTCGTAGCAGGAATGCTAGTGATGGCATTAAGTCTTGTACTAATGTCATAAGGAAAAGCAGTACAGTTTTAAACCGAAACTGTACTGCTTTTTTTTGTCGTTTCTACCATAATACCTGTCTTATTCAGGGAAGCGGGTATAATCTGAAAGCTTGGAAATTTATTTTCTAAATGAGAAATAAAGCTTGTCTCTTCTCCCCGTTTTACTAACGAAATAAGAGTTGGTCCAGCACCACTTATACAAGTTCCATATGCACCAGCCTCTTTTGCGGCTTTTCTAATCTCTAGCCCCATCGGAATTAAGCCTAATCTGTAGGGTTCGTGAAATAGATCCTGCTCCATATAGATACCAGCCTGCTCAAACGATTGAGATAAAAAGGCTGCAGTAAGTAGATTGGCATTAGCGCTTGCTTGCGTAGCGTCACTACGGTTATAGCTATCTGGCAATACCATCCTTGCTTCCTCTGTTTTTAATTCTTCTTGTGGAATAAAAAGGACAAAAGAAGCGTCGATATGATGTGCATGAAATATATGAATCTCTCCATTATTTGCAATGGAGGATATAGTAAATCCTCCATAGATAGATGCAGCCGCATTATCGGGATGTCCCTCAAAGCTCGTTGCAATTTTAAGCTTATCGTGATTGGTTAATTGAAGATTTAGCGCTTGGTTCGCTAATTCAATGCCAGCGACAATTGCAGAAGCACTACTTCCCATTCCTCTCGCTAATGGAATCTCACTAGATAGCTTAAGTGAGTAGGGAGACAGAGGGATGCCATGCTTTTCGGAGACATGATTGGCTACTTTAACAATTAGATGATTCATTGGATTTTTCATAACAGGCAGATTCTCTGTTACATTCTCAATTGACCATACCTCTGCTTTTTCTACTTCTAGGCTTAAGTATTTGTCCAATGCGACACCAATAGAGTCAAACCCCGGCCCCAGGTTGGCAGAGCTGGCAGGTACTAAAATACGCCATGTCATTTTACCAACATCCCTTCGATGAAGGATTGTAGAGCTAATGCGTTACTCTCTATTTTGTGTGGAGGGTTCACCTTCACATCAATTGCAGTCTGGGGATCCTTTAACCCGTTTCCAGTTAGCACTGCAACAACCCTGCCTCCTGGTGAAATCTTTCCTTCACGGACTGCTCTTAGCACACCAGCTATAGAAGCGCATGAGCCAGGCTCGGCAAAGATTCCTTCCTTACTAGCAATAACTTTATAGGCATGGATGATTTCCTCGTCACTTACCGCTTCAATTGCTCCTCTCGATTCATCCCTAGCAGTAACAGCTCCCTGCCAGCTAGCTGGGTTTCCAATACGAATAGCCGTTGCAATTGTTTCAGGGTGCTCAATTGGTTTTCCTTTTACGATAGCTGCAGCTCCCTCTGCCTCGAAACCCAATATTTTAGGTAGTCCTGTTTGCTTCTTCTGATTGTATTCCTTAAAGCCTTTCCAGTATGCCGTAATATTTCCTGCATTCCCTACAGGGATAGCTAAGTAATCAGGAGCAGCTCCCAATACGTCACAAATCTCAAATGCAGCTGTCTTTTGCCCTTCGATTCGATATGGATTAACCGAGTTTACTAGCGTAATAGGGGAAGCCTTACTGATTTCACGAACCATTTCAAGTGCTACATCAAAGTTGCCCTCTATTTGAATGACCTCTGCTCCGTACATATATGCTTGTGCTAATTTGCCTGCTGCAACCTTTCCTTCCGGTATAACAATCACTGCGCGCATTCCAGCTCTTGCAGCATAGGCAGCAGCAGCTGCAGAGGTATTTCCTGTGGAAGCGCATATGATGGCTTTACTGCCCTCTTCCTTGGCTTTGGCAACTGCAAAAACCATCCCCCTATCCTTAAAAGAGCCGGTAGGATTCGCTCCTTCTAATTTTACATATAGCTCAATTCCTAGCTCTCTAGAAAGATTCTCTAATTTTAATAGAGGTGTATTGCCCTCCAATAATGTCAAATTTGGTGTAAGTTCAGTTACGGGTAGAAACTCTTTATATTCTTCTATAAGTCCTTGCCAAGCCATTCTATCTGCCGCCCTTCTGTTCTTCTTGGAAAAACAAGTGTATTTATATAATGGACATTTTACAGGAGGGAGTGAAGAAATACAATATTAAAATTATATTGTAAATTCATAGAAGAATGATTATACTAAACAAGTAAACAAAACATTACAAGTGTAAAGACAGGTGTAAAAAATGACGACAGTAAAAGAGCAAAAACCAATTTCTAAGAAAAAGCTTTTAGGTATTGCAGGCTTTGCCTGGATGTTTGATGCAATGGATGTAGGGATTCTCTCCTTTATCATCGCGGCGCTTGCAGTTGAATGGGAACTCACCTCGGGACAAATGGGGTGGATTGGCAGTGTTAACTCAATAGGTATGGCAGTAGGGGCACTAATTTTTGGCGTATTCGCCGATAAAGTAGGACGCAAAAAAGTATTTATGTTTACACTTGTCCTTTTCTCTGTGGCAAGTGGATTATCTGCATTAACTACTACTCTAGTTGCATTCCTAGTCCTTCGATTTTTTGTAGGGATGGGGTTAGGGGGAGAATTGCCTGTAGCGTCAACCCTTGTATCTGAAAGTGTACCTGCAAAGGATCGAGGACGTACGGTGGTACTTTTGGAAAGCTTTTGGGCTGCTGGTTGGCTTTTATCCGCACTTATCGCATACTTCATCATTCCTGAATATGGCTGGAGATTGGCCTTGATCATTACAGCGCTTCCAGCATTCTATGCAATTTATTTACGTCTAAAGCTACCAGATTCTCCTCAATTCGAAGCGACGAAAAAGGAAGCTAGATCAGTTTTTCAAAACATCAAGGATGTTTGGGCAAAGGATTATGCCAAACGAACTTTGATGCTATGGATAGTATGGTTTATGGTAGTCTTTTCGTATTATGGGATGTTCCTATGGCTTCCTAGTGTGATGGTCATGAAAGGATTTACTTTAATAAAAAGCTTTGAATACGTCCTTATCATGACTTTAGCTCAATTACCAGGTTATTTCTCAGCGGCATGGCTGATTGAGAAGATGGGAAGAAAATTTGTCCTTATCACCTATTTACTTGGAACAGCTGCGAGCGCATTGGTTTTTGGTGCAGCGGAGACGACTACCTTACTAATTGTTTCGGGTATGCTATTGTCCTTCTTTAATTTAGGTGCTTGGGGGGCGCTCTATGCTTATTCTCCAGAGCAATATCCAGCAGTCATTCGTGGAACTGGTTCAGGTATGGCAGCCTCTGTCGGTCGTATAGGAGGAATACTAGGTCCATTGCTAGTAGGTTCGCTTGTTACAGCTAATTATGAGATAGGGTATATATTTGGGATATTTTGTGTTTCTATTGTAATAGGGGTTCTAGCGGTTGTGTTCCTTGGAACGGAGACTAAGCAAACAGAACTGGAATAATAAGTCTTGATGGGTGGGGAGATGCTTCCTCACCCTTTTTATGTTTAAGGCTAACTTACTCGATTGATTGGTTAATAGCTATCTTTCCCATCCCTTTTGTCAAAATGAAAAACATAGTAAAATAGGGTAGGATAAGGGGGATATTATGGAGAAAGAATATAAAAGGGTGATAATAATTGGCAGTCCAGGATCAGGCAAGTCTACCTTAGCTAAAGAGCTGGCTAGTAGTATAAAGTTACCTCTCATACATTTAGATTCTCTTTACTGGAATCCGGGTTGGATTCCGACACCTTCTAAACAATTTCGAGAAGTATTAGAGAAAAAGCTGAATGAGGAAAAATGGATTATGGATGGTAATTTTTCGTCAACTCTATCAATAAGAGCTAAGCGTGCTGACTTAATCATTTTTTTAGATTTTCCTAAACTTCTTTGTACATACCGAATTGTAAAAAGGGTATGGTTATATAAAGGGAAAACTCGTCCAGATATGGGAGAGGACTGTCCTGAAAGAATAGATAAGGAATTCGTTAAATTTGTATGGAATTTTCCTAGAGATGTCCGTCCGGTTATTCAAAATATTTTAAAGGAAGAAGCATCTCATGCTGACATATACGTGCTTCATCAGCCAAAGGAAGTAAAGAGATTCTTAGAGGCAGCTCCATTGTTTCATAAAAGCGGACTGTCATCTCTTTAAAAAAATGAAATTAGGGGCTAGATATATGAATACAAAAAGGTTATCGAGTGACCAAGTTGTTAAATTAATTCCCAAGGATGCAGATATTATTCTTCCACTTACGAACGGTGAGCCGAATAAGTTACTTGATATATTAGAAGAAAATGCGGAACAGCTGACAAATGTAAAAATTCATCAGATGCTCCCGTTAAAAAAGAGAAAGTACATGGAAGGAGCATATCCCGGTAAGTTAAAGCATGTATCCTATTTCTTAAGTGGAGTTAATCGAAAAGCTTTTCAAGAAAACATGGTAGACCTCGTGCCAAACAACTTCCATGAAATGCCGAAGATTCTACGCAATTCAACTAACATGTCCTGTATCATGGCGGTTGCAGCTCCAATGGATGAGTTCGGTTATTTTTCTTTAGGGACTCAAGCGGATATTGTAAGTGAATTTATTGGGTCTGTCCCTTTTATTCTAGAAGTTAATAAACATATGCCACGTACTTTTGGACAAAACCAAATTCATATTAGTCAAATAGTCGGCTTTGTTGAAAATGATCTTCCCTTATTGGAGGATATTGCTGTGCCGATTGGTGAGAAGGATATTAAGATGGCCGAGTATGTAACAGACATGATAAAAAATGGAGATACACTCCAAATTGGCATCGGATCTATTCCTAATGCGGTAGTGAGTTTATTAAAGAATCATAAGCATCTAGGAATTCATACAGAAATGTTTGTAGATGGGATAGTAGATTTGGTAGAAGCAGGAGCAGTGGATGGAACAGAAAAGTTCACCAACAAAGGAAAAATAGTTGCAACCTTCGCACATGGATCAGAAAAGCTCTATCGCTTTCTCCATAACAATCCTTCTGTAGAATTTTTACCTGTAAGTATTGTGAATGATCCTAGAGAAATTGCGAAGGAGGAACGCATGGTTTCTATCAATGCTACGACCGAGGTTGATCTATATGGACAGTGTGCCTCAGAAACAGTTGCGGGAAAATATTATTCTTCATCAGGAGGACAAGCAGACTTCGCAAGAGGTGTTCGCTTTGCAAAAGAGGGGAAGGGCTTCATTTGTATGAGTTCTACAGCTAAAAATGATGAAATCTCTCGTATAAAGCTACAGCTGACAAAAGGTTCTGTAGTCACTACCTCCAAAAATGATGTGGATATGATCGTTACTGAATATGGAGTGGCAAAAATGTTTGGAAAATCGATTTCTCAACGAGCACAGCAGCTAATTTCTATTGCGCATCCTAAATTTCGAGAACAACTCACCTTTGAAGCAAAGAAAATGGGGTTCTTCTAATATGAATCCTATTGATGCAAGCTTTTTTCACCAACCAACGTTGGACTTAGCCAGACAATTACTTGGAAAGCGTATTGTACACGAGCATGAAAGTGGTATTTATATAGGGAAAATTGTGGAGACAGAGGCCTATATGGGAGCAGAGGACCGAGCAGCTCATAGCTTTGGAAATCGAAGAACGAAACGTACGGAAGTAATGTTTGGGGAACCAGGTCTTATCTATACTTATCAAATGCATACCCATACACTTATTAATGTGGTAGGGGCTCCTGCTGGCATCCCCCAAGCGATTCTGATAAGAGCAGTAGAGCCAATTGCAGGCTTGGAACAAATGAAAGAAAATAGAAAGCATTTACCGATGATACAGTGGACAAATGGACCTGGTAAACTTACAAAAGCTATGACGATAGGGATGGAGCATTACGGGTCTCATTGGAGTGAAAAACCTTTATATATAGCAGATGGAGAAGAGGTAGAGACTGTTTCAACAGGTCCGAGGATAGGGATTCATAACAGCGGGGAGGCTGTGCATTATCCTTATCGCTTTTGGGAAACAGACAACCCATTTGTTTCTAAGGTTAGATAGTAGAATGAGGGCTGACATTATAAAGACATCATTTTTCCCGAAGAAAAATGATGTCATCGTTCAGCTTTTTCCTGTCTTATTTAAGAACTTTTCCCATATATAACTCATCAACATACTGACCATGTATATTTAATGAGTTTTTACGAACTCCTTCTTGCTGGAAGCCCATTTTTTTATAAAGTCTCTGAGCTTTTGTGTTAGATGCTAGCACAGTGAGTTCTAGCTTCGTAACACCGACTTGCTTTGCCCATTCTTCTCCATGAGTCATCAGGGAAGTGGCGATACCTTTTTGATAGAACTTCTCTAGGACGCCAATAACTAATGATGCCCGATGTTTGGCTCTAGGGCCTGGACCTCCGATGTATAGAGCAAAGCCAGCAATCTCACCGTTTAATAGTCCTAAAAAGAGAATCGAGTTGGGGGAATTCTTCCAGTCTGTGATTCGCTTTCTCATCCCCTGCACGGTGAAATGAGTGTCATTTCGACCATACAACATAAAATCAGACTCTGAGAAGATACTTTCTTGAAGGGTGATAAAGGCTCGAGCGTCACCTATGTCTGCCTCTCGAACTAATAAAATATCTTGCTTTATTTTATCCTCATCCAGGTTATCTTCAGAAGTTGCAAGTTGAAATACTACTGCTTTCCCTAGTAGGACGTCCTTTACCTGATAGCCACTGTCGGTCCAGGCAAAGTAATGTAGGGCGGGAGCTTTCGTTTTTTTCCACCAGCTGCTACTTAGGTACGCAGCGTTAGGAAGCATATGTCCAATAATATTCTCTATTTGCTCATAGGTTAAGATAATCTCATTTTGATTGCAAGCTTTAAAGTAATTGGCTAAGGGGATATATTTACTTTCAAATGGTTTAGTCATTTGTAATCGATCACTCACTTTTTTAGGTAAAATGCGAATTATAGGATAATTATAACATTTTTTGGGGGCGTGAATACAACTAAAAGTCTACTAATCCGTAAAATAAATCCCAATAAATAGTGGATAATCGAAAAGTAACAGGAACATTTTGTGATTTGTATTCTTCACAAAAGAATATATGATAGAATAAAGGTCTGAAAAAGTTTATAGGAGGACTATCATGGAAAAAGTTTTAGTTTTTGGTCATAAGAATCCTGATACTGACACAATTACTTCCGCTATTGTATATGCTTATTTAAAAAATGCTATTGGCATGGAGGCCGAGGCTGTTCGTTTGGGTGAGGTTAACAATGAAACAAAGTATGCGTTAGAGAAATTTGGATTTGATGAACCACGCTTAATAGAAAATGTTTCAAAAGAAGCAAAAAAAGTGATCCTGGTAGACCATAATGAAAAGCAGCAAAGTGCTGATGGAATTGAGGAAGTTCAGGTTATTGAAGTAATCGATCACCACAGAATCGCTAACTTTGAAACGGCTGAGCCATTATATTATCGTGCAGAGCCTGTCGGATGCACTGCGACAATTTTAAACAAGATTTATAAAGAAAAGGGAATTGAGATTCCAGCAAATATTGCAGGATTAATGCTTTCCGCTATTATTTCAGACTCCTTGCTGTTTAAATCTCCAACATGTACGGAAGAGGATATAGCAGCCGCTCGTGAGCTTGAAAAAATTGCTGGCATAAAGGCAGAGGAATATGGACTAGCTATGTTAAAGGCAGGAGCAGATTTAAGCGATAAAAGCTTAGAGGATCTTCTTTCCTTAGATGCAAAAGAATTTGGTATGGGTGATTATAAAGTAGTAGTGGCACAAGTAAATGCTGTTGACGTGAATGACGTGCTGAATCGTCAGGAAGAGCTAGAAGATTTAATTCATCAGGAAATTCAAGAAAAAGAATTAGATTTGTTTTTCTTTGTTGTAACTGATATTTTAAATAATGATTCTACAGCTTTGGCGCTTGGTAAGGTTGCTTTAAAAGCAGAGACTGCATTTGATGTGAAGTTTGAAAATAACAGGGCTTTGTTAAAGGGCATTGTCTCTCGAAAGAAACAGGTAGTACCAGCTTTAACAGATGCATTAACTACTCTATAGAAATAAGGCTCCCTAAAATTTGCTAGGGAGTTTTTTATTTTCAGACTAAATAAAATAATTTTGCTTTTGTTTCGTTGTTGAAAGACTTTTTTAAAGAGAAACGGGCAAAACTAAAGTTAGGACTCCTATGTTAATTGTTACCCGATTAGGGTATACATGTATAGGATGATAGGAGGAAGGAAAATGGAATGGATTGAAAACTTTGTAAATGTCATAAATGATGCTTTATGGACCTATTTGCTTATTGCTTTACTGGTAGGAGCGGGCTTGTACTTTACGTTCTCTACAAAATTTGTCCAGTTTCGTTTATTTGGTGAAATGTTTCGGTTAATCACGGAGAAAAAAGAAGAAGAGGGGGGAGTATCACCCTTTCAGGCATTCACAATAAGTACTGCATCACGTGTGGGTACTGGAAATATCACAGGTGTAGCCCTTGCCATTGGTGTAGGTGGTCCAGGAGCCGTATTTTGGATGTGGCTTATCGCTCTAATAGGGATGGCTACTGCTTTTATTGAAAGTACACTAGCACAAGTTTATAAAGTAAGAGATGGAGAAGATTTCCGAGGTGGTCCGGCTTACTATATGGAGAAGGCTCTTGGAAACAGAAAATTGGGTATCGTATTTAGTATTTTACTTGTTTTATGCTTTGGATTTATATTCAATGCAGTTCAATCAAATACTATTGCAACCTCAGTAGGCGATGTTTTTGATATTCCAACCTATGTAATAGGTATTGCTCTTGTCATTTTGACTGCCATTATTATTTTTGGTGGAGTACATAGAATTGTCAAAGTAACACAAGTAGTGGTACCAGTTATGGCAGTTTTTTATATTGCGATTGCGATATTTGTAATAATAACAAATATCTCGGAGATTCCTGCAGTGTTTAAGCTGATTGTTACCGAGGCGTTTGGATTACAGGAGGCTGCTGGTGGAGCAATTGGTGTGGCAATCATGCAAGGAGTAAGACGAGGTTTATTCTCCAATGAGGCTGGGATGGGTAGTGTGCCAAATGCTGCGGCTGTGGCAAGTGTCTCACATCCAGCAAAGCAAGGCTTGGTACAAAGCTTAGGAGTGTTCTTTGATACGATAATTATTTGTTCAGCTACAGCGTTTATTATTATACTAGCGGGTCTATATAATACGGGAGAAGCTGATGGGATAATCTTAACTCAAAACTCTCTTGCGGTTCATGTAGGAGATTGGGCAGTTTATTTTGTAGCGATTGCTATTCTTTTCTTTGCATTTAGCTCAGTAATTGGAAATTACTATTACGGGGAAACAAACATAGAATTTATGAATGCAAGCAAAAGCTGGTTGAATGCTTATCGTGTAATTGTGCTTGTCATGGTTATGTTTGGAGCTCTTGCTAAAGTAAGCTTAGTTTGGACTCTTGCAGATTTATTCATGGGTCTAATGGCTATCTTGAATATAATCGTAATAGTACTACTAGGCAAAATAGCCTTTAAGGTATTGGATGATTTCACTGAACAAAGAAAAAGAGGGAAAGACCCTGTTTTCTATGCGAAAAATATTCCAGGCTTGAAAAACACAGAGTGCTGGGAAGAGGAAGATAGATAAGAAAAGAGAAGACTGGTCTAGAAGCAAGTTTTGCTTTCTGGCCAGTCTTTTCTTTTGTTTTATAGAGAAGGAATGTGCTTGTGTACTCTTCATTATTTTCTCTCAAACGAAAGATATCTAGTTCCCTGGGAAGTTAAAATACCTAGGTCATTATCAGCCAGCATCCCATACTCTTGTCCACGTACTCTAAACCCCGAACGATCCCCGCTTTCAAACTCAAATGTAACATAGTAGGTAGTAGAAGCAGAAGAATCCCCTGACCCACCACTAGTCTCAGTGCGTTTAGTGACCACTTGTGAGGGTACAGATAATCTAGGAGAGTTATTGTTTTTCCCCCATTCCTGCATTCCTTTTACAGCGATAAAAATAATAAAACCGAGTATGATAACAAAAAATATTGGAAAAATAATGCTCATAAGATCAAATGCATAGAACATATCCAATTTAATTACCCCCTCTCTTAACAAAATATACGCATCATTTTGAATAAAGTTTCGCTTTCAGATAGACACTACTATTATCTAAGGAGGAAATTATATGACTGAAAAAAATATACTACCAAGTGAATCGAAATCCTACTGGAGAGAAATAAACGAAATACCTTCCTTTTCCTCATTACCTGATGATATAGAAACAGATGTAGTCATTGTAGGGGCAGGTTTAACAGGTGTGACCGCTGCCTATCTTTTAAGAAATAGTGGCTTAAAGGTAGTAGTTATAGAGGGGAGAAATATGTTTACTGGAACGACAGCCTTTACTACAGCAAAGGTGACTGCCCAGCATGGCTCTATTTATCAAAAACTAATTTCTACCTTTGGAGAGGAAAAAGCAAAGCTATATTATGAAGCTAATATGGATGCTAAAAATTTTATCGAGTTGTTAGTTTCCCAGCACAATATTAATTGTGGATATGAAAAAGCGGATGCTTATATATTTGCTGAAACAGAAGACGGCATGGATACATTAGAGAAGGAGATGGAAGCCTATCAAGCTTTAGGGATTAAGTCTTCTAGCCTGACAAAGCAAACAGAGCTTCCTTTTCCGGTAAAGTCAGCGTTAAAGATGGAGAATCAAGGACAGTTTCATCCTTTGGAGTACTTGAAGGTGCTAATTCAAAAATCAGTGGAAAAGGGTGTACAATTTTTCGAGCAATCAAGAGCAAAAACAGTCTCTTCCGGTTCTATAGTGGAGATGATGGACGGGAAAAAAATAAAAGCCAAAAAGATTCTCGTTTGCAGTCATTTCCCTTTTAATGACGGTGATGGCTTATATTTTGCAAGAATGCATCCTGAACGCTCTTATATCGTGGCAGCAAAGGCTCGTGAAAATGATCCAAAGGGAATGTATATAAACGCCGAAAAACCGACTAGATCACTACGGAATGCACTAGGTCCTGATGGTACTCGTTATCTTTTGATAGGCGGGGAAGGGCATATTACTGGAAGGTACGACGGAGACACTATAGAAAATTACGAAAAGCTTGCAATGTATGGCCGAGAGCAATTTAATATAGAAGCATTTGACTATCGCTGGTCTGCTCAAGATTTAGTGACGTTAGATCAATTACCATATGTCGGTCCAATGACATCTGGAAACGAGGATGTGCTAGTTGCTACAGGATATGCTAAATGGGGAATGACAAACAGCACTGTGGCAGCGCGTATTATGGCTGATAACGTTTTAGGCAAAGAAAATCCTTATGCTGAATTATACTCTCCAACTCGTTCTAAGCTTAAAAAAGAGGATATTTCCTCTTTTACAGTTACAAATGCAAGCGTAGCGAAGGAATTTATCAAAGGGAAAACAGAAAAAGTAGATTTAACGCTTGATGATTTAAAGGCAGGTACGGGTGATATTGTAAAAGTAGAGGGTAAGAAGGTAGGCGCGTACAAAGATGAGTCGGGCAAGGTTTATCTGGTGAAACCGGTCTGTACACATATGGGCTGTGATGTTGCATTTAACCATGCAGAAACATCATGGGATTGCCCATGTCATGGTTCAAGATTTTCTTATACAGGAGACGTGTTAGAAGGACCGGCTTTTGAACCGTTAGAAAAATTAAACTAATCGTAAAGGGAGCCTTATAAATAGGAGGCTCTCTTTTTAGGTATGACTTAAGTTTAAAGTCAAAGGAGTTATTTTATAAATGCTTGTCAGTACAGACCAGTCGCTATTGCTTTTCTTTGCTTCTCCTAGCTTCAGATATTGACTAAGTGTATACGGATGTATACACTGGTAAAATGAGAAAGTTAGGAGTGGGAAGTTTTGAAATCGTTTGGTAAATTAATTTCTTATTTAAAGCCATATACGTTATTTGCCTTATTAGGTCCTCTGCTTATGTGTGTCGAGGTGGCAATGGATCTTCTGCAGCCTACCATTATGTCTCATATCATTGACGATGGAATTGCAAATAACGATTCGGCATATGTGATAAAGCTCGGTATTCTTATGCTGATTACAGCCTTTATTGGCTTACTTGGAGGAGCAGGGAGTACTATTTTTAGTGCGAGAGCAGCCATACATTTTTCAGCTGATTTAAGAAAGGATATATTTCAAAAGACACAACATCTTTCGAATAGAAATTTAGACTCTATTGGAATTGGGAAGCTCATTACAATCGTGACGAATGATATTACCTCTGTTCAACAGGCTTTAATGATGACTCTAAGAGTCTTCGTGCGGGGGCCTTTGTTATTTATCGGTGCAGTGGTCATTGTTTGGATTACCGCTCCTGAGCTGTTTCCTGTTTTACTTATCGCTATCCCAATACTGATTGTGCTTGTCTACTATTTTTCAGCGAAATCTGGAAAGTTATTTGGGAAGGTACAAAAGGCGATGGACCGAGTAAACACCAAGCTCCAAGAAACATTCTCGGGTATAAGAGTAATTAAAGCCTTTAATCGTAGCAAATATGAAATAGATACATTTGAAGAAATAAACGATTCCTTAATGAAGCGTAATCTAGTGGCTGAGCAGGTGATCCTAACTCTTTCTCCTATTGTTATGTTTGTAGTAAATATTGGAGTAGTAGCGGGGATGTGGCTTGGGGCAATAAAAGTAGATGATGGGCTTTTGCAAGTAGGAGTTATTCTAGCTTTCATAAACTATCTTAATATTATCATGAATGGACTCATGACAAGCATCCATGTCCTTATGCAAATAACCAAGTCATTTGCCTCTGCAGCAAGAATTAGCCAGGTGCTAGAGACGACGAGTGATATTCAGGGAGGAAGCGATGATTATACAGCTATAAAAGGCTCTATCGAGTTTCAAGATGTTTCATTTAGTTATAGTCAAAATGGAGAATACGTGTTGAAGGATATATCCTTCCAAATTGAAGCAGGCCAGAAGGTTGGAATTATTGGCCCGACTGGTAGTGGAAAGTCGACCTTGGTAAAGCTCCTTCCTCGATTATATGATCCCGACCAGGGGAATGTCTTGATAGATGGTATAAACATTAAAGACTATAATCTTCCAACTCTTAGAGAGGCTATTGGCTTTGTTCCTCAAAAGGCAACCTTATTTTCTGGCTCTATAAAAGAAAATTTACAATATGGAAAAGAAAATGCTACTGACTCCGATATAGAACAAGCAATCTCATCTGCAGCTGCAAAAGAGTTTGTTGACCGCTTAGAAAATGGGTATGATTACACGCTCATGCAGGGGGCTACAAACTTATCGGGTGGTCAAAAACAACGCTTGTCAATGGCAAGAGCGTTCATCCGGAAGCCAAGAATATTGGTATTAGATGATTCTACTTCTGCTATTGATGCCCTTTCAGAAGCAACTGTACAGCAAGTCTTAAACAACCAAGAAGAAGTAACCGTAATCATCATCTCTTCAAAGATTTCTTCCATTAAGGACGCAGACAAAATTCTAGTAATTGATGACGGTAGACTGGTAGCTCAAGGAACACATGAGGAGCTTTTAGAGAAAAGTGCAGTTTACCGAGGAATATATGAAACACAAATTGGAAAGGGGGGTGAAGGTGATGAATAAGCCCTCTACAAACACAGGCAGTGATGCAATTAGTAGAGCAAGGGGACCAAGAGGATTCGGAGGTCCTGTGGTAAAAGCAAAGGATAGAAAGGGTACTGTCCTTAGAATCTGGAGGTATATGGAGAAGCAAAAGGTTGCAATGATCCTTACTATCTTTTTTGTTATTAATTCCACCTTGTTAAACTTATTAGGACCCTTTTTAATTGGTTATATTACGGATGAGTTTATTATCCCGAAAGATTTGGATGGCACTTTGCGATTTTTAATAGTATTAGCGGGAATTTACACAGCAGCTGCTCTATTTACCTGGCTGCAAAATTATCTCATGGTGAAGGTGTCCTTGAACACGATTAAAAACCTTCGAAAAGATATATTTAATAAGTTTCAATCACTTTCTCTTCGATTTTTTGATAAGCGCTCTAATGGGGATTTAATGAGTCGGGTAACAAATGATATAGAAAGCCTAAATAGTGCACTTAGTCAAAGCATCATACAAATCTTCTCGTCTGTTCTAATGGTAGTGGGAGTTGCTATCGCAATGTTTGCCTTGAATTGGATGCTTGCAATCGTGGCACTGCTCATCATTCCATTAGTGATTTTTACAACAAAGAAAATTATAAAATATAGCAGTAGCAATTTTATAAAGAGACAGCGTGATTTGGGAGAGTTAAATGGCTTTATTGAAGAATCGATATCTGGCAATGAGATAGTTACACTTTTTGGGAAAGAAAATGATACTTTTCAACGCTTCTCTTTGGTAAATGAACGTTTAAGACACTCAGCAATGGCGGCTGATACTGTATCTGGCTTTTTGGGACCAATTAATAACTTTATTAACAATTTAGGATTGGCATTCATTATAGGGATTGGTGCACTGCTTGCAGTTAATGATCTTGCGACAGTCGGCATTATTGCAGCCTTTGTTACTTATTCCCGTCAATTTTATCGACCAATCAATCAGCTTTCCAATTTGTTAAATACATTCCAATCAGCTATTGCTGGAGCAGAGCGAGTGTTTGAAATTATGGATGAAGAGCCAGACATGCAGGACAAAAAAGAGGCTCTCCCTGTTCCCGCTATAAAGGGAGACGTGGAGTTCTCAAATGTTAGTTTCTCTTATGAAGAGGGGGTACCAATCCTTACGAATATTAGTTTTCATGCCTATGCAGGAGAGAAGATTGCCCTCGTTGGACCAACTGGTTCAGGTAAAACGACTATTATTAATCTATTGATGAGGTTTTATGACATTCATGCAGGTTCCATTAAAATAGATGGAATAGATATAAAAGATTTTCAGATTAGCAAACTTCGAGAGAGAATCGGTATTGTACTACAGGATACTTTTTTGTTTTCAGGAACGATATTAGAGAATATCCGATATGGAAGATTGGATGCAACAGATGAGGAAGTAATTGCTGCTGCTAAGACAGCTTCTGCTCATGATTTTATTAAGCATCTCCCAGAGAAATATAACACTCTCATCACCTCTGGAGGGGCAAGTCTTTCGCAGGGGCAGAGGCAGCTAATAGCAATCGCTCGAGGAATTCTAGCAGACTCAGACATTTTAATATTGGATGAAGCAACCTCCAGTATAGATACAAGAACGGAGGTTGAGATTCAAAAGGGCTTGAACCGACTGACGGAAGGACGTACAAGTTTCGTGATTGCACATCGTCTAAAGACCGTAGAAAATGCCGATCGCATACTAGTGATCCATCAAGGGAAGCTTATTGAATCGGGAACACACACGGAGTTGTTAAATAAAAGAGGATTTTACTCAGACCTCTATGAAAGTCAATTTAAAAGATAAGAGGGGGTGTCCCATAAGTTTGCTGCTTATGGGACATCCTTTTTATTTTTATCAATAAAATACGTTTTTTGAAAATAGTTCTAATTATTTATGAATAGAGGATTATGATGAGATGAAAGTAACTTTGTTTTTTCTTGATTAAGTGTCTTTTTCTATATAGACTTTCGCAACTTAAAAGGATAGCTTTTCTACCTAATATCATCAATAATTAAAGTAGGAAATAGAAAGAAAGAGGTGAACGTATTGGTGAAGACATTTTCAGTAAAGCTTTTGTTTCAACATATTTCATCACCCGACTCTATGCCTAGTAAAACCTTTGAAGAAACCATTAATATTATTCGTGCTCCAAGGCTGGAAGATGTAGAACGTATGGTAAAGGAACATTTTAAAGATATTGCCTATACGAATGCGTTAGGAGAAAAAACCGTCATTCGTTTGGTTATGATTTTGGATGTCTTTGAATTAGTAGATGATATAGAAGAATCTTTAGAATTTGTAGAAGTGTATAGCCATCACATTATATTGGATGAAGAGGTTTGTCTGGATCAACGTAAGATAGGTTAGAGGAACCGTTTTTATTACAAATTTAGAGTTTGGTAGAAATGGAGAAGCAAAATATTAAATTTAAGCAATAAAAGAATATAAAATTTAGAAACACATACCTGAAAAGTTTTTTTGCGTATGTGTTTTTTATATTGTTAACTCGCGTTGTGAAATTTCAAGGGCCAGAATAAACGAAAACTACAAATTTAAAGTACCCCTGCGGAAAGGACTACGAGTGGGGAAATACCATTAAATTAGTCCCGTATTAAACAGAACCCTCGGCAATTCCTATAGGGAAAGCCGAGGGTCAAAAAGTCTGGTCTGCAATTTCGTTACGAAAATTTCCCGTTACTTATCTTGATTAACTGCCAAGAAGTAACGGGATTATTATTAAAGTTGCCCAGGATATCCGATAGAAGTGATAGCTGGTTTTTCATTAAAAGCTATTTCGTTGTTAAAAGAAGTACTGATAGCAAATAGTCCTAGTACACATAAAACTCCAATAAATAATTTTTTCATAATAATTCCTCCCATGTAGATACTTTTGATTGTTTTAGATAATACATAAAACCTTGTTCATAAAAAATGGTTGCTTGTTTGTACTGCTTTTCTGAAGCTAATTTCTTGCCTAATATATGGCAATAGATAGAACAATACTTATATTCTTGAACACTTTCAAAATATTCTATTATCTTTTTGAAAGTGGGAATAACATTTTTTTCATTAAACAGTATTGATTTATACATTACAAAGTGATGTGAGTAGAAGATTCTCTGCTTTTCAGGTAGTTGATCTAATAAATCTAAGCCTTTCTCTAACCAAACTTTCGCATTATCATAATCTTTGTATTTATGATATTCAAACAAAAGGGAAAAGATAGTTATCATAATATCACTCGCTGACTTTTTAACCGTCAGACTTTTTTGGTAGTGATATAAAGCTTTTTCTTTATCTTTTAACAAAGAGTAAGTTTTGCCTAAATTATGTTCAATCATTCCAAGAAATCGAGAGGACTCGATTTTAGAACTAATTTCTTTAGCCTTTTTATAAGTAGCAATAGCTTCTAATAGAACTCCATTATCCTTCTGTGCAATTCCCAAAATAATAAGACACTCTATTGAACGTTCTATTAGAATTTCTTGATTGAAGTAAGATAAAGCAGATTTGACATAATCAATTGCAAGCATATAACGAGATTCAGACAATAACGACAGACTTGAAATGTAATAAAGTTCTGCCATTTCCCAGTCTTCCATACGATAACTTTTAATCAGCGTAAAGACGTCATTAAAAATTTCTGATGCGTTTCTAAACTGATTATTTATATAAGCTAAGATTCCTCGAATTGTATGGAGATAAAATAACTGCTCGGTATTCATTTCTTTTGTAAATTCTTCAAGAATTGTTATATTTGATTGGACATCTTTTATATGGGATGGAAGCATTAACATTAGTCTAGTTTCCATTAATAGAAGGGTTAGTCTATTAGGCTCCATTGGATGTTCTTTTATATAGGTTGTTATTTCGTTATATAACTGTTCTGCTTTCTCTTTGTCTCTGGAATTTATTACAATTTTAAAGGAAGACTTGAAATGGTTCATATGTTCTTCACTTAGTTCATTATTAAGTTCACCAAGAGGTATATTTAATTTCTTTAGTAGATGTTGTTGAATATCATCGCTAGGGATCACTAACCCGTTTTCTATTCTACTCAAATAGGAGGGAACGCAGATTCCAGAAGCTAAAACCTCTTGTTTCATGCCTTGTCTTTGTCTCTCTAACTTTATAAGCTGCCCTATATTCACCTAGTTTAAACCCCCTCGAGTTAGGATTCAAAAAGGAAAACAAAATCCAACACTATTAATAAGATAGCATAAATAAAGGAAAATACCATATTATTCATGCAATAAAAAAGTAGTGTTTAAAAACCTTCAAAAAAAGCAGAATTTAGCATAGTACTTTCCTCTATAATAACTTTCAATATTAGAAAAAAATGTAATATTAGTGTGCTTTTTTTCATAAAACATTTTCGTGAGAAGCTGGATTGTAAAAATAGAGAAGAAAATGTCGAATGGAGCTACATACAAAAGTTATAGTATCAGAAAATTTTTTGAGTATTTATATCTAAATTTACGCTTAGCTCTATGAAAGTTCCTCTAAATTTTGTCTCCCCATTGAATCTTTTGATAAATTGGACTGTCTAAGCCCCTGGAAAGTTACAGAGTAATTAGGAAAGTCCTTGTCCTTGTGTGAATTCCTTATATAGATCATGTGTATTTATTAATTCATGGTGAGATCCGGCTCCGGTTATTTTTCCTTTCTCTATAAAGAAGATATTATCAGCATGAATAATCGTAGCAAGTCTGTGAGCAATGATTAGGGTGGTACGACCTTCCATTAGTCGATCTAAAGCTTCTTGTACAAGGCTTTCCGAACCGCTGTCTAGATTGGAGGTAGCTTCGTCTAATAATAAAATCTTCGGATTGTGTAAGAGGGCTCTGGCGATGGCAATCCGCTGTCTTTGCCCCCCGGATAGCTTCATTCCTCTTTCGCCAACTAACGTATCATACTTTTCTGGGAGCTCTTCTATAAAATGTTCTGCATTTGCTGCTCGAGCTGCTGCTTTAATTTGCTCCATTGCAGGTTTCTCTTTCATTCCATAAGTAATATTGGAAAGAATCGTACCGCTCATCAAAGGGCTTTCTTGTGATACATAGCCTATCTTAGAACGCCAAGCTTCAAGAGGTACTTCAGAAATAGGTACATCATTAAACAATATCCTTCCTTTATTAGGCTCATAGAAGCGTTCTAAAAGAGAGAAAATGGTCGTTTTTCCACCGCCGCTAGGACCAACAAAAGCGGTCACCGTTCCTGGTCTTGCCTCAAACGAAATACCGCTTAAAATATACTTCTCGTTATCATAAGAAAAATAAACATCCTTAAAACATACCGTACCATCCTCGAGCGATAGGGTATTGTTACTCACCGAATGTTCACTATCCATTTTAAAGATTTCTTGTATTCGATCAGTTGCACCTACGGCTTTCTGGAACGAAGTGAAAAAAGTGGCCATTTGTGCGAAGGGAAAAATAATTTGTACAAGATAAAAGATAATAGCAACTAATTCACCTGCTGAGAGATTACCGTTTGAGACCTGTAATCCACCATAGCCCAATATGAGAACTAAAATTCCCATCATCATTAAGGTCATAAATGGTGAAATGATAGCTTGTATCTTTGCTTCCTTTAAACCGTAATGGTAGAGGTTTGTAATTGCTTTATCTCCACCATCCATTTCGGTAGGCTCTGCTCGGTAAGACTTAACAAGTCTGATTTCGGTTAAAACTCTCCCAAGAAGACCAGAAAACCCTGCCATTTCCTTTTGTGTAGCTTTCGCCACTTTGTGCATAATGGTCCCTAGAGGCATCATAATGGCTATACTAACCGGGACGCTTATTAGCATGATGAGCGTCATTTTCCAGTCAATGAAAAATAAGATAAATACTGATCCGACGATGGTAATGATTCCGGTTACGAAGTTAACTAAATGATCAGTAATAAGTGATTTTAGGGTAGTAGTGTCCTGAGTGATGCGGCTCATGGTTTCTCCACTCTCGTTCTGGTCATAATAGGATACTGGTAAATGTAGAACCTTTCCCCACAGCTTACGACGAAGGTCTGCCACGATGGACTCGCCTATATAGGAAAGTAGATAGTAAGAAACTCCACCAGTTACTGCCTGTAGAAGAAAAACGCTTAGTAAGATCGCCATCATCTTCCAGTGAAAGCCGGATGATGTAAGTTGATCCACTAAATCGCTTGTTATTAGTGGAACTATCAAACTAATGATTGTGCTAATGAGGGACAAGGCAATGGCGAAAATAGTAATCTTTATTGGCCAGCGAAGCCCTTTTAGCAAAATGAAAAAACCTTTAGTAGAACCTTCCATATAAACCTCCTGTCCTTAATCCACACACAAAAAGAATCGTGCAAAGGAAAAACTTAGCACGATTACATAGAGGACGTATTTTTCGCTTCAATAGGTGTACCCTTCCGTAATTCCATTAAAACAGGGTCGTTTGTTGTCTCTAATAAATCTGTCTGTTTATTTTGTAGCTCTAAGCGTAACTTTTCTGTTTCTAGGAGAAAGTTATTATACTTTAGTTTTTCTAACTCCATCTGCTCTTTTAAGTATTCGCTCTTCATTTTTTGGGACTTTCTTAAATGAGTAGTCCAAATAGCTGAAAGAGGTATAGAGAAAACCATAACTACTCCAACTAGCCCGATAAAGAGAGCGAAAATATCGTCAAATTCCAATACAACACCCCATTCCTTATTTCTTTCTATTATATACGAAAAAATCCAATAATAGTTTCAAATTGGAAAATGTAAGGGTGACTTGGTTCCAATTAATGTAATTCCGTGGCTAAAAGGTGGAACAAGACCGAGTGTTCTGTTCATGGATTATGTCCTTTATATAAGCATATATTTGGTGCTTGCTTACCTAGGGGAGGGAAAACTAAGAACGTCACATCGTGTGACAACGTTTTCCTGACCAACATCCTGTTGGCCTCCACACCAAGCGTCCGACACAGCGGAGAACCGAGACTTCAAAAATAAGAAAGCACTTATGATTTTAAAAGTATCATAAGTGCTTCTCATTCAATTTATAGTCTCAGCCTCAACTTCAGCAGCTTATATTAAGCCGGGTTTAATTCAAGCTCTACATTAATTTTGATATCTTCTCCAACAAGCACTCCACCAGTTTCCAATGCTTGGTTCCAAACTAAGCCAAAATCTTTTCGATTTATTTTCGCTTTAGCGGAAAAAGCAACGACTTCTTGACCCCAAGGATTTTTTCCTTTTCCACCATATTCTACTTCAAAGGTAACAGGTTTCGTTACGTCTTTAATAGTTAAATCACCAGTTACAGCATATTCTCCAACATCTGTAGATTCAATAGAGGTAGCTACAAAATGAATACTTGGAAAGTTAGCTGTATCAAAGAAATCTTCAGAGCGTAAATGGTTATCGCGATCTTCATTATTAGTAGTAATCGAGTTCACATCAATGTTGAAACTAATTGCTGCCCCTTTTAAATCATCTGCTGCACCATCTAATTCTGCTGTAAAGCTAGTAAAGCTACCTTTCACTTTTGATACCATCATGTGCTTTACTGAAAAATCAATACTTGAGTGTGCTGCATCTAAATTATACTTTGACATGTTTATTTCCCCCTAATAGCTGTTTTTTAAAAGTATAGTTGAATATCATCTTGGAGCAAGTATGTTTGATTTCAAGATATTAAACAACTTATAAGTTACTTTATGTAAGTAACTATAAAATAATAATGTAATTACGTCAAGTAATTAAATTACTCTATTTTGCAAAAGTTGTTAAAAAGGGCTATAATAGCGCTCATAGAGGTGAATGTATATGAAGGAAATGCCGTTATGTCCCCGTCTTTCAAAAGCGATGGAGTTGATTGGCAAAAGATGGACAGCTTTAATTGTTTATCAATTGTTAGATGGTGCAAAAAGATTTAATGAAATAGAATCATCCCTTCCGATAAGTGGTAGGCTTTTATCAGAACGACTAAAAGAGTTGGAGAAAGAGGGGATAGTCGATCGAAAGGTCTATTCAGAGGTGCCCATACGGGTTGAATATAACTTGACAGATAAAGGCTATGCTCTTAAAGACGTGGTTATGAGTATTGAATTATGGTCTAAAAAATGGCTATAGGAATGACCTTGAAAAAAATGATAGAAGACCGCATACTATGTAAGGTAACACGTTAACGAAGAAAGGATTGTCTTTTTTGAGTAAACAAAAATGGTTTAGTGATTTAACGACACAGTTAGATGAGAAAAACGTAAAAGTAGATGAACTATTAAATATTCACACAATGACAAAGATGGGTGGCATGGCAGATTTATTTGTTACCCCTGAGACTGAAGAAGAAGTTGCTATTGTTGTTCAATATGCTTCCCAAAATGAAATTCCCTTACTGCTTTTAGGGAATGGTTCAAATATGGTAGTGAGAGATGGCGGAGTGAGAGGGATTGTACTTTGCCTAAAGAATTTGAATCGTATAGAAGTGGAAGGGAATCGGGTGTTTGCAGAAAGTGGTGCGGATATCATCCATGTCTCTAGAGCGGCAGCAAAGGCATCGCTTACTGGATTAGAATTTGCCTGTGGTATTCCAGGATCAGTTGGTGGTGCGATGGCCATGAATGCTGGAGCATATGGCGGAGAGGTGAAAGACGTAATCCATACTTGCACGGTGCTGACTCCAGCAGGTGATAAGCTGGTACTTTCCAAGGATGAATTAGAATTGAACTATCGGAAAAGTGTTATTTCAAAAAATGGATATTTTGTATTATCAGCTGAGTTTGAGTTAACGCCTGGAAATCCAGAAGAAATTAAAGCAAAAATGGATGACCTTACTTTCCAAAGAGAGTCTAAGCAACCACTTGAATTTCCCTCTGCAGGTAGTGTATTCAAAAGACCCCCTGGCTATTTTGCTGGGAAGCTAATACAGGATAGTGATTTACAGGGGAAAGGATATGGCGGCGCGGAGGTTTCTACGAAGCATGCCGGATTTATCGTAAATAAAAATAATGCTACTGCTACTGATTATATAAACACTATTAAGATGGTGCAGGAAAAAGTAAAAGAAAACTTCGGAGTAGAACTAGAGCTTGAAGTGAAAATTGTTGGAGAAGACAAGAAATAATAATGTGATGGACCTATGAATACACTTGTATCCATAGGTTTTTTTTTATATGTTGGCCACTGAGGTGGAAGGAAAAGGATATGTTGTGTCGAAGTCTTCTTTGGGAGAAGAAAGGGGAGTTACTGAGGTGAAAAAAAGAAGATGGAAGATAATCGGTTGGACGGTGGGAGGCTTTTTGCTAGTAATTGCTTTAGTGGTTATGGGCTTACATATTTTCTTATCCAATACCAAGCCGATAATAGAGGGAGAAATAGTGTTTACTGGCTTAGAAGAAGATGTAAGCGTCACAAGGGATGATTATGGGGTTCCACATATTAAAGCAAATTCAGATGCAGATTTATATAGAGCACAGGGTTTTGTGCAAGCACAGGATAGACTTTTTCAGATGGATTTAGCCCGACGACAAGCGAGTGGTCAATTATCAGAGGTTGTGGGAGAATCTGCTCTTAGTACAGATAAATTTTTTATTACCTTTGGGTTGAGAGATGCAGCTGAAAAATCATATGAAGGTTATGGAGAAGAAGCAAAAAACGTGTTGAAGTGGTATGCAGAAGGAGTTAACGCTTTTATTGATTTTGCTAAAAAGGAAAAAAAACTTAGTTATGAGTTTAGCCTATTGGAATATGAGCCAACAGAATGGACGCCAATTGATTCACTGACGATTGGGAAGTATATGGCTTATGATTTAGGTGGTAACTGGTCAAGCCTTGCTATTAGACATTGGGCTTTAAATGAGTTTGGTGAAGAAAAGGCGAAAGAGCTATTTATTACTTACCCAGAGAATTCTCCGGCGATAATAGAGGCCAATTTAAATAACCCGGTTCAGGTGAGTGGAGCCTTCGACCCCAGTGTATTGCCAAATGAATTCAATGGAAGTAACAACTGGGTTGTAAGTGGAGAAAAAACAGAAAGTGGGTTGCCTTTACTGGCTGATGATCCTCATTTAGGCTTAAGCACCCCATCTATTTGGTATCAAATGCATTTACAGTCACCGAGTCAGAATGTAAGTGGCGTAATTTTTGCAGGAATACCAGGAATCATTTTAGGGCATAACGAAGAAATTGCTTGGGGAGTGACAAATGTTGGGCCAGATGTTCAAGACCTTTATATAGAGACACCGAACCCTGAAGATAGAACCCAATTTTTATACGAAGGAGAATGGGAACAGGCGGAGGTTCGTCATTACGAAATTAATGTAAAGGATAGTGACCCGGTGCCACTTGAAGTGCTAGATACTCGACATGGTCCAATAATTTCCGACGTAATGTTTAAGAATGAAGAGGCTCCTGCCCTGTTCTCCATGCAATGGACTGCTTTAGAGCCGACATTGGAGCTTCAGGCTATCTTAAAGATGAACAAGTCTACTAACTGGGAAGAGTTTGAAAAAGCTCTAGAGGATTTTCATGCTCCTGCACAAAATTTTGTGTTTGCTTCCAAGGATGGCACTATTGCATACAAGGCTAATGGAAGAATACCAATTCGGAAAACAGGGGAAGGTCAAATTCCTGTTCCTGGAGATAGTGATGAATATGAGTGGATTGGCTATATACCCTATGCAGAGCTTCCTATGACAATTAATCCTGAGGAAGGATTTGTTGCAACAGCAAATAACCAGGTGGTTGATGAGACATACACTTATCATATAACTGATTTCTGGGCACAATCTTATCGATACGAGCGAATTGCGGAAGTACTTGAAGACAATGATTCACTTACAAAAGAGGATATGATGGAGCTTCAAATGGATCAAACGAATTTATACGCTCGGGAATTCTTGGAATCGATGATTAGTTCCTTAGAAAAATCAAATACGGCAGAAGAGTACGATTCCATCATTCAATTGCTTTCTGATTGGAACCAGGTAGACGATAAGGACGCCGCAGCGCCTTTTGTCTTTCATAAATGGATCAGAGCACTTCCTGTTGAGATGTTCTCCGAGCATATGCCAGAGGATGTTTATTCTATGCTTCCTGGAAAAAGCCATCTCACGGATCAGCTGTTGCGAAAAGGCTACGCTGGAGAAAGCAGTGTTTGGCTAGAGGAATACGGAGGTGTCGACTTGTGGGTATCTCAGGCCTTCAAACAGGCTGTAGAAGAAATTAAAAGTGAATATGGTAGCAAAGAAGAAAAATGGAAGTGGGGAGATTATCATCAATTAACTTTCGATCATCCAATCTCTAGTGCATCTCCACTACTAGCATACTTTCTTAATCCGAAGCCAGTGCCGATTGGCGGTTCTGGTATCACGGTACAGGCTGCCGGTTTTGGGGCAGACGGAAGAGTAGATCATGGGGCATCTTGGCGTTTTGTAGCAGACTTATCTGACTTATCGGAGGCTTATCATATCGTAGGTCCTGGTCAAAGTGGTCATATAAAATCTAAATGGTACCATAACCAAGTGACGGACTGGGCAGAAGGAAAGTACCATAATACTAATATCGAAGGTAGCTTGGAGAAAAGCTACGAATTAATGTTAATCGCTGAGTAATTCGTGATTTCTTAAGTGAATATAGTGCAATACAGAAGGAACAGAATTGAATAAGTAAGAAGCAGGGGAGATCCGGTTATACTCCATTTGTTGCGCCAAACAGTGAATTTTCCAACTACTCACTGTTTGGTTTTTTTGTGCTAAAAATTAGAGCAAGCCTTCCTTTGGGTAAAAGAAAAAGAAAAAAACAATCAAATGCCTATTTGAATATATTGTGTTTAGAATAGACTGAATATATAATGAAAGTACAATCAAATGATCATTTGAATGAGGTGGAAAAGTGTATACAAAGGATATGTGTGAGGTTACAACTGTCGATAAAACTGTTTGTGAAGAGGTAAAAAAGCAACTACCTAATCTAACGAGAGTCTCGCAGTTATTTAAGGCGCTTGCAGATGAAACGAGATTGAAGATAGCCTATGCCCTAACAATAGAGGAGGAACTATGTGTATGTGATGTAAGTGAAATAATTGGTTCTTCAACAGCTACTGCTTCTCACCATCTTCGTTTCTTAAGAGATTTATCTTTAGCGAAGTCGAGAAGAAAAGGAAAGCAGATTTTCTATTCCTTAGCAGACCATCATGTAAATGAATTAGTGAAGATTGCATACGAGCATGCAATAGAAGAGGGTGAAGAAAATGGAGACGACAGAGAAGAAAGAGTATAGACTGGAAAATCTTTCGTGCGCAAATTGTGCAATGAAATTTGAAAGAAATATAAAGGCGCTCCCAGAAGTGAAGGATGCATTGGTGAACTTTGGGGCTTCTAAAGTTTCTATTGTAGGTAATGTCACAATAGAAGAAATAGAAGAGGCTGGAGCCTTTGATGGTATTAAGGTAGTGCCTCTAAATCAACGTAAGGTAGAAAGGGCTCCTTTCTTTCAGCAAAAGCATAATGTTTTAACTACAATCTCCTTTCTATTTCTTGTAGTTGGGACGATAACATCTTTTATTTACGCAGAAGACCACCCTGCAGCTATTGTGTTATTCGTTCTTTCTATCATTGTAGGTGGTGCGGAACTATTTAAGGTTGGATTTAGCAATCTGATTAGGTTTGAATTTGATATGAAAACACTTATGACCATCGCTATTATAGGTGCAGCGATAATAGGGGAATGGCGTGAGGGTGCGGTAGTTGTCTTTTTATTCGCGGTAAGTGAAGCGTTAGAGGCGTATTCCCTAAATAAAGCTCGTCAATCTATTAGTGATTTGGTAAATGTTGCTCCTAAGGTGGCAACTGTTCGAAGAAACGGTGAACTGGTGGATTTAGATACCGAATTTATTCAGATAGAGGACATCTTGGTTGTTAAGCCAGGTCAGAAAATCGCTATGGATGGAATTGTCGTGAAGGGATTTTCTACAGTTAATCAGGCTTCTATCACTGGAGAGTCTGTACCGGTGTCTAAAGGGATTGGAGAAGAGGTCTTTGCTGGAACGTTAAATGAAGAAGGATCTTTAGAAGTCAAAGTGACAAAACGAGTAGAAGATACTACGATAGCTAAGATTATTCATCTGGTAGAGGAGGCGCAGGCAGAAAAGGCTCCTTCCCAAAGGTTTGTAGATAAATTTGCAAAATATTATACCCCTCTTATTATTTTCATCGCCTTCCTTGTTGCAATCATTCCTCCATTATTTGGAGCAGAATGGCAGCACTGGATTTACCAAGGGCTTGCGGTGTTGGTGGTAGGCTGCCCTTGTGCATTGGTTGTATCTACCCCTGTGGCGATAGTTACTGCGATAGGGAATGCGGCAAAGCAGGGAGTGCTTATTAAGGGAGGCGCTTATTTAGAGGAAATAGGTAGGCTACAAGCGATTGCTTTTGATAAAACAGGTACTTTAACGAAGGGGTATCCTGAGGTAATGGTTGTAGAGGCAGAGAATTCTCCAGACTTTATTCAAAAGGTGATGTCCATTGAAGCATATTCTCAGCATCCGTTAGCACAGTCTATTGTCCAATATGCTTCCAAAAAAGGGATACATCGACTGGAGGTAGAGGAATTCCACTCGGTTACTGGAAAAGGAGCAGAAGGAACCGTAGAGGGACAGAGATGGTCAATAGGAAGTGTGAGCTGGATTTCTACTCTTTGCGAGCTACCTTCGGAAACAATCCTCACTGTAGAAGAATTACAACGGCAAGGCAACACCGTCATGCTTGCTTCCATGGACGGTCAGTATAAGGGTTATATTGGAGTTGCAGATCCAATAAGGGAATCTAGTCATCACATTTTAGAGAGCCTTGAGCAGGCTGGTATTAAGCATACAGTAATGCTTACTGGAGACGATATACGTACAGCTAATGCAATTGCGAAGAAATTAGGAGTAACAGAAGTAGAGGCAAATCTAATGCCAGAGCAAAAGCTGTCGGCTATTAAACAGCTCAGAGAAAAATTTGGAGCTGTGGCGATGGTAGGGGATGGTGTGAACGATGCTCCAGCACTAGCTGCTGCATCAGTCGGAATCGCGATGGGAGGAGCAGGAACGGATGCTGCTTTGGAGACAGCGGATATTGCTCTCATGGCAGATGATTTAGGAAAACTTCCTTACACAATTCGATTAAGTAGAAAAGCATTGCATATTATTAAAGAAAATATTATGTTTGCATTAGGTTTAAAGATTGTAGCGCTGCTTTTAATTATCCCAGGGTGGTTAACTTTATGGATTGCCATCTTTGCAGATATGGGAGCAACTTTACTAGTAGTACTAAATTCATTAAGATTATTAAAAGTACAAAAGTAAGAGGTTCGGAGGGGTAATAATGAAGCTGACAGAATGGACGATGGAGGAGCAAGAATTGCTAATCCATTTCTTAACAACAAACACTTGGCCTTATCATGGAAATTCCCATCCAGCTAGAGAACTGGTGGAAAAGACTATTGAAGAAGGTGGATACCAATCGGACGAGGTAAAAACCTTTTGGGTGGAGAATGGAGAACAGGAAAAGGTCGGGATTGTTAAGATTTACGATTTGCAGGATGATATTCCCCTTTTCGATCTTCGGATAGCTGATGAAAAAAGAGGGCAAGGCTATGGCCCTCTTGCTTTAAAACTAGTTGCGGAGTATGTATTTCAGTTACCAGAGGAAAAGATAAGATTAGAAGGACATACAAGGCAGGACAATTTTGCCATGAGAAAAACGTTTGAGAGAGCGGGCTTTGTAAAAGAAGCTCAGCTAAGGCAGGCTTGGTTCTCTCCCAAAGAAAACTCTTATTATGATGCAGTAACCTATGGGATGACGAGAGAAGATTTCTTGAAGGGTACATCTACTCCTGTAAATTGGGACGATGATTTCTATGTTCATCCCGTAAAAAGTGGAAGAGAAGATCAATTTCCGGAGATATTTGAAACGGAAAGATTAGTGATAAGAGCTCCTAGAGTAGAAGATGCAGAGGAAGTGTGGAAAGCTATTGTTAATTCCCACGAAGCATTGAAGGAATGGATGCCTTGGGCGCAGACGAAGCAATCTATGGAGCAAACTGTAACAAATCTGCGCCAAGCTGTAGCTGATTTTATTACAAGGACTGATTTGCGCCTTCATTTATACTTGAAGGATACGGGTGAATTTGTAGGTTCCTCTGGTCTTCATAGAATTGACTGGACTGTACGTAAATTTGAAATAGGGTACTGGATTGACAGTAAATTTGAAGGAAAAGGCTATATGACAGAGGCTGTTGAAAGAATTACAGGGTTTGCATTTGAAGAATTGAAGGCTAACCGTGTAGAAATAAGATGCGATAGTGATAATGTAAGAAGCAGGTCAGTTGCTGAAAGGTTATCCTTTCAATTAGAGGGAACACTACGCCATGATTCTCTATCTGCAGATGGGAAAAGTCTACGAGATACTTGCATTTATGCGAAAACAAGATATTAAGTTATATGAAATTTAGAAAGCTTTTATATTATTACCAGGTTCATAAGTGATGATTGTTCCAAACCCTTATACAGAAAAAAACATCATTTTCCTATCGGAAAATGATGTTTTTTCTGACTTACTCTACTGTATCACTAACTTCCAAAAGCTACTTCAGAGTGATCGACGGCCGGTAACTAGTTGAATTACAAAAATAATACCAGCAATTATTAATAATGTGTGAATTATTCCTCCGCCTATGTCTAATAAGAACCCTAATAACCATAGGACGATTAAAATTACAATGACTGTCCATAAAATTTTACCCATTTTACTCTTCCCTTCTTCTTAAAGAATTTTATACGTGCTATTATTATAAAGTTACCCTGACAACTAAGTTACTAAACATGGGAAGATAATTGAAAGAAGAGGCTGAATTGTTAACTAATGTAATGGAGGAAATCGTTCAAGGGATTGTAAGAGTCTTAATGCGAGGACCAGAATATCAAACTTTTTGTAAATGCAGTCAATGTGAAAATGATATTATAGCTCTTAGCCTAAATACGATGCCAGGGCATTACGTGACAACGGAAAAAGGAAGAAGAGCTGTATTCGAACGTATGAATACAAATGAGAATAGAGAATGGATTAATAAACGTATTATCCATTCCATTCATACTGTGGGAAAATACCCGCATCGTCAATGATAGAGGGAGTATCCAGTGGTGATTTAATTGCAAATTACTTAACATAAAACTTCTTAAGTAGTGGGCAATTTGTAGTCTCATATAGAAGAGAACCAATGTTGAAGCTGGGAGAAAGCACTTGCGATTTTTTAGTATTATCTAAAATCGTAAGTGCTTTTCTACTGTTATAGTTGGACCTATTTTTTATTAAGGTACTTTTATAAATTCATCTGAAAAAGTTGAATCATAGGCTATTCATGGACGGGAATAATAGCTCTATTTGAGGTAGTTGTTTTGATGTAGTAAAATGAAGAAAGAAGCAAGAAAGGAAGATTATAATGCCAACACCTAGCATGGAAGATCATATTGAACAAATATACCTCTTAATAGAGCAGAAGGGCTATGCTCGTGTGTCTGACATAGCGGAAGCTTTATCCGTGCTACCATCTTCAGTAACGAAAATGGTTCAAAAATTGGATAAGGACGGCTTTTTGATTTATGAAAAGTATAGAGGATTAACATTAACTGAAAAAGGTTTAAAGCTTGGGAAAAAGCTAGTCAAAAGACATGAGCTATTAGAAGCGTTCCTTCGATTAATCGGTGTCGAGGAAGAAAACATTTATGAAGATGTAGAAGGAATTGAGCATCATTTAAGCTGGAATTCCATCGATCGCATAGCTGATTTAGTAATTATATTAGAAGAAAATCCTTCTCTCCAAGAGAAATTATCAGAGCTTCGTAAGAATCTGTAGCGAAGTTTTGTCATATTTCATGGTAGATGGATAAAATATAAGCTACTATAGATGATCTGAGGAATCTATACATATAAAGCGGAAGACAAGAGGGTCCCCTAAACTTAAGGGGAGTTTTTCTACTTGTTTATAAATCGGATGAATCGGTTATAAGGAAATTAGCATATACTGTGAAAGCGGAAACGGATGTAAGGTAAATTAGATGAAAACAAGAGGTTGGTCAGAAGGAGAGCGGTAATCGTGGCAGAGTTAGCATCAGGAGAGATTATTAAAGCGACAGTACAAAGTCAAGAAGGGTCCAAGTGGGTTCTTTTATATGAAGGTAAGGATATTCCTTTAAACGCATCAGAGGCGCCGGAAGGTCTGCAAGAAGGTGATTTTTTAGAGGTTTTTTTATTTGTAGATAGGAGAGGGAACATAGCTGCTACTACGCAACTGCCCCATATTAGAAAAGGAACCTATGGATGGGCTAGGGTAATTAAAGTGGCAGAACGTGAAGGTGCTTATGTTGATATTGGTACTTCAAGAGAAGTGTTAATAAAAGAGGAGGACCTCCCGAAAATAAAAAAATTATGGCCCCAAACAGGTGACCATCTTTATATGACACTCAGAACGGATAAAAATGGCGAGCTATTTGGACGACTGGTAACAGAGGATCGAGTAGAGGAAATGTATATAGATGCACCAGCTACTCTCCTAAATCAGAATTTAGTGGCTAGACCATACAGATTATTACCAGTAGGCACTTTCTTGTTAAGTGTTCCAGAGCATTATCGGATTTTTGTTCATCAGTCTGAGAGAGAAGAGGAGCCGCGTCTAGGACAAGAAGTAACTGTCCGTATCATCGATACAAAAGAAGATGGAACTTTAAATGGATCCATGCTTCCTAGAAAGCATGAACGCTTAAGCGATGATGCGGAAACAATTTTTAGATACTTAACAGATGTCGGAGGGAAAATGCCTTTTACTGATAAGTCTACCCCTGAGGAGATTCAAGAAATGTTTTCTATGAGTAAGGCTGCTTTTAAAAGAGCCCTTGGTAAGCTTATGAAGGAAGGGAAAATTACCCAAAGTGAAGGCTGGACAACTTTGAAAATGTAATAGTTCACATGGAGTAAAAAGAAGGGATAGTTGTCTCGGAACTTTTTACTCCTTTTTACGTACTAATGGTTGTAACGTATAGAAAGGGGTTACATGGAATGAAAAAAATGACAAGCATATTGTTAATGTTGGCTCTTCTTGTTGGCGTCCTTATTGGGCCAGTAACCACATTAGCCGATTCTGATGGGAAAGCAGCTGCTATTGATGAAAGATTTGGTGCACCAATTGTCGTATATGGTGGTAGTTTAAGTGATTCAGAAAAGAAAAGCGTGAAAGATAGTCTAAAAGTTAATGAAAGTTCTGAGGTTCAGGAAATTATTGTGACAGGACAAGATTTAGCAAAGTATTTACAAGACGGGGATGCTTCTGCTCGTATGTTCTCCTCTGCGAAGATCACTCGTAAAGAAGCAGGTAAAGGGCTAGTGATAGACATCGTTACACCAGACTATATTACTGAGGTTAGCACTGACATGTATGCTAATGCGATGTTGACGGCAGGTATAGAGGACGCAGTTGTTGAGATTGCTGCTCCTAAACCAGTTACAGGCCATTCTGCTTTAGTGGGTATTTATAAGGCATATGAGGTAACTGGAGGAGAATTGGATCCAGAGAGAACGGATGTAGCAAATGATGAGCTATCTGTTGCTACTATCCTTTCAGAGGAGGCTGGAATAGAAGAAGCAAAGGTTAGTGAGCTGTTAACGGAAATTAAAAAACAAATTGCTGAGCAAAACCCAGTTTCCAGAGAAGAAGTAGAAAAAATAGTTAGTGAGCAACTGTCTAACTTAAAAATTGAGCTGTCCGAAAAGGATAGACAGCTATTAGTTGACCTAATGGATCGTATCAGACAGTTAGATATCGATTTTAGTAAATGGTCAGATCAGTTAAATGATTTGAGTAAAACGATTGAAGAGAAGCTGAAGGACCTTAAAGATAATGAAGGCTTTTGGCAAAGTGTAAAAAACTTTTTTACAAATTTAATAGATTCCATCCGTTCCATATTCAATTAGTATTAAAATGAGAGAAAATCAGTTGAAAAGAGCTTAGGACAAAACAATAGAACAGCACTTGCGATTTTATATTTTTGATGAAGTCGTAAGTGCTTTCTTACTTTTAAAATGTGTGGTTCTTCACTGCGTCGGATGCTTTCCGCGGGCGCGGCTCGAAGGCCAACAGGACGTTGGTCAGGAAAACGTTGTCACACGATGTGACGCTTTTAGTTTTCCATCCTTAACCAAAACCTCGCGCTGTTCCCGCAGGAGTCACCGACGATGTTCCGAACCATTAATAGTAACTTCTAATAAATAAATCTTGATAAGAATCTGGTAAAAAGAATGTATAACAAATCTTTAAAAATTGTTTTGTACCATTCTCTTTCACTTAAGAATTCGGTTCTGTCCCAGCCTCTTTCTTCCTTTTCAGCCCCATTACTAGGCTGTTCTGTCATCTCATCATATGTAGAGGATGTATGAAATGCTAGAGACAGACATAAGTTAGAAAGGACCTAAACCTTTAATCTTGTAGATAGATAGTAAATTTGATACAGTAGAGTATATATCTCGAATTCAAGATAAAAGGGGGTTCTTTCTTTGAAGCTTGCAGGAATCCATCATGTTTCAGCCATTACTGCTGATGCTGAGAAAAATCATGATTTCTTTACAAAAATTTTAGGAATGCGGTTGGTGAAAAAAACAGTAAATCAAGATCATACCTCTTCGTATCATCTCTTTTATGCAGATGCAATAGGAACTCCAGGGACGGACATGACTTATTTTGATATCCCGATGGCTGGAAGGACTCGCCCAGGAGTATCTAGTATTAGCGGGACCGGTTTTCGAGTAAAAAGTGAAGAAGCGCTAAGATTCTGGAAAGAACGCTTTAAGCAGTTACAGGTGCCTCATGGAGAAATAGTACAAAAGTTTAATAGAAGTACTCTGACATTTGAGGATTTTGAAGGCTCTAGGTTAATGTTAGTGGTAGACAACGGGAAGGGAATACCTTATGGAACACCTTGGGAAACCATAGATATACCATTAGAATATGCCATAGTTGGTTTGGGCCCAGTTAAACTGACACTGCTTGATGCGGAGCCAACTGAAAACGTTTTAAGACAGGTATTAGGCTTTCGATATGTGGGAAGCTATGCTTCTGAGGTGAAAAATCAACCAGAAATACTGGTATATTCAACTGGTGAGGGTGGTCCTGCTGGAGAAATACATCTGGAAACGAGAAACGATTTACCACGAGAAAGACCTGGAAGAGGAAGTGTTCATCACGTAGCATTTAGAATTCCTTCTATAGATGACTACCCAAAATGGAATGAGCTTTTATTGGAGCAAGGTTTTACTACCTCAGGACTCGTGGACCGATACTATTTTAAGGCGATCTATTTCAGAGAACCCAATGGTATATTATTTGAACTCTCTACGGATCAGCCTGGTTTTGCCACTGATGAGGGATTAGAAAGCTTGGGCACGACCCTTGCCTTGCCCCCATTTTTAGAGCCTCAAAGACCGGAGATAGAGGCTAAGCTACGTCCGTTGTCAATTGACAAATGAGTATGATAAGATGCTAAAAAGGAGAGTGGGATTATGGAATTTCAATATAAAGAGCTTGGGAACGATGTTTATGCTTATCAAGTGATGGAAAATGGAGAAAGACTAGGGGAGATTACTTGGACATTACTGGGTGATGTGATGGTCATGGACCATACCTTTGTGTCGCCTAAGCTAAGAGGTCAAGGGGTAGCAAAAAAACTGTTAGACACAGCTGCAGGGTTTGCTAGAGAGAATAATTATAAAATGGAGCCTGTTTGCTCTTATGTGGTAGACACATTTAACAAATCTGAAGAATATAATGATATAAAAGCATGATAAAAGGCAATCCGCTCTCCTTGAGGGTGGATTGCCCTTTACATTCTTACATAGAAGTAAATAATACCAAAATACCTGTTAATACCGAAGCACCTGCCAATGTATACATAAAATCAGACTGGTTAAAAATTAACTTTTTTTCCATGTCAATCAACCTTTCTTAGTGTTTGATACTTTCTAATTACCCATAGTGTGACAAACTAAAACAAGTTTAATGAAACTTTTGGAGGGAATCTCAAAAATATAGAAACTTTTTCACAATAATGCCGTAGAATTAGAGAATATAAAATATTGGAGGTAGAAATATGTCGAGAACTGGAGAGTTAGCTTTAGGGATTGTAAGTGCAGTTTTTACATTTTTAGGTACTATTTTAACGGTGATTTTTCTTATCGGTGGAAGCAGTGTCTTTACAGACGAGGCTTTCATAGCGGAATTTGAGCAAGAAATATATAATGATCCAACATTGTCTGAAATAGAGGCTCAGGAAACGATAGATATTATGGGTGTCTTTTTCGAAATGTTTACTGTATTGGGTTGGCTGTTGGTCGCTACATTAGTAATTAGTTTAGTGCTTAATATTATCGGAGTTGTTTCTGTATCGAAAAATAAGAAACCGAAGCTTGCAGGAGTAATGTTCATCATAGCAGGAGTGTTTGCAGGAATTTTATCTTTAACTTCTATTCTTTTATATATCGCAGCTATCATGTGCTTTGTTCGCAAACCACCTGTAAGCCCAGAGGAAGAATATTATACGCCAACACAGCCTTTATAATGTAAATAAGACACCAGTCAAAAGACTGGTGTCTTTAATAAATATACATATTTTGAAGTAGAGATTGGATGGTCTTCTAAGTATTCATGAAACTCTTCTAAAAGTTCAAAGCCGAATTCTTCACAGAATAAGCGAGCGTTATGATTGTCACTTTCAATATATACAAATAATTGTTTCCCATTAGTCATTTTAGACAGACCAGCCTCTATAAGCAGCTTTCCAAAACCAAGCTTTTGGTATTCAGGGAGTATGTAAATCGCAGTAAGCTCTGCATCTCCATCTTCGTCTACTCTTGTAAAGCTTGCAAAGCCTATGGGTTTATTATTATATTCAGCCATGAGGAAAATAGATTTTTCCAATTGTTTTGCGAGCATCATGCTAGAATAGGCCTTCTCTAAGATTATATCTTGAACGTAGTCTGGAATAATATGCTTGTAAGTAGCATTCCGACTTACTCTTGCTATTTGTTGGACAATAGAAATATCTTGTAATGTTGTTTGCCTAATCATCTGGAAATCACCTCTTCCAAGCTTTTTGCTATCATAACAAAAAAGATAGAAATCTTCTATAAGTAATTAGGATATTCTAGAAAATAAATACATTTACTCAGGGGGCATATAAATGGGATGGCAAATTAAGCAATTTAATCAGTTAGATCTACACGAATTATATAGCATCTTAAAATTACGGGTGGAAGTTTTTGTTGTAGAGCAGAACTGTCCCTATCCAGAAATAGACGATTATGATCAAGGAGCTATCCATTTAATGTATGTATCGGACAATCAAATAGAAGCTTACTGTAGAATCATTCCCGCTGGAGAAAAATATAGCTTTAGCTCTATTGGTAGAGTAATTGTGAAGGAGGAGGCAAGAGGGAAAGGTCTAGCTCGAGAATTAATGAATAGAGCCATTGAAGAAATAGAAAAACAGTGGGATGTTGAAACTATTCAAATTTGTGCACAAAGTCATTTGCAAAAATTTTACCGTTCTGTTGGCTTTAACACTATTTCAGATGAATTTGATGAGGACGGTATCCCACATGTTTATATGACGCGTGAGAGAGTCAAAAGTGTAGAGTAATATCATATTGGGTATAGATAATAGGAATATAATATAAATAAATGGAGGTTAGTGAAATGGGTAAAAGTAAATCATTATTGTTGGCTGGTCTTGCTGCTGGGGCATATGCATACCTCAGGAAAAAAGAAAACAGGGACAAAGCAATGGAAGCGTTTAATAGCACAAAAGAGAAAGTAAATTCTTATATGGAATCACAAAAACAAGGAAATAAATCAGGCGTAGATAATTCTTGGAATCCTGACTCAACAAATCATCAGGCTAATGAAAAGGTAAACGAAGGGGTCGTTCCAGATGTAAATGCCTATAATGACATTCAAGCGGATGAATATTTAATGAATGAAGAAGTAGTAAATGAATCAGCTTCGGAAAGTGATAAAAAAGTATCTGAGAATTAAGGAAGTTTTATCTCCTTTCTTACGCTTACTTGCTAGGAAGACTCCCAATGATTTCACTGAACGTGAAATCATTGGGAGTTTTTTACGTAAGAAAGATGCGATGTTTTAATGAGCAATATCTTGCCGCCCCAAAAGGACTATGACAGGACAGTCAGAACCATCAAGCACTTCCTGAGGGTGATAAAACGCCAAGTCTTATTTGATTTATTTGCATGAATGGTCGAAGAGGAAATTTCGTTAAAAAGTCATTGTTTGTATATTAGTAATAAATCAATTGTCTATTGTATATCGAAATAATTTAGCAATTTTTTATTAGCTTGAAGTTTGGTAGTAGTATATTTTGGGTATGAGAATTAAACGATTAGAAAAGGGGGTTCCGTAGTGAAGAAAGCAATGGTAATCTATAATCCTTCTTCTGGTAAGGAAGAAGCTCGTAAATACAAGGATAGAACATTAGAGGTTTTACAAAGCATTGGTTATACTACCGTAGAAAAAGAAACCCGTCAAAAGGACGATGCCACAGCATTTGCTGTCTCTGCGTGTAATGAACAGTACGACTTCCTAGTTGCTTTAGGAGGAGATGGCACGATAAGTGAAGTGATAAACGGTCTTGCTCAACAACCATATAGACCATTATTTACGTTCATCCCTCTAGGGACAGTTAATGACTTTGCTCGAGCTGTTGGAATCCCGTTAGAACCATCACTTGCTATTGAAGCTCTAAAAATGGACAATATAGAATATGTAGATATAGGTAAAATTGGAGATAAATACTTCATTAACGTAGTAGCAATCGGAGATATTGCTAGTAATGTCGCTGAAACGACGATTGAACAAAAAACAAAATACGGTTCTTTGGCATATTTAATGTCTGGGGCAAAGGCATTAATTAATCATGAAGAGGTAGAAATGGTCATTCACCATGATCAAGGTGTTTGGAGAGGAAAAACGATACTTGTTTTAGTAGCTTTAACTAATTCTGTAGGAGGATTTAAGAATTTGGTTAATTCTGCTAAAATAAATGATGGTAAGTTACACGTATTTGTTATTAAGCAATCTAGCATAGTATCGCTTGCTCGTCTGGGAGCAAAGTTGGTGCTTGGTAATCTTGGAGAAGATGAGGAAGTGGAGAGTTTTACAACGAAAAGCTTAAGGATAGAAGCGGACAGGGAGCTTTTTTGTAATGTAGATGGAGAACAGGGCTCTTGTACTCCATTTGACATAGAAGTTTATACAAAATATCTTAAAATGCTCATCCCTAAAGTAATAAAACATTAATATTTCTAGTTTTTTTCTAGAAAATGTTATAAAATGATTCTACATTCCTATGATTAAATGAATACGAAAGAACTAATTTAAATAGAATGGAAGATGAGGTTTTTATGAATAGCGCAGATAAAATTTTCTTAGATTACTTTACAAAAGCCTATGCCAAAGAGATGGGAATCACCAATAGAGTCGATGGTTTGGATAGATTTTTTGAACTAGAAAAAAAGTTGTTTCTAGATATGTATTCATTTGAGATAGAAAAAGCAAAAAAGGTTCTAAGAGAAATGATTGATTTAATGATTGCAATCAATCCCAAACAAATGATTCACAACGTAAAGAATTATTATGTTCAATTATCTGCTATCATGGCAAGAAAACTCTACGAGAGTCAGGTGCCAGTAGACAAGGTACTATCTTTTAATAGTGCAAGTGTAGAAATTATCGAAAATAAAATGAGTGATGCACAGTTTCTTCAATGTGCGGATGAGCTAGTAGAGTTTTTTGTTACTGTCATTACAGAAAGGAAAAAGCCTTCCTTTGGGCACCAGACGGTAAACAAAGTCATCATCTTTATTAATGATGAAATTGAAACAAACTTAACGGTAGAAGACATTGCTAAGCAATTTAATATTAGTACTAGTCACCTTTCTCGTATTTTTAGAGAGCATACAGGAGTGACATTAGTAGAATACTTAAATATACGTAAAGTAGAAGAGTGTCAGTATTTCTTGCGACACACTAATAAACCGATATCAGACATTTCCAATTCGTTTCATTTCTGTAATCAGAGTTATTTCACAAGAATCTTCAAAAAGTATACTGGCTTAACGCCGAAACAATTTAGAGATCATCATGAGCATCCAACTTTCAAATATAGTTTCCCGAAAGAGCCGCAAGTACAAGAAGACTGAGTAATATTTGATAAATAGCTTGATAGAGGGTATACTCGTTATAGTTTGAAAAATGAAGGTGAATTGATTGAAAAAGAAAATTAGCTTATTGTCTATTCTAGTCTTCGCTACCCTAGTACTAAGTGGTTGCTCTGGAGTAGAAAACAAAGAAGGAACTTTCTACAATATTTTTGTTCGTCCCTTTGAGTTTCTAATTGAGTTTTTTGGTGATATCTTTAATGGAAGCTATGGATTGGCTATTATAGCAATTACTATTCTAATCCGTTTAATCCTTATGCCTTTAATGCTAAAGAATTATAAAACACAGCAAGGCATGAAAGTGAAAATGGACAAGTTAAAGCCAGAGATGAATGAAATCCAAAAGAAATTAAAAGCTGCTAAGACGAAAGAAGAACAAATGGCCTTACAGCAAGAGATGATGGCGCTCTATCGAAAGCATGATGTCAATCCATTGAATATGGGTTGCTTACCTTTGCTGATTCAAATGCCCGTTATCATGGGATTGTATTTTGCAATTCTCTATTCAGCAGATATTAAAACACATGAGTTCCTTTGGTTTAACTTAGGTTCTCCAGATGTAATCATGACCCTTATTGCAGGTGCAGTTTACTTCGTGCAAGCAAAAGTATCGTTATGGACAGTGCCAGAGGAACAGAAGCAACAAATGAAACTCATGGTCTATATTTCTCCAATTATGATAATGTTCATTTCCTTTAGCTCCATGGCCGCTTTACCGCTATATTGGGCAGTGGGTGGTATATTACTAATATTCCAAACATATTTAGGAAGAAAGTTCTACTCTAATCACCCTGAAAAAGCAGAAGAATCTGTATCATAATAAGAAACGGGGCTCCGGTAGCCTCGTTTTTTATTTGCAGCATAAAAAAGATTTCTTGCTGTAAATCAAAGGACTTTATGAAAAGCCACAAAAAAGGCGGGCCAACTAAAGGGGAATAGGACACTACTTTCCTATTGAAAATAAAATTGATTTTTCCTAATGAGGTGGAAGGAATGAAGAATAAAAATTTACTGTTTGGCATATTGATTGGTATTTCGGGTATTGGGACTCTTTACTTCACTATAAAAGGAAATTTGAATATTGCCATTGTATTTATGACTGCAATTTTTGCTTTGAGCAATACATACCGAGCGATTAGCTTTAAAGAAAAAGGTTTTGAAAGAGAAGCGAAGTGGATGAAGAACATGGCTGTTTTATTCGCTGTTTTATTTCTAATCGTATTAGGAATTAGTATCTTTTAATTCTAAGAAAGAAGACTACCTCGTGGTCAGCTTCGAGCTGCATCCAAAAGAGGTAGTCTTTTTTTAGTAGTTATATATTTTTCTTGTGGTAAAAATAATCAGGATGGCCGGGATTGTACATGCTACCATTCCTAAAAATGCAAGTCTTGGTTCTATGTCATATAAGTAACCACCAACGAAAGTTAGAGCTGCGCTACTTAAACTCATAGATAAAGCTGCATAAATACCTTGAGCGGCTGGAATATAGCGTTTTTCTAGTTTGTGTGAGATGTACTGTATAAATGCATAATGGGCGATTCCGAAGGTGACGGCATGTAAGGTCTGTAATAAGATGAAGACCCATACGGACGGAAACAAATAAATGAATAACCAACGAATAGTAGCACCAATCCCTGCTATGAGAAACATAGAAGAAACTTTTGCTTTGGAGAAAAATCTGTCTGCCATTAAAAAGAAAACAATCTCTAGTACTATCGCCACATTTAAAATCATTCCTATGTATAAGCTATCCACACCAATATCCTGCAGATAAATAAAAGCGTAATTGTTATAAGAAGCGTGTGATCCTTGCAAAAGGACGGTTAAAAGTAAAATCACGATAAACTGCTTAGAAGTAAATAATCCTTTTAGCACGTCCTTGTCTCTCTTGGTAGTTACATTTGGCTTCTCTGTGAGAACGCTGGGTGTCGGCTTAGAAAAGCTGAACATAATGATGGCGAGGGCACAAAGCATGGTCCATAAAATGGCTTCTTCTCCCCATATTTCTGTAGCAAATCCCATAAACAGTACAGCCACCATAAATCCTGCAGAGCCAAAGGAACGACTTTTTCCATAATGGATTTTGTCCCTTTGCATTAAAAGGGAGGCGCTACTTTCCATTGCAGGTAACAGGTTTGGATAAATTAAGCTAAACAATATTGTTATAATCAATAATGCGGTGAAATCACTAAATGGAACGTAGAACATGACGGATAGAAAGGATAGCAATGCAGTTATCCTTAAAACTAGTTGAACGCTAAATCTATTAGTGGCACTTGGGAAAAGCACAAAGGTAGAAAACGCTCTTGCTACCATGCCTGCACTCATTATAATACTAGCTGAGGTAACACTTAAACCTTTGACATTAGTTAAGTATCCAGTCCAATAAGGCATAAAAATACCCCAAGTAAAAAAGAATGCAAAAAAATTAACGGATAACCATTTCTGAGATTTCATGCTGGTTCACTCTTCCTATTGATTCATTCATTCCATTATAATAGATTTTGATATGAATAGGGGATTAGTTAAATAAAAAATGTTAAACTAGTACTATCGTATATTTTAGAAAGAAGGATTTTACCATGCAATCAAGATTCAATTCCTTACATGGGAAAAAGAAAAAGAAATGGCCAAAAATACTATTTGGTTCTCTGGCAGGAATACTAGTTTCTATTGTTGTAGTTTGGATTGCAATCCATGATTGGGATATAAATAGGAGTATAAATGCATTGGAAATTCAGTTGAACCAGGGGGATATATTGGAAGAGGTTATAGAGCATGAAAATCAGGAAGAAACTCCTGAGCTAGAAGAAGAACCAAAGGAACAAGATATAAACAAGGACACGCCCATTGTAGAAAAGCCGGTGGAGGAAGAAATAGATCTGTCAGGCTCAAAGGGCTACGAGGGTAATGAAGAATTACCAAAAGAACCTACTTATGTAGAAGGCATCATTATCGCAAGTAAGAAATATCCGCTTCCAGCTGATTATGCTCCCGGTGAGAGTAAAGAAGCAAGAGAAGCCTTCCAAGCGATGGCTGCCGAAGCGAAGCTAGCTGGCTTTGAGCTTGTAGCCTTTAGTACGTATCGTTCCTTTGATTATCAAACACAGCTTTACGAACGGTATGTGAATAATGATGGTCAGGAGGCAGCTGATCGTTATAGTGCACGACCAGGATACTCTGAACACCAAACAGGCCTAGCTTTTGATATAGGGGAGCAGCATTTTGAACAGCATTTTGCTCGGGAAAGCTTTGGAACTACAGAGGCAGGTAAATGGGTGGCAAGTCATGCTCATAAATATGGCTTTATCATGCGTTATCCCCAGGGGAAAGAGAAAATAACAGGGTATATGTATGAACCTTGGCATTTCCGTTATGTAGGGACAGAGTATGCAACGAAGATTTATGAGTTAAATACAACTTTAGAAGAGTATTTTGACTTGTAAGAAATCTAATCCTAGCAGTTGAACCGAAAGATACTGATCCATGCAATTACATGAAAAAAGGGAAAAGCACCTGCGATTTTACAATCGTAGGTGCTTTTTATCTTTCTCCTAGAAATGGTAGACCTTTATAAAATGGGAGATAGCAACCGAGAAATAGACTCCTTAAATTTGATGTTTAACGTTCTTTGTTCATATAGTTCCAACGTAAACTCGGTAGATTTTTTTATATCCTCTTCAAACGTTAGAGCCAATTGGTGGGAAGTTTCACGATCATAAATAAAGGCATTCACTTCAAAATTTAACTTAAAGCTTCTAATGTCAATATTAGCAGTTCCAACCGTTGAAGCTTCGTCGTCAATAACAATCATTTTTGTGTGAAGGAAGCCATTTTGATAGATATAAACCTTTGCGCCAGCCTTCATTAATTCACCCACATAGGAATAAGTTGCCCAGTAGACAAACATATGGTCTGGTTTGTTTGGTATCATGATTCGCACATCAATCCCGGAAAGACATGCAATTCTAAGGGTATCCATAAAGCTTGCATCCGGAATAAAATAAGGAGTTTGGATATAGATATACTTTTTTGCCATCATAATTAGCTTTAAATAACCATTTTTAATTTGTTCCCATTCGCTGTCAGGACCACTAGAAACAATTTGAAGTCCGACTGATCCCTTCGTGGGAATTGCTGGGAAGTACACATCAGAGTATTCAATATCATGATTAACAGATGCTTGGTTCCAATCTAATATAAATCGTGTTTGCAGTGGATGGACAGAGCTTCCCTCAATTCGAAGATGAGTGTCTCTCCAATATCCGAATTTTTTCTTTAATCCTAAATATTCATCTCCCACATTAAATCCGCCAATATAACCGATACGTCCGTCTATAACGACAATCTTACGGTGATTTCTATAATTCATTCGTGGGTTAATAAGAGGGAAAATAGAAGGGAAGAATGCTTCTACCTCGCCACCGAGTTTAAGTATCTCTTTAAATTGTCTTTTTCGAAGGAATCTAGAGCCAGCATCATCATATAAAATTCTCACCTTTACTCCCTGCTTAGCCTTTGCAACTAAAGCTTGATAAATCTCTTTTCCTAAATTGTCTAAGCGGAGAATATAGTATTGAATATGTATATGGTTTTTTGCATTTTCGATATCCTGTAGTAGTGCATCAAATTTCTTTCGACCATCAACAAAGATATCCACTTTGTTGTCTTGAGTAAATACAGCTTGATTATTATGTAGATGCATAATAATTAGTTCCTTGTAGTTACTTGCATCATCTAAGCGAAAATCGAAGGAACTGTCTTCAATTGCCTCCATTTGAAAATCAATTAACTTGTCGATTCCAATTTGGTTTTTCCCTTCCCATCTAAATAGCGTTTTTCTTCGGAGCTTTCTACCGAATAGTAAGTATATTCCGAAACCAAGGATTGGGATAAAAAATAAGATTAGTATCCAAGCCCAAGTAGACGATGGATCGCGACGTTCTAAAAAAATTAGTGCTATCGCCAAAAATATATTTAAGATTAAAACTCCCGTAACTACCACTGTATAAATACTGTAAGCCATACACTAACCCCCACACCATTCTAACCTTCCTCTAGTATATATGATTTACCCAAAAGAAAGAAGAAAACAATCATATATGTAAGAGGTAAAAGGATATATTTAAAAAAACATGGAATATTTGATATTTTACTAGTTATAATGAATCTAAATAATGTAAGGGGATGTTCGTGTGCTGCAAGCAATAGATATACATAAAAATTATAGGAAAAAAGAAGCGGTGAAAGGGGTTAATTTAGAACTGCATCCTGGAGAATCAGTTGGCCTTGTTGGACCAAATGGAGCTGGTAAATCGACAACTATCTCCATCCTTACTTCTCTTATTCCTCCTACCTCTGGAGTGGTTAAGTGGAATGGTACTTCTATAGAGAAAAATCTACGCAGTTTTCGGAGACAGCTTGGAATAGTTCCACAAGAGATTGCGTTATATCCCGAGCTTTCCGCAAAGGAAAACCTATCATTTTTTGGCAGAGTATATGGTTTAAAAGGGGAAGAGTTGTCCGATAGAATAACGAGTATCTTAGCGAAGATAGGTTTAACGGATAGACAAAACGATCTCGTGAAAACATATTCTGGTGGGATGAAAAGGCGCTTAAATATTGGTATAGCCCTATTACATAAACCTTCCATTCTAATAATGGATGAACCGACCGTAGGAATTGACCCTCAATCTCGAGCGCACATTTTAGATACTGTAAAAGAGCTAGTAGAGGATGGGATGACATTGTTATACACGAGTCATTATATGGAGGAAGTAGAGCTCCTGTGTGACAGAATTTATATTATGAATCAAGGTGAACTAATTGCTGAGGGAACGAAGGAAGAATTGAAAAATCTTATTTCTGAGAATCAAACGATTGAACTTAAGGGAAGTTTTACAGAGAGCTTTATATCTAGATTAAAAGAAGCATTTCCAAATGCAGTATTTAGACACGGTGAAAAAGTCATGCATATTTCTATGGACAAACATATGACACCGCTCAAATCAATTTTTGACATAGCAGCATTAACAGGAGCACAAGTAGTATCCGTCTCTGTACAAATCCCAACCCTTGAGGATGTATTTTTACATTTAACTGGACGGGAATTAAGAGACTAGGAGGAACGGATATGCTAATAGCCTTGATAAAAAAGCAGTTTAAGCTGCTTCTTCGTGATAGAATGCCTCTAATAATCCTATTAGTCATGCCGTTAGTTTTGATTACTATACTATCCTTTGCATTAGCCGGAATCATGGGTGGTGAGGAGGTAAGTAGGCATGCCAAAATAGCTATATTAGACGAAACGAGCTGGGAACAAGAAAAGGACACGATTCAAGAATTTTTAAATGAAGTTGGAGCGGGATTAGCTATTGAACAGTTCGAGCAGGGAGACCCCATTTTTACGTTAAAGAATCAAATTCTAGCTAGTGATGAAATAGAATCTTATGTGTCGATAGAAGATAGACATCCAAAGGAATTAAAAGAGCTGCGTGAAAAGGAGGTATATGATGCAATCGTTTATATACCTAAGGATTTTCGACTAGCTTATATAAAGTCTGCTTTTTATAATGATCAGCATACTCCAGAGGTAAAACTCTATCTTAATCAGTCCAATGAAATTGGTGCCTACATGGCGCAGGTAATTCTAGAGGAATGGGAAAATGGTTATACTAACTCCTTGGCGCTAGCAAGGGCAGGTTTAAATCCAGATCAAATCTTAGCTCGTGCCCAAGTTGTAGAAGAAGTAATTCCGCCAGTAAAAGATGGAGAAAGAAATATTCCGGCTTCTGTTTATTATACGATTGGTATGTTAGTGATGTTTGCGTTGTATGTTCCTTCCTTTTTAGCTGGATTTTCTTATCGTGAAGTTTATTGGCAGGTATACAATCGCTTATTATTAGGGAATGTTTCCCCCGTTATGTATGCGATATCAATCTTTGTTGCGGGTGTTTGTGTAAGTGTCGTCCAACAGCTTTTGCTTTTATTTTTTGGGAAGTTTGTGTTGGGTGTCGAATGGATTGGATGGGGGCAAATGCTTTTAGTAGTCCTTCTATTTAGTTTATTTGTAGGAAGTCTCAGTGCTTTTTTATCCATCGCCCAGTTGCGTACGCAAAAGGAAGGGATTGCAAACGTTTTTACAGGCGTAATTGTCTCTTTGCTTGCTTTCCTAGGTGGGTCTTTTATCGACATAAAATCATTTTCTGAATCCTTGGATTCTATTGGCTCCTATACCCCTAATGGTTCGGCTATGAAAATGATCTTAGCTATTCAAAAATCACAGGATTTAGTGGGTGTTTATCCTTACGCAATCAGCTTAGGGATTTGGCTTCTTGTCATTCTTTTAGCGTCTATTGTCATATTTCCTAAAAGGGGAGTGCCAGTATGAGAGGAATTTGGATAGCTAGGCTCCTAAATTTAAAAAGAAGACCGATGGTATTTCTTGTAACTACAGGAATGACGATTCTATTGGCATTTCTCTTAAGCTCTACAATTGGTGGAAATCCTACTGTTTATGTTACTTCAGACGATTCTCCAATTAGTAGAGAGGTTATTAACAAGCTGAAAGACGATGAGGAAATAAAAGTTCAAACAGTTTCTACGGAAGAGGCAAAAGATAATACGGATGAAGAAACGATCATTATCGCAATTCATGATACGAATTTTTCCATCCTGAGTGGGAGCAGAACACAATATGCTCAGCAGATAGCTATTACTATAAGAGGAATGTATAGCGAGGTTCTTTTTAAACATCGAGTAATAGAAAATAGTGGCGAGGAAAAGTGGAGTCAGGTAGAAGAAAATATCAGAGAGAGGGAAGCGTTTGAAATATCAAAGGAAGCAATGAACGAGAAACAAATCTTTCGATATGATTCCTCCTTACAAACATTATTTGGTTATATGCTGTTTTTTGTTTTTTACACAGTCTCTACAAATGTTCAGTTTATTTTAGAGGATAAATTATCAGGTATATGGAACAGGCTAAAGCTTACTTCTTTAAAAAGATCAAAGCTTTATCTGGCACATCTTTCTTTTAGCTTTATGCTAGGTTTCTGTCAGCTGCTTTTAGTGATACTATTATTCCGCTATGTTGTCGGTACAAATATGTATGGAGGTTTAGGGAAAGTAATTGTTATCGCGGCTTTGTATGTATTATTCGTTATAGCGATTTCAACTCTCATAATCGCTTTGGTAAAAAATTTAAGCCAAGCAGGAGTGGTTACTTCCTTACTGGCTGTTGCTTTTGCTATGCTGGGCGGAGCTTTTTGGCCACTAGAAATAGTGGATTCGAATCTATTGCTTGGCTTGAAGTGGATTTCTCCTGTTTATTATGGAATGGAATCATTAAAAAGAGTTACCATATATGGGGAAACCCTAGAGGGTGTTACAACGTACCTATTAATAATGATTATTTTCACAATTATCCTTTTAATAGTTGGAATTTATCTGCTAGAAAGAAGAGTAAACAGAGGTCATTCTAGCGAATAGGTGGGAGAAGATAAAATGTACTGGTGTAAGATTGCAAGAACAGAAGAAGAATTTGAAGCAATAGCTAAGTTAAACTATGAGACTTTTGTAGAAGAGATCCCCCAGCACGAGCCAAATCCGGATGGTAAAAGAGTAGATTCATACCATCATGAAAATGTATATGTAATTGTGCTAAAGGACAAAGAACTAGCTGGAATGGTTGCTTTTCGAGCAAAGCGACCTTTCTCGTTAGATAAAAAAATTGGCCCTGTGGAGGAGCATTTACCAGAAGACGCCCTCCAAGGTCAATTATGTGAGGTACGATTGTTGGCAGTCGATAAAAAACATCGCAATGGTCGTGTGTTTTATTATTTAGCTCGTGCTTTGGCAGACTATGCATATGAAAATGGGTACGGAGCGGCAGTAGTATCCGGAACCGTACGAGAACAGAAGCTGTATAATCAATTGGGATTTGAACCATTTGCGGAGCCGGTAGGGACGGAGGAAGCTAAATTTGTACCGATGGTTTTAACGAAGCAAAGGTTTGAAAATTCTGTAGCTGCTCGTTTTAAACAAAAACGATACTCATTTTATCCAGGGCCAGTTGAACTTTCGGAAGCCGTACAGAAGACATTAATGGAGAAACCTGTTTCCCATCGCTCACATGATTTTGCTGTACAGCTTGAACGTGTTAAAAAAGAGCTTTGTAACTTAAGTCATACAAAATTTGCTCATCTATTAGTTGGAAGTGGCACGCTTGCAAATGAAGCCATGATAGCACAATTGAAGGTATTAGATGAGGACGGTCTTGTACTGACGAATGGGGCGTTTGGAGAGAGGCTTGAGAAACAGGCAATGAGATGGGATCTTGCTTTTGATACTCTTAGCTGGCAATGGGGACAGACCTTTGACGTGGTAGCCATTGAGGAAAGGCTAAAGACAGGGAACTATAGCTGGCTCTTAATGACTCATGGAGAAACCTCTACTGGAATGCTAAACTCGTTAGAACAGATAGCAGACTTATGCAAAAAGTATAATGTGTTGTTATGTGTGGATTGTATAAGCTCCTTTGGTTCCTATCCTTTTTCTTTAGAGAATGTTTATTTGGCAACAGCTGTTAGTGGGAAGGCGATTGGTTCAATTAGCGGGCTCTCATTTGTGTTTTCTAATAATCCCATTGTAGCTTGCGAGAGGATTCCTGCTTATTTGGATATTGGCTTACAATTAAATGGACAGATTCCCTTTTCCATACCATCTCAATTATTACATAGTCTAGAAAAAGCGCTCTATGCATACGAAAATGGAGAAAGATATAGAGTCTTGGAGAGTAGGCTCAAGTTGATAGAAAAAGAAGTTGAACGGCTTCAACTAAGACTGTTTACTAAATTGAGCTATCCAATGATTTTTACATTCACAGACAATAACCTTCCATATCTAGCAGAGGATGCTAGAATGTCTGGCTTTGATTTACATCACCGCAGTGAATACTTGATGAAAAGAGGGCTAATCCAGATATCTTATATCCAGCCAGAATTTGAGGAGGATTGGAGAAAGTTTGCTGCTTGGTTAGAAAATTATAAGGAATATCATCAAGTCGAGGGATAAAATTATAGAAGAGCTTTGGGGGTACGAACGTACTAACTCCAAAGCTCTTTTGATTTTGAGGTTTGATCCTCTTTATGGGTAAGAAAGGAAAAACCCTTTAATTCTCGATTAAGTTTTGATAAATATCATTGATAAACCTTTTATAAGGCGTTTCAGGCATTTCAGCTATATTTTTTACAGCTTTCTCGGCATACTTAATTGCTTCCTTATGGTTGCCAAGGGCCTGATGGCTTGCTGCAAGATAAGCATCCTTGCAATACAAGATAGATAAATCAATAGGATGGTGTAGAACCTCTGGAATGACTAGGCTTTCTAATGTTTTGATAGCCTCATTAAATTCGCCCAAACCGAATAAAATACTTCCACGCTCTATTAAAAAGAACGGCGCATACATGCTGTTCTCTCCTACCAGTTTACCCTCCACTTCTTGTAACAGATTGAATGCCTTGTCATATTCTTTTTTATAAAAACTTAAGGTATGAATAGTAGAGAAGGAAACAAAGAAATGCGCTTCCTGGGTCTCAGTAAATATGGAATAGGCCTTTAGCTTTTTTAAATAAGAGTTAGTTTGCTCATCGTTCTGAAACATCATAGAGTATGCAGCTGCTAACCGATAAAGGTCATCTAATCGATAAAAGATTTGATTCTCTTTAGAATACAGGATTGCTTCGTCCATTACTTCAATCGCTTTATTATAGTTCCCAAGTGCAAAGTAAAGTGTTGCTTCGACGTATTTATAGTCTAGTCTAGATAGATGGTCTATCCAAATGCCTGTGGCTTCTAATTTTTTGTTCTCTTCCAGCAGCATATCCAACGCTTTGTCATATTGATGGTTTGTAAAATACTGGTCAACTTTAATCAAGCCAAGCTTTGCTCTGGGATTAGTTAAATTTAATTTTTCGTACATTTCGGCAGCTTTGGCCCAGAATTCTTCCCATTTTGTCTTTTTCTCAAAATACAAGCATCTACTGTAAATATCCAATAGGCGTGCCGCTTCGTATCCAGAATGGAGCTTGGTTAGATAGGGGTTGATTAATTCGATCACTTGAATGCACTCATCTTTCAAATCATCATAAGGTGTATTTAAAAGAAGCTCGGCTTTCTCTAAGACTTTACGCAGCGCCTCTGGACTTACTTCCTCTAAAAGCTCTGAAACATTTACGTCTAACTGCTTTGCTATATAGTTTAAGCTTTCCATTGAAGGGTTTGCTTTATTATTTTCAATAAGGCTTAGCATGCCTTTTGTTAGTTCGGTTCCTGCTAACGCATCAAGGGTCATTTTTTTTTGCTTTCGAATTGTTCGAATTCTTTCTCCTAAAGTAGGCATCCTACTCACCTCTTTCTTAATGGTTTAATTATATTAAACTTATGCTTGAAATGGAAGTATTTATATGTTATTCTTTGTTTAATTAAATTAAACTTTTAAAAAGGGGAATAAAATATGGAGGAATCAGTAAAATTAAAAAAAGCCACATATCATTTGTGGACGTTCATGACAAGCAAGCTTATTTCTAGTTTTGGTGCTCAGGTGTATGCATTTGCAATAAGTTTTTATATTTTACAGTTAACAGGGTCAGCAACGAGCTTTGCAGCTAACTTGATCTGTAGTATTCTGCCAAGAACGATCGTAGCTCCATTTGCAGGCTATGCCGCAGACAAGTATTCAAGAAAAGGGATTGTTATTACAGCGCAAATCGTCACATCCTTGGCACTTGCTGGTTTATTAATTGTCAGTTACACATCCGGATTATCGCTAATAGCTATCTATACAACAACTGTTATTCTATCTTTGGCCTCTACGTTCTCTGGGGTAACCTTCAGTTCTTCCATCACTGGTCTAATTGATTCCGAAAGAATTCAAAAGGCCATGGCTCTAAATCAGATTTCGATTTCCTTTGCCGCTATCGGAAGTCCAGCAGTAGGTGGTATCTTATACGGCACGGTATCTATGGAAACATTTCTAGCGATATACCTTACTGCTTCTATCATAGCTGTAACCTTAGAATCAACGATGAATTTTAAGCTTTTTGCTGTAAGGAAGGAAATAGTAGAAGGTGTTGAGAAGGAATCCATGTTCCAAAGCATGAAAGCAGGGTTCCTCTATTTAATGAAGCACCGTGTCCTAAAGGTGGTAATTGTGATTTCCTTACTTATTAACTTTTTGTTTGGAGCTTTTCAGGTTGGGTATTCCTTTGTTTTAATAGAAAAATTAAAAATGAATTCAGTGCACTTTGGTTATACAGAAGGGGCATTCGCTGTGGGAATGCTGTTACTATCCATTTACTTCTCTAGTAGAAAGGAAGTAAAGAATCCTTTGTTACTATCCAAGTGGTGTATCGTGATTCTAGGCTTCATGATTGCGGCAGTAGGATTACCGCTGATGATTGATATGACTTATTATGTAATGGTTGGGTACTATCTTCTTCTCATGTTTTCCTTTGGTGCTTCTATGATAATTACGAACACACCTATTCAAGTTCTGATGCAAAAATCAATAGAAGATGATTTCAAGGGACGCGTATTTTCAATTTTAGAAACTGGAGCAATGGCTTTAATGCCATTAGGTATGGTTCTTTTCGGATATTTATATGATGTAGTAGCACCTCAAATTATCCTGTTAGTTTCTGGTGGATTGCTTGTTTTGACAATCTTGGTACTAGCTAGACCTTCTGTTATTAGAGAGGCAACAGGGGAACAACCTGTACAAACTATTACACCGCAATTAGAAAACCAAAAAATGCCAGGGAGCTTTTAGCGAGGGCACTGAATAACTGTAGTCTTTTTATAATCGATTCATATCTTGAAAAATAAGGACCCTTTTGTTCATTTTGAACAGAAAGGGTCTTATTTCTATATCTTTTTCTTACTCCTTTCACATAGACGCTTCAATATTCGTTTTTAGTTCAACGAGTACAAAGGAAAAGTCGACTAGCTCGTTGATTTGGCAAAGCACATTATCCTTAGGTATGATTCGATCGTATAAAGCCAGATAAGGGCTCAAATTTAGCGTTTCTTGTTTGGAAATCATGGTCGCACCACCTTTTAAGAATACACTTATTATACAAGGGATCCGTGAGGGTATATTGGATGATGGGAAACCTATTATCAAGAGGGAAAAGAGTTGATTGGAATGGAGGCGGCGACTTCTGCGGGAACAGCAAATGCTATTTGCGACGAAAGCGTAGCGACAGGAGCACCGAGCGTAAGCACCCGGACTGAGCGGAGCGAGGGAGAAGGCTGGAGCCGTGCCCGCGAAAAGCGTCCGCCACAATGGAAATCAACGATTTAAAAAGCGAGTATGTGAAAGATTCTCCCCCACATACTCGCTTCAAATATTAATGACTTTTCAGTCCCCTCGCTTTTAGCTCCTTGGCATTTCCTGTAACCGTTTAGAGGATCCTCGAAATAAATAAATGAAACAAATGGATATCAAAGCGATCACTCCGGAGATAGCATATAGATTGTCTGGCTCTTTTGTAAATATCCATGTAAATAATAATGGTCCAATAATTCTTCCTAAGTTGTCCATTGAGTATGTCATCCCAGCTGCGGAACCATAGCGTCCTCCTGATTCCTTGGAGGTTAAAGACACAATAGTGGTTCTAGCTAGTGCATTTCCAGCTGTAAAGACACAAAGTGAAAGGCCAGCCCAAAATAAGTTAGTCGTAAAAAGAGTCAAGAATAACCCGATTGCTGTAACTACTTGTGCAAAAAGAAGCCAGGTGGTTTCTGTGCCGTTCTTAATTTTTCTAACTACTCCTCCTTGGATGGCAGCATCTACAAAACCACTAAACATAAATAGGTAACCTATTTGAAGGGGAGTTATATCCACTTTGTCAATTTGAAATAGTTGAAAGGTCCCTTCCAAGCCAGCAAGAAGAAATGTTGTAACAAAGGAAAACAAGAATAGATATCTCACTCGGTATGACCAGAGAGATAAAGCTCCTTTTGGAAGTATCGCCCTTTTGTTTGCTTCTCCTGTACGTATAGGTTCCTTCAGTATAATGTATGCATAAATGAAGATCACTAATAATAGAATGGCAGAGGCAGTAAACGGAAGTGTCAGGCTATAATGCCCTAACACTCCTCCGATGGCAGGACCAAATATAAACCCAAGCCCAATCGACATCCCCAAAAACCCCATATACTTTGTCCGATTGTCCTCATCTGAAACGTCTGCGACAAACCCTGTTACCGCAGTATATAATGCACCAGAGAATAAGCCGCCTATTACTCTGGAAAGGTAAAGTATCCATAAGGAGTCAAAAAATAACGAAAATAACCAAAAGCTAGTACTAAACCCAATCAACCCAATAAGTATTAATGTTTTTCTTCCAATTCGATCGGATAGCATACCCCATAACGGCGCAGTGAAGAAAGAGGCTAGTGCATATACCGTTAGCAGCCCACCAACGTGGATTTCCTGATATCCCTCTTGTAAGATTACCTCTGGAAGAACTGGAATAATTACACCAAATCCCAAATAGACAAGAAATTGAATGGACATTAACGTGAATAACATTTTTTTCATCAACCAAACCCTGCTTTCTCTGCCTGTACTTCTTAACTAGTATAGCATTAGGAGGACTGGGAGGTTGACAGAAAATAATGCTCATGAGGTTTAAGTGTTGTTAGGTTCGGATATACTTTTCATAGCACTAGAAACTTCCTGGACGTGTGGAAAAGGGAAGGCTAAATCTCCAATGGATAAGAAGCCTACTAACCGACCTTCGTCTGTGACAGGTAATCGCCTAATTTGGTGCTTTGCCATTAAGGCGGCGGCAGCCATAGTAGTGTCGAGAGGAGAGATGGAAATGACATTTTTGGTCATGATATCCTCTACCTTGCATTTGACATCCTTTGGTACAGCGCGAGTCACAATATCTCGATCTGTTACTATTCCTATTATTTTTTGCTTACTCACTATAGGGATACAGCCGATGTCCAATGCCCTCATTTGATCAGCTACTTCACTTACGTAGTCTGAAGGGTTACATGTTACCACTTCTTTGCTCATAACATCTTGCACAATCATGACGATCACTCCTTTAGGGGTTAGAGTGGTTTACAAGCCCGTAAAATATGTAATACAAATGAAAGGTTAAGACATAGAAAATAGTGGTATGATAAAGTGGAGAAAAATTAGATAAATAACAACTTTTTATAAATAAATGATAATGGAAGGGACTGAGGTTGATTGGCAAAAGAAGTGGATTTAAGTAAAATTGTAAGTAATTTATCCAAGCTAGGAGTTACCGTTACAATCACCAAATCAAGACTTGATATGCTAAAAGCTTTAACCTCTCCGGCACAGACTCCTCATGTGCAAGGGTAAAAAGAGGGTGGCTTGAAACCTCGTGTAAAAACGAAATTTCGAGCTACCCTCTTTTTTAATGAGTAAATATTAATCAATCTCATCCTTCGCAAACATATAGGTTTTATGGTGAAATTTCATACTAAACACTAGACCTATTGCTAACATATTCCCCATTAGAGAACTTCCTCCGTAGCTGATAAAAGGTAATGGTATCCCAGTGATTGGTAATAACTGAATAGTCATCCCGATGTTTTCAAAAACGTGGAAAGTAATCATGGCTATAATACCGGCGCAAACATAAGTGCTGTAAGGATCCTTCAGCTGAAGAGTTATTTTGGTCAGATGATAAATTAACAAGAAAAACAAGCTTATGACGATGCTGGCTCCAACAAATCCATATTCTTCTCCTATTACTGCAAAGATGAAGTCAGTGTGATTTTCTGGTACATAAACAACGCGCTCTCCATAGCCCTTCCCAAAAATTTCTCCAGAGCCAATAGCATTTAAAGAAGTAATTAAATGCATCCCTTCATCTGATGCGTATGAATAAGGATCCAGCCAAGAGTAGATTCTGGCAAACTGATAAGGGCTAAAGCCAAGCTTTTCCTGTAAGAAATCTTGCATGTTAAGTGCCATCCAAAGTAGAGAGGCTCCAATTGCAATACCACCTATAAATATCGGAAGAATGATTTTCCAAGTAACCCCTGCTACGATAACCAATGCAACAGTTATCGCTAAGAATACTAATGCAGTTCCTAAATCAGGCTGAAGTAATATAAAAGTTAAAGGCACTAATAGGGTGATTGCGATTTTTCCTAAAAGAATAAAATCACTTTTAACGGTTTTTATTAAATAAAGCTCATTATGCTTTGTGATAAGCCTAGCCATACCTAAAATATAAAAGGTCTTCATAAATTCAGCCGGCTGTATACTTCCGATTGAAGGCAAATGGAACCAGCTTTTAGCGCCATTTTTCGGTTCTACTAGGCTTAGACTGTCTGGAAGAATGAACAAAACAACTAAAAGAAACAAACCAATTCCGTAAAAAATCCATGCCATTTTCTTATATTGCTCAGGCTCAAAGAACATTACGATCCCAACAATCACTGCTCCTACTCCATACCAAAACAACTGCTTGTACACAAAGTTGGTTGCGCCATACTGACCTGAAGTTTGAGCTGAGGATATTGCTAGCAAGCTAATGATAAGAAACAACAATATGATAAAAGCAAGCGTCCAATCAAAGCGATCGGAGAAGCCTTTTTTGTTTTCCATAATAGAGTCACCCAAATTTCTATCAGAATTTCTAAAGGTGCAATAAGCACTTCACCTATTATAGCTTATCTGCACATTTTTTGCTTTAGTGTAATATGGACGACATTTCAAAATCAAATGTTTCCTTTGTTAAAAATTATGTTAATATAAAACAGATGAAGGAGTGAAGATGGTGGCTAAGAAAGAGAGAGAGATAGATGAGTATGTCACTCATTTATACGTGCATATTAACGAACTGGTACATTTTACATTGTTTAGTGGAATGACGGTGCAACATTTTCTAAGGTCCACGAACTTATCATCTTTACTATTACTAAAGCATAGCTACGAAGACGCTTCGTTTAATATTCATACTCAATTTGACTTTATTATTCAAAGTCAGTTCTCTCATTTCCTTAAAGAAATCGCAGAAAATCCAAGTGCTCTATGTTTTGTTGACTTTACAGATGAACGTAGCCTAAATAAACTCTCTCCTGAAGAGCAGGCAGAGTTATTATATATATCGCATAAAAAAGAAGCGTATAAGACACCATTTTACCGTCACTTACAGAATAGATACGTGTATTTGACTGATAACAACCAGGATATTACTAAAATCTATTTCCGAGATATGAAGGATTTTTATGAGTTGATTGGTAGCTTCTTTAATCAGCACATTCAAGAAAGTGCGAAATCTACTTCTTTTTGGCGAAAGAAAACGAATAGGGTACTCCCAGAGCTTTCAACGGAAAGAATATTGGAATTAGCAGATTCCTTTGAGGATGGTGCACTACTGTCACTATATAAAGTAAACAAAACGAAATACGAGCTTGAAATTAGAAGCCTACCGGATAATATTTTCCCAGATGAAGTGTTTGAGGACATACAACATCTATTGAAGAGACCGGCAGATATGTTAATAGAAGTATGAATAGAACGCTTTTGCCCAATTGTTGAGCAAAGGCGTTTTATTCAATTACATAGGAGGAATTAGATGGCTTGGATACAATTAATTGCTGCTGGATTGACCGAAATAATATGGGCTATTGGGCTTAAAGAATCTTATGGGTTTAGTAAGCTCGTTCCTTCTTTGATTACCGTCCTCTTCTTAGTGATCAGCTTTTTGTTATTTGCAAGAGCTGTGAAGTCGATTCCCATTGGCACTGCATATGCTATCTTTACAGGTATAGGAGCAGCAGGGACTGCGATTGTAGGTATTTTCTTTTTCCAAGAGCCAGCAAGTATCGGAAAAATTCTTTTCTTAATTCTCCTCTTAACTGGGATTGTTGGACTTAAGCTGGCAGAAGGAGAGGGGGAAGCTGCATAATGTATTGGGTAGTGTTGGTCTTCGCTGGATTATTTGAAGTGGGCTTTGTTTTATGTATGAAGCTATCTGAAGGATTTAAGAAGAAAGTGTATACTCTATTAATGATTGTTTCTGCTGCTTTAAGCTTCTTTTTGTTGTCGTATGCATTGAAGGGAATTCCAGTTGGAACTGGCTATGCGGTATGGACCGGAATAGGAGCAGCTGGTAGTGTGTTAATGGGCATGTACCTATTTAAAGAACAGAAAAGTCGCAGGAAAATTTTCTTTTTAACATGTATTATTCTGGGCGTAGTGGGCCTAAAATTATTTGATTGATTAATTCAATTGATCAGTGGTTACGTGATAAACTATAACTAACCTGAAGGTGGAGGTATTCAATGATGAAGTTAAAAATAGGTTTACTATACGGCGGGAAATCAGCTGAACATAATGTGTCTTTACTGACAGCACGAGCTGTTTCTCAAGCGATTGATTTTAATAAATTTGAGGTCTTTCCTATCTTCATTACCAAAGATGGAGAGTGGAGAAAGGGAACGGCACTGACTGGGCCAGTAGATACGGTGGAAAAACTGCAGTTTGGTGAAGAGAATGGGAAAGCGAATGACATTTCTAGCTTTCTTCCGTCAGTCAATTTATCCGAACGAGTGTCTGAAGCAGGAGCTTCTAGCTTAGATGTAATTTTTCCTTTATTACATGGACCAAATGGGGAAGATGGAACCGTTCAAGGCTTGTTAGAAGTCTTAAACCTCCCATATGTAGGGAATGGTGTGTTAGCTTCTGCAGCTGGTATGGATAAGGTTGTGATGAAGCAATTATTTACCCAAGCAGGATTAAAGCAAGTGCCATATGTTTATTTCATCCGCAGCGAGTGGGAAAGTAATCGTAAGGAGTTATTGAAAAAGATTGAATCAGAGCTTAAATGGCCACTTTTCGTAAAACCGGCAAATTTAGGATCCAGTGTTGGTATTACAAAAGCGAATAATGTCGAGGATTTGATTTCTGCAATTGATCTTGCTTTTAAATATGACCGCAAGATTCTTATAGAGCAAGGAGTAGTTGCGAGAGAGATTGAGATGAGTGTGTTAGGGAATGATCATCCAAGATGCTCTGTTGCAGGAGAGGTTCTCCCAACGAAAGACTTCTATGATTATTCTGCAAAGTATATTGACGGTACTACAAACTACGCAATCCCGGCAAACGTTTCACCAAAGCTTTTAAGCAAGCTTCAGGATGCTGCTATACGTGCGTTTAAAATTCTAGATTGCTCTGGTCTAGTACGTGCAGATTTCTTTGTTACGGATACAGAGGAAGTACTTATTAACGAAGTAAACACCATGCCTGGGTTTACCCCAATCAGCATGTATCCAAAGCTTTGGATGGCATCAGGATTATCATACAGCGAGCTGATTGAAGAACTAATACGATTGGCTATGGAGAGATATGAAGAAAAACAACGACTTGAGCATACTCAGGATGGAGAGTGAGTAGTTTGAAAAAGACATTGCTAGAAATCGCAAGCTGGTTAGGACTCTCTCAGGAAATCTCATCGAACCCTGTAGTAACTGGAGTTTCCATAAATACTAGAACTTTAGAGCCTGGTGACCTATTTATTCCTTTTCGTGGAGAAAAGGTAAATGGTCATGCTTTTGTGCAGAATGCGTTTGAAAAGGGAGCGGTGGCAGCTCTTTGGATGGTAGATGAACCTAACCCACCAAAAGATGTTCCGTTATTATTTGTAGAATCACCCGAAAAGGCGCTTCAGCAAATGGCCGCTGCTTACAGAGAAGAATTATCTACGGTTTTTATTGGTATTACGGGTTCTAACGGCAAAACCTCTACGAAGGATTTAGTCGCAGGTTTGCTTTCACCATATTATCGTGTAAAGAAAACAATCGGGAATTTTAATAATGAGTTAGGTCTACCCCTAACAATTCTTTCTTTGGACGAAGATATGGAATTTGCGGTATTAGAAATGGGCATGAGTTCCTTTGGGGAAATAGAGTTTCTTTCTAACATGGCAAAGCCAACCTATACGGTGATCACAAATATTGGAGAAGCTCATATGCAGGACCTAGGCTCACGTGAAGGGATTGCAAAGGCAAAGTTTGAGATTATCTCTGGTTTACAAGAGGATGGCATGCTCATGTATGATGGAGATGAGCCACTGTTAAGGCCTTTGGTTGATAGTGTACCAACTCTTTCAACAAAGGCATTTGGTAACATGTCAGATAATGACCTGTGGATAGAATGGGTGGAATTTACAGAGAGTGGTAGTAAGTTCTCTGTAAAAGGAGATATAGAAGAAGAAATGTTCATCCCAATCTTAGGGGAGCACCAGGTGAAAAACACACTTGCAGCCCTTTTAATTGGAAAAGAGATTGGACTTTCTGCGGAACAAATGAAAACCGCTCTACAAGGAGTGGTGCTAACCGATATGCGTATGCAGCTGGTCCATGCGAAAAATGGAACGGTGTTTATTAATGATGCCTATAATGCTGCTCCAACCTCCATGAAGGCTGCGATTAAGTTTATAGAGAAATCGACTCTTAAAAAGGAAAAATGGCTTGTGTTAGGAGATATGTTAGAGCTTGGTGAACAGGAGAAAGAATTTCATGAAGAGATAGGTCTGGAAATCTCCCCCGAAAGTTTCCGAGGGGTCTGTCTTTTCGGACCGAGAATGATTTGGCTCTATGAAAAATTAAAAGATAAGTTTTCAGCCGACCAAATCATTTGGACGGAAGGTAGCTATAATGAAATTGTTTCTTTCCTACAAAATAGAATGGACGCTGAATCCATTGTTTTAGTAAAAGGTTCACGGGGTATGCAATTAGAAAAGATAATGGATCCTTTTTTAAAGTAGTGATTGAAGGGATTGGGGACGGATGAAAACAGGAGTGCTTTGTATACATGGCTTTACGGGTGGACCTTATGAGGTGCAGCCGTTTGTTGAATATATGCAAGCGAACACTGATTGGAAGATCGTAGTCCCCACGCTTCCTGGACATGGAGAGACACTAGAGCTTAAAAAGCTGACAGCGGAAACATGGATGATGGAAGCGGAGATTGCAATTCGACGTTTACAAAAAGAGGTAGATCGAATATTCATAGTTGGCTTCTCGATGGGAGGGATTATTGCTATTTATCTTTCTCTACGTTACCCTGTCGAGAAGCTGCTTTTATTGAGTGCTGCTGCTAAGTATATTAGTCCTGCACAACTTCTACAGGATATTGGGGAAGTAGCAAAGGAAGCTATAACAGGTTCTTTGGAAGATAATCCGCTCTACCAGATTTATGGAAAGAAGCTAAAAGAAACGCCTTTACACGCTGCTTTTGAATTTGTGCGCTTAGTAAAAATGGTGGAACCATATTATCATCAGGTAAAAATCCCGGTATGCCTAGTACAAGGGAAGCGTGATGGCATTGTACCATATAAAACCGCACCCTTTTTATATGAGCATTTATCCACAACGAATAAAAAAATAATCTTCTCTGAGATGGGAAAACATCATATTTGTTATAGCGATGATTGCCAGGATTGGTTCCAGGAGGCACTAGGCTTTCTTAGGGAAATGGCGGTTCCAAAAAATAATGAGATTAATAAGAATAAAGGCTAATTCATTGCCACATCATATACATGCATGATATACTACGTTTTAGCAATGGATACATTTTGTATAAAGACTCTTCAAATATCTATTGAAGAGTACTTTTTTTTGAACATAACGGCTTGTTTCTTATGTGTAAAGTAACACAAGACTGGCCGCTCGGCAAAAGACCGGGCTTTCCTTTTATATTAGACCCCTCTGCTAAGAAAACCACAGAGATTTTTAAGTAACGGAAACGTTCTCGTAATAGGCTCGAATTTGCCGCTTTTCATCTGAAAATGTAACCATTTGTCAAAACAGAAAAAAAGGAGATTGAAATTTTGACAAATTTTTCAGAATTAAATATTAGTGCTTCCACATTAAAATCTATCCAACGTATGGGATTTGAGGAAGCGACACCAATCCAAGAAGGCACAATCACTTATGCTATGGAAGGTAAAGACATTATCGGACAAGCTCAAACAGGTACTGGTAAAACGGCTGCGTTTGGTATTCCGATGATTGAAAAGATTGACCCTAAAAATCCAAATGTACAAGCTTTAATTATTGCTCCAACTCGTGAACTAGCTATTCAAGTTTCAGAAGAGTTGTACAAATTAGGCTATGATAAAAAGGTACGTCTACTATCTGTTTATGGTGGTCAAGAAATTTCTCGTCAAATTCGTGCGCTTAAAAATAAGCCACAAGTAATCGTAGGTACACCTGGTCGTATCTTAGACCATATTAACAGACGTACATTAAAGCTAGACCAAGTAGAAACTTTAATACTGGATGAAGCGGATGAAATGCTGAACATGGGATTCATTGATGATATCAACACAATCCTAGAAAGTGTTCCGGAAAACCGTCAAACTTTACTCTTCTCTGCTACAATGCCAGGTCCAATCCGTAAAATTGCAGATAAGTTTATGACTAATCCAGTTGAAGTGAAGATTAAATCAAAAGAAATGACAGTTGAAAATATCGATCAATACTTCGTAAAAGCTACTGAGCGTGAAAAATTTGATGTTCTTTCTAGAATTTTAAATGTACATCAACCAGAGCTTGCAATAATATTTGGACGTACAAAACGTCGTGTTGATGAGTTAGCTCATGCATTAAGCATCCGTGGTTACTTAGCAGAAGGTATTCATGGAGATTTAAGTCAAGCGAAACGTATGTCTGTTTTAAAACAGTTCAAAGCTAACAAAATCGATATTCTAGTTGCAACTGATGTAGCTGCTCGTGGACTAGATATTTCTGGTGTTACGCATGTATATAACTTCGATATCCCTCAAGACCCTGAAAGCTATGTACACCGTATTGGCCGTACTGGTCGTGCAGGGAAGAGCGGAATTGCTGTTACATTCGTTACACCAAGAGAAATGGGATACTTACGTATTGTAGAAGACACTACGAAAAAACGTATGACACCACTTCGTCCACCAAGCTCTGATGAAGCATTAGTTGGTCAACAGCGTTTAGCAATGGAAGCATTAACTGAAATCATCAATAAAAATGATCTTGGTGACTATCGTACGCTAGCTGCAGAAATGCTTGAAAAGCATGATGCAGTGGATATTATTGCAGCAGCAATTAAATCCATGACTAAAGAGCCGGATGATACTCCGATTACATTATCTGAAGAACGCCCACTTCCAATGCGTAGAGAACGTAGCAGCGGCGGTGGTGGAGGCCGTAGTGGCGGTGGCTATAAAGGCAATCGCAGCGGCGGCGGCGGACGCAGTTCATCGGGTCGTGGAGAGCGCAGTTCTTCCTCACGCACAGGTGGCGGCGGACGCTCTGGAGGCTCCCGTCGTAGCAGTGGACCTCGAGACGGCTCTACTCAACGTAAACGCTCTCCAAGAAGTGAAGGCTAATAATATTAAACGAATGGATGAATCCTCCAAAAGAGGGTTCATCTTTTTTTATATTCGTTAGTCATATTAGCTGCAGTGCCAAGTCCTCTTTGTCAATGGTCATCTGCATATTGGGGTCAACAGGTGCTTGTAAATTTATCTTGTAAGTGTATAGTGGGAAACAAGGAATTTATAAGGATTTGTATGAATATGAAACGTTTTAGTAGAAAGCTCGTATAATTACTATGGAAAGAGGTGCTAGGAAATGAGAAAAGAACCAATGAATAGGATATCTAAAAAAGGCTTAAGAGTATGGCGAATATATGGTATTTTTCAGACGATGATAGTTTTATTGTTTGCTGTTGGTACCGGTTTTGTAAATTATTTCACAGCCAATTACTGGTGGATATATACAGTGGATGCCATTATTCTGATGACGCTCGCATATTTGCTTGTATATTTATTCCCGAAAATAAGATGGTCAAGGTGGAGATACGAGGTTAGAGACCAAGAGATAGAGCTTCAGCATGGTCTTTTTGTTGTAAAACGAACCTTGGTTCCCATGGTGAGAGTCCAACATGTTGATACAGAGCAAGGACCTATTTTAAGGAAATATGATTTGTCTTCTATTACTATTTCTACCGCTGCTACTAGCCATGTCATACCTGCCCTTGTTACTGCTGAGGCAGATGAGCTGCGGAGCAGAATATCTGTGCTAGCAAGGGTGGCTGAAGACGATGTCTAAGGGAAAATATAAATTACACCCAATTTCGGCAGTTATTAATTTTGTGAAGGCATTAAAAGAAATGCTACTCCCTTTAGTTGTCATCATACTTGCTAATGGGCTAGGAGGAGACTCTAGCTTTTTGGCGAACTTATTCACTTTTGGGTTATACGGAACAATTTTACTGTTACTTCTAATAAGTGGCATTGTGAAGTGGAAGAGATTTCGATATTGGTTTGATGAAGAAGAATTGAGAATTGAATATGGCTTGTTTGTAAAAAAGAAAAGATACATTCCTTTTGAAAGAATACAAAGTTTAAATTATACAGAAGGGATCTTTCATCGTCCGTTTGGGCTTGTAAAGGTGAAGGTAGAAACGGCTGGTGGAGGACCGACGAAGGAGGCCGAGGCAGAGCTAACAGCTATAACGAAGGCTGCGGCAGAGCAAATTAAAAAGGAAATGCTGAGAGCAAAGGTCAAAACATCTGTATTAGATGGGGATGAAAAATTAGACGAGCCTGTAGAAATAAAAGAAGCTCCTCCTTTATATACGATGTCTCAAAAGGATTTGATTATTCTTGCAAGCACATCAGGTGGGATTGGTGTTTTCTTCTCAGGTTTGGCAGTTTTAATTTCTCAGTTCTCCGATATAATTCCATATGAGACGATTTACAATGAGATTTTGGTGTTTATTCGCTTTGGTGTGTTAATGGTAGTCCTTGCAGTATTCGCTGTTGTACTGGTTGCTTGGTTAGCATCCGTTCTACTGACCTTTATTAATTATTATCAGTTTACAATCCGCTTAGATGACGAAGAAATTATCGTAACCAGAGGATTGTTGGAAAAGAAGAAAATGACGATTCCTCTAGCGCGAATTCAGGCGGTTCGTTTAATAGAGAGTCCCATCCGTCAGATGTTCGGCTATGCTTCTGTCGTAGTAGATAGTGCAGGCGGCTCTTTAACAGAAAAGGATGAAACAATGAGGCTGCTTCCTCTTATTAAACGAGCAGAGGTGGATGAGCTTTTGCATACAATTTTCCCTCAGCTAGATTTAGAGCCTGATTTTACACTTGTTCCAAAGAGATCTAAAAAGTTCTTCTATCGACTAGATTACTTGTGGATTATACCGGTGGTCGGAGTAACTACTTATTTCTTTTTCCCGTATGGGCTACTTTCCCTACTATTAGTTCCGTTTAGCTGTGCTCTAGGAATCTGGCAACATCGAACGGCCGGATTCTATAAGAATGATTTACAGCTTATCGCTAGGTATCGAGTTTTTAGTAGAGTAACGATTTGGATGGAGAAAAAGCGGATTCAATCAATGACACAAAGAACTACCTACTTCCAAAAGAGAGAGGGAGTTTGTTCAATACAAACAAGTATAAAGTCAGGGGGAGGAAGTACAGTAACAGTTATCCCTCATATCGAGCAAGAGGATGCGGAGATGTTATTGGAATGGTATGAGCCTTATAGAAGAGAAGGGTAGATTTAGCCGAAAAATATGAACCTTTAAACGAAAAGTAATATTAAAAGTAAGGAAGAGGCTAGGACAAAGCAAATAAGAAGAGCCTAGGATAAAACTTCTCAGAATGGATTATATGTTATTTTTGGAATATATTGATTTATTTTAATAGGAAACATTGTTGGTTCGTAGCAGCGTAGGCGACTCCGGCAGGAGGAGGGAGACAGGTGAGACATAGCAACGGCACGCGTTAGCGTTCGGCTATGGCTCATCTTGGGGACGGAAAACTAAGAACGTCACATCGTGTGACAACGTTTTCCTGACCAACATCCTGTTGGCCCGCGGAAAGCGTCCGACGCAGCGGAGAATCAGAGTTTCTAAACTAAGAAGCCCTTATGATTCTATAATATGGTTAGAATCATAAGGGCTTCTTTCGTTTTTTTTTTCTGTACAGTTCTTAAAAAACCTCTTATTTCATTACCTTAAACTTTCTTTTCTTTTTCTTCCATGCAGCGATTCGCTTAGGATGGAAATAGATAAATCCTAGTAAAAACCCGGTAATCAGACCTGCTAAGTGAGCTGCAATATTAATATTGGGTTGAATGAATGTCATAATGACCCCGATCACAATAATAGGAAGGATAATCTGTTTAAGCTGTGGGAAGATGTGTTTTGTATAATACACTAAAGCTCCGAATGCACCTAGAATACCATAAATCGCTCCGCTTGCTCCCAAGCTTTGCAAGCTAAAATCATAGATGAAGTAAGTGGCAACATTTCCGATTAAACCAGATAAGAAGTAAATAGTTAGAAACCTAGCTTTTCCGGCTAGCTGTTCAAGCTCTGGGCCAAAGAGATATAAGGAAAACATATTAAAAAGTAAATGAAAAAAGTTGAGATGTAAGAACATGGGAGTGATTAAACGCCAATATTCTCCTTGAAAGATATAATAATTATTTCCAATCCCATAGGAATAAATGGTGTTTCCTATAAATGGCAATAAGGAAACGATAAAAAGAAAGATATTAATGAACAATAATGTAGAAACAATTGGATACAAGCGTATATACTGTTTAAAGCTTTCTGTTCTACTAAACATTTTCTCACCTCTAATTTCTATTATTAGTATAGCTTTTACAGCTTTTATTGGAAAGGGGAAACCACTATGATCACAGGAATTGGCTTAGATATTACGGATATAAAAAAATTAAAAGGCCTCCATCAAGAAAAATTAGTAAATAGAATATTAACGGAGAAGGAAAAAAACCTCATGCAAGGAATGAGTGAAGCGAGACAGGTCGAGTTTTTGGCAGGTAGATTTGCCGGAAAAGAGGCCTTCTCAAAAGCTCTCGGATCTGGGATTGGAAAAGAATGTAGCTTTCAGGATATAGATATACTCCGAGACTCCATGGAAGCACCAGTGCTTTACTTTAAAGGTAAAAAGGTGGATGGGTTTATCTCCATCACACATACAAAAGATTATGCTGCAGCACAAGTAATTCTTCAATCATAAATGGTCGTCCACCTACATACAATGAATGAACGCAGCGATAATAGAAAGGGTGGACTAATTGAAAAGCCTAGTGGCTAAACTGGTAGTTTTTATTGCAATGATTTTGGTACTTACTGCATGTGGAGCTGAATCAAAAGAGGATGTAGTAAAAAAACTAAGTAACAAGTGGGTGGATGCGAAGGGTTATGAGTTAACGGCAGAAATGAGTATTTTAACTGGTCAAGAGCCAAGGATGTATGATGTGGAGGTTTGGCACTCGAAACCAGATTTCTATCGCGTAAAGGTTTCAGATGCAAATGCGGAAAACACGCAAATGATTGTTCGAAACGCAGAAGGAGTATTTGTAGTAACTCCTGCGCTTAACAAAACATATAAGTTTCATAGTAACTGGCCATCAGAGAATAGCCAGGCTTATCTAATCGGATCCCTGGCAAGTGATATTAAAAAGGATAAAGAGGCAACCTTCAAAGAAGAAGGCGACCATTATGTATTTGAAACAAAAACAACGAATAATCATAAAAACATGCTGCCATCACAAAAAATCTTTATTAACAAAAAGACGCTTCTTCCAACAGATGTGTCTATTATGAATGAAAATAAAGAAGAACAGATTCACATCAAATTCAAAAATGTTTCTATTGGCAAGACTCGTGCAGCTGGTGACTACAAAATTGAACAAACTCCAGCCGCTAAGACGAACGAGGACACTGTCGAAGCGTCCGCTGAGCTAGAGGGTAAGGATTTTGAAACACATTATCCTGTGCTTCAATGGGAAAATGTTCATATAAGCGAGGAAAGAGTAATAGAAGATGATACGAGCAAGAGAGTCATCTTAACCTTTAGTGGCGATAAGGAATTTACAATTATTCAACAGCTGAGTAACCAAGCGATGACTTCTGCATTGCCGGTATTTGCTCCAGGAGATCCAGTAGATTTAGGGGTAGCGATAGGAGCAGTTACGGATCAATCTATTACATGGGAGCAAGATGGAATGTCCTTCTTCCTAGCTTCAACATCTTTATCAAAAGAAGAGATGATAGAGGTTGCCTCTTCAATGATGGTATCTAGTTTGAAATAAGCATTTAGAGATTGACGCCCCTTCTTCCAAGGAGCATAATAGTGTCAACCGCGGAAGAAGAGGGTTGATTATCATGAACATCTACAGACCTACAGTCATAGAAATAAATTTAGAAGCAATAAAATCAAATATACGAAAACTCAGAGAGATACTTCCTGTCCATACAAAGGTAATTGCGGTGGTAAAAGCAAATGCCTATGGACATGGGGACGTAGAGGTGGCGAATGCTGCTCTAGAGGCTGGTGCATCTATCCTGGCTGTTGCTACGCCAGAGGAAGCACTTTCACTTAGGGATGCTGGAATCAAGGAGGACATACTTATCCTTGGTCCGACTCCACCTTCTTTTTTTGAAAAGGCAGGGGAATGCAACCTTACCTTAACAGCATATTCGTTGGACTGGGTTTTTGCTACAAAAGATATAAAAAAACCTATAAAAGTACATGTAAAAATTGATAGTGGAATGGGTAGAATAGGTTTTACAGAGTATGGCGATTTGAGAAAAGCGATAACGTTTATGCAGAAAAACCCTTGGGTAGAGATAACTGGGGCATTCACTCACTTTGCCACAGCTGATGAGGAACAGGCTGACTATTATAATGAGCAAGTAAACAAATTTAATCATATGCTCGAAGCATTTGAGGAAAGACCGGCTCTTGTACATATTAGTAATAGTGCAGCTGCTCTACGCTACCCAGAAAATGCCTTAGATGCAGTGAGGTTTGGTATATCCATGTATGGTATTGCTCCATCTTCATGGCTAAATGATCATTTACCTTTTTCATTGGAGCCTGCGCTCTCTCTATATACGGAGATAGCACACATAAAGAAGGTTCATAAAGGAATCTCCATTGGATATGGAGCGACCTATACGGCGAAAGAAGATGAATGGATTGCCACGTTGCCAATTGGCTATGCTGATGGCTTATTAAGAAATCTCCAATCACAAGAGGTTTTAGTGAGAGGAAAAAGAGTACCGATTATAGGAAGGATTTGCATGGATCAATGCATGATTCGACTCTCCGAACAAGTAGAGGTTGGAGAGAAAGTGGTATTACTAGGGAAGCAAATGAAAGAAGAAATTAAAATAGATGAATGGGCTACCAAACTTCAAACAATACCTTACGAGATATGTTGTACCCTATCAGCAAGAATCCCAAGATTATACAGCAGACAAAAAATCGACAAGCCCTAGTCCATATTGCATAATTTGTCTAACCAATTCTTTATTTGTCTTTTATTTCATCTTTAGTAATGGTAAGATGAAATATAATGTCATATAGGGAAATGTTTTGTCGGAGGTGTTTGCTGTGGTAAGTGATAAAAAGAAACAAGAAGCGGTTCTTAAGCTTCCGAAGCAATTGGCTAATGAAGGAGCTAAGGCTATTAGTGGGGAAAGCGTTGCACGTGTCCATGCAAAAGAATATCTAAATAAGGGCCAGGCAAATCTTATAAGAGAAGCGATGATAAAAGGCTATGTTGAAATGTCTCATATCAACCTATCCATTTGTATGGAGTGTTTACACGCTGAGTATGAGGCACAGCATACGACAGAGCGACTCGTAAGTGGAGGATGACAACTTGATCGTAAAACGTGGGGACGTTTTTTTTGCGGACTTATCGCCAGTAATCGGGTCTGAGCAAGGTGGTACCAGACCCGTATTGGTGATACAAAATGATATCGGTAATCGGTTTAGTCCAACAGTGATTGTTGCGGCTATTACTGCACAGATTCAAAAAGCAAAGTTACCGACACATGTAGAAATCAATGCTAAGGAGTATGATTTTGAACGTGATTCTGTAATTTTGTTAGAGCAATTACGAACAATAGACAAATCAAGACTTACGGATAAAATTACACACCTCGATGAAGATGTGATGGAAGAAGTAGACCATGCATTAGGCATTAGCCTAGGTTTAGTGAAATTTTAATACATACTGAGTACACAATGTGAGAGCGTCCAAATCACATTGTGTTTTTTTGTGCATTTGGATGGGAGGTATTAGAACCTCCATTATTTTCTTTAGACTAGGAATGGCATTTTAGCATTCAAGAAATTTTTTAATAGATTGTAATATTAAATTGAAAATAAAAAAAGCTAATCATAAATATGACATAAAAGTAAAATATTTAATAATGTTTGGTTTTCTAGTTAGATAAAGGCGTGAACATTTTCCTTATCATCTCCATTTATTATCGATAAAAGTCTCTAATTGAATCTCCTATTGGGATGATAGAAAACTAATAAGCTTTTAAAAGATGTAAAAATCCGCAAAATTCGTTACAATAAAGGTAACATGAAAAGTAATAAGGAGATGGCTAATTACTAATGAATAAACAGATTGCTACATATATTCATCAGCACATTGATGACATACTGGAAAAATGGAAGATAAAAATGGAGGAAGAAGAGGATGATCGATTCTTTCAGATTATGTCGGATGATGTCATCAATCATACAGCGAGAGAATTTGGCGATTTGATGATTTTTAGTTTAACTGAAGAAAGAGAAATATACATGGTGAAGCTTCAAGAGTTTTCTGTTCAAATAGTTAGATATGGATGGTCTATTTCTTTCGTCTTAAAGGCATTATCTAATTTTACAGATGTTATTTACGAGCAGATGGAAAGTGAAGGATATTTAAATGAAAGTAATTACAAGTCTTATCGTACCATTTTAAACAACTGGCTAACACCTGTTACTCATTCTGTAGTAGATGCTTATTCAAAAGTTTGGGAAAAGACAGTTAGTCTTCAGAAGATAGCCCTACAAGAGCTTTCGGCTTCCTTGATTCCTGTATTCGAAAAAATTTCCGTAATGCCTCTAGTGGGCACGATTGATACCGAAAGAGCGAAGCTAATCATGGAAAATTTATTGCATGGTGTGGTGAAGCATCGTGCAGAAGTAGTGTTATTGGATATTACTGGTGTCCCGGTAGTAGATACAATGGTGGCTCACCATATTATACAAGCTGCAGATGCTGTTAGGTTAGTAGGGGCTAAGTGTATGCTAGTTGGAATCAGACCAGAGATAGCTCAGACAATCGTCACATTAGGAATTAATTTAAACGATTTTACCACTACCAGCACGTTACAAAGAGGTATGGAGCAGGCATTGGCATTGACAAATAGAGCGATAGTAGAGGTGGATCCGAAATGATGACAAGAATTCCTATTTTAAAATTAAGAGATTGTTTAATAGTTTCTATCCAGTGGGAGTTAGATGACCAAACTGCTTTAAACTTTCAAGAAGATTTATTAGAAAAGCTACATACAACAGCAGCACGCGGAGTAGTACTAGATTTAACTCCAATCGATTTTATAGATTCATTTATAGCAAAGGTTTTAGGGGATGTTATTAATATGTCTGGCCTGATGGGAGCTAAAGTTGTTCTAACAGGTATTCAGCCAGCAGTCGCTATTACATTAATTGAGCTAGGCATTAGACTAGAGAATGTAGCAACCGCTCTAGACTTAGAAAATGGATTGGAAAAACTTGAACGAGAATTGGAGGACTAATCCATTATGAATATGAGGTCTTCTGTTGATATTATAAGTGAGTGGGATATAGTTGCTGCTAGACAACTAGGCAGAAACGAAGCTAAGGAAGCTGGGTTTGGGACAGTGGATCAGGCTAGGATTACTACAGCCATTAGCGAACTTGCTCGTAATATATATTTATATGCGGGAAAAGGGACTATTGAAATAAAACAAATTACAGAAGGTAATCTTAAAGGTCTACTAGTCATTGCGTCCGATAAAGGACCAGGTATTCCTGATGTTCGTCGAGTGATGGAGGATGGGTACACCACTTCAGGAGGACTAGGGGCAGGACTGCCTGGGGTAAAACGTCTAATGGATGAATTTAAGATTGAGACAAACGTGGGGGAAGGAACAACCATAAGTACCATTAAGTGGCTCAGATAGGAGGTGACACTAGTAAATGCCTCAAGAATTTAAAAGACAATATAAAGAAATATTAAAACGATATATTCTAAGTCAAACAGAGCTGAATTTATATGAAGGACAAAATATTAGTCGTCAACTTATACAAAAGGATATTTCGCCTGAAGAAGTAATTAGTATACATAAAGCTTCATTAGAAGAAATTATGCCTAATTTACCGGACGAACTTTTCCATTCATTTGATTTTCTAATAGAGGTTATGATTCGCTATGGTCTAGCGATAAAAGAGAACCAATCATTAGTGCAAAAACAACAGAATCTAAAAATGGAGATTGAGCTTGCAACAAATATTCAAGAAACCATGCTCAAAACGAAAATCCCTAAAATCCCTGGCTTGGATATTGGGATAATCTCTGTTCCGGCAAAAGAAATGAATGGGGATTATACACACTTTTTAAGTAATGAAAACACGGTTGGGATTGCAGTTGCCGATGTAATAGGAAAAGGTATTCCTGCGGCATTTTGCATGTCTATGATTAAATATGGTATGGACAGCTTGGACGGAGCTGAAACGGACCCTATTATTGTACTGGATGTAATTAACCGGATAGTAGAAAAAAGTGTGAGCGATTCTATGTTCATCTCTATGTTTTACGGTACGTATTCCAAAGATGAAAGCAAATTTACTTACGCCTCTGCTGGTCATGAGCCTCCCTTGCTGTACAGTGCAAAATCGAACAGTTTTATGGAGTTGAAAGCGAAAGGGCTATTGCTAGGAATTATCCCGAACGTAAAATACGAGCAGCACTCCGTATTTTTAGAAGAAGGAGATTTTGTGGTCATGATGACAGATGGTGTTACAGAATGTCGTTCGCAAGAGGGCTTTATTGAGCAAAGAACCGTTATGGATATTATAGGTAGTGTAAGGGATTTACCTGCTCAAGAAATGGTAGAATATGTTTTTCAAAAGTTAGAACAGTTACAGGAATTTGAGCAGAGAGATGATTTTACACTTGTTATCTTTAAGAAAATATGAAAAGCAGGTTTACTTCTAGCAACATGGTGGTATAGATAAGCTATAGTATGCGAATAATGGGGGATAAATAAATGAATATAATAGTAGAATTATACCAAGAAGATTCTTGTGTGAAAGGTATCATTAAAGGAGAGATAGACGCCTTTACTGCTCCTTTATTAAGAGAAAAATTAAGTGAAATTGATTTAGAGGAAGGTCTCCGTGTGAAGTTAGATCTCACAGATGTTACTTATATGGATAGTACTGGTCTTGGAGTCTTTGTAGGCTTTTATAAAAATGCCAATGAAGCGAAGGTGCAAATGGAATTAACCGGACTTTCATCTCGTTTGAAACGTTTGTTTGATATAACTGGATTAGGAGAGATTATGGACATTCAAACGACCGACGAAGAGGTGAAAATAGATGAAACCGTTTGATTATGTAGAAATTCGTTTGCCTGCCAAGCCTCAATACGTTAGCGTAGCTCGTTTAACTATTTCTGGTTTAGCAAATCGAATGGGTTTTTCCTATGACGATATTGAAGACTTGAAAATTGCTTCGAGTGAGGCGATAACTAACGCAGTACAGCACGCATATGCTGAGGATGAAGATGGTGAAGTAGTAATTGGGTGTGCTTTGTATGATGATAAAATGGAAATTATGATTGCAGACCATGGAAAAAGCTTTGACTTTGAAGAAACAAAAGCGAAAGTTGGTCCCTATCATGATATAGATGAGGTCTCTTTCCTTCGAGAAGGAGGATTGGGTTTATACTTAATAGAAACGCTCATGGATGAAGTGAAAGTCCATCACCAAGAAGGTGTAACTGTATTTATGACGAAGCATGTCGGAGTAAAGCAGGTGGATGAAAATGTCGAACACATCCCTTCCTAACAAGGAGTCCAAAGAGCAAATTTTAAAGTGGATTAAAGAATACCAACAGAGCGAAAGTGAAGAGGCACAAACAAACCTAGTATTAAATTACACGAGATTAGTGGAATCGATTGCAAGGAAATATTCAAATGGTAAATCTCATCATGAAGATATTGTTCAAGTTGGCATGCTAGGCCTCTTGGGTGCTATCCGACGATATGATCCATCCTTTGGGAAAAATTTTGAGGCCTTTGCTATACCAACGATTATTGGAGAAATCAAACGATTTCTAAGAGATAAAACTTGGGCGGTCCACGTGCCTAGAAGAATAAAAGAACTTGGACCGAGAATCAGGGCTGCCGTAGAAGAATTGACTATTCAGTATCAACGATCACCACTTGTTCCGGAAATTGCCGATTACCTTGATGTAGAGGTAGAGGATGTTTTAGAAGCGATGGAGATGGGAAAAAGCTATCAAGCCCTTTCTATGGATCATTCGCTAGAATCAGATGCTGATGGAAGTACCATAACATTGTTTGACGTAATTGGCCAAACAGACGCTGAGTACGAAAAAACCGATCAGCGCTTGCTTGTAGCTAATGCGTTTGATGTATTGACGGATCGAGAAAAAGAGATCATTCAACTTACATATATGGAGCAACTTAGTCAGAAAGAAACCGGTGATCGTCTCGGCATATCACAAATGCATGTTTCTAGGATTCAAAGAAAAGCAATTAAAAAGTTACAAGAAGCAATATTATCGTCAGGTGGCTTAGTAAAGTGATAAATTATTCTGATGAAAAGATGGAATTAGTTGTTTACCAAGAAGCAAAAACCGGCAATCGGGAATCTGGAGACACTTACTATGTTTCCAAACAAAAAGATTTTTTGCTTTGTGCAATTGCGGACGGACTTGGAAACGGCCCTGTTGCTAAAGAGTCAGCTGATGTCATACCTATGATCTTAGAAGAGCATCCAGAAGAATCTTTGGATGATCTACTATTAAAATGTAATGAGTTAATGGTCCAAAAAAGAGGAGCAGCAGTTGCCATTGTAAAGGTAGACTATATTCATCAAACTATCTCTTATAGTTGTGTAGGGAATATAAGGTTTTATATGTATCAGAAGAGTACAGATAAAATGGTTTATCCTTTACCGGTGATGGGTTATCTGTCTGGTCGCAAGCAAAAATTCAATACACAAACCTTTTCGTGTAAAAAGGGAGATTTGTTTCTCTTACACTCTGATGGGATTGAAATGAAAAGTCCCAAAATGACGATGAAGGAAGCAGGTTGTGCTAAACGTTTATATGAAACGATATTGAGAGAAATAAAGCATGGCGATGATGCCACCTTTATTGTAGGAAATCTACTGTAACAAGTAGGTTTCTTTTTTTATGAAGTGAAAAGCGGATCTATTCATAGTAGTAAGTAAGCTGCAACTAGATTTTGAAAGGTACATAGGCGAGCGGTGGTTAGAGAGGGTGACATTACTGCAGCTATTTGAAACGTAGTTAAATATGTTAAAATTGTAAATGATATAGAAAGGGTGTGTTTTTTTGGAGCGCAAGACGATGCTACAGTTAGTTTCAAAAGAGACGGGTGTGAAGCCGACACAGGCGGAGCAGGTAATCAAGCTATTAGAAGAGGGAAATACAGTACCCTTTATCGCTCGTTACCGAAAGGAGCAAACTGGCTCACTCGATGAAGTTCAAATAAAAGCGGTAGAAGATAGATACAATTATATGCAACAGCTTGAACAGCGAAAAGTTGAGGTTATCAGGCTCATAGATGAACAAGATAAGCTAACGGAAGAATTAAAAGCTTCCATAGAAAAAGCAACTGTATTACAAAGAGTGGAAGATTTATATCGTCCATTTAAACAAAAAAGAAGAACAAAGGCCACAGTTGCGAAAGAAAAGGGCCTAGAGCCATTAGCGGAATTATTGCTTTCCTATTCAAAAGAACCCCTGACATCAATTGCGGAGTCCTATGTGAGCGAAGAAAAGGGAGTTGCTTCTATAGAAGAGGCTTTACAAGGTGCCAGAGATATATTAGCAGAACAATTTGCAGATGATGCAAAAATTCGTGAGCAAATTCGAGTTATGACAAGAAATAATGGAACAATGGTTTCTGCTCTCAAAAATGCTGATTTAGATGAGAAGAATGTATATGAAATGTACTATGATTATGAAGAACCTCTTAAAAAGATTGTTCCACACCGCGTGTTAGCCTTAAATAGAGGTGAAAAAGAAGACGTATTAAAGGTTGGAGTAAAGACCCCTGTTGACAAGATAATTCAAGTGATGGTGGAAAATTGGGTTGGCAAAAATACAGGAGAAGTGGCAGAGCAAGTTAGACAAGCCATTGAAGATTCTTATAAGCGTCTGATCCAGCCTTCCGTGGAGAGAGAGATAAGAGGCGAACTAACGGAGAAGGCTGAAGCGCAAGCCATTCATATATTCAGCGAAAACCTTCGCAATCTCCTTTTACAGCCTCCTCTAAAAGGGAAGGTTGTACTAGGTGTCGACCCGGCATACCGTACTGGTTGTAAGCTAGCGGTAGTAGATGATACAGGAAAGCTATTAGAGGTTTCTGCCATTTACCCTCATGCTCCTAAGATGGATATAGAGGGGGCAAAAGCAAAAGTTTTATCCCTATTAAAAAAATATCCAATCACATTAGTGGCAATTGGTAATGGAACAGCATCTAGAGAAACAGAACAATTTATAGTGGACTGCTTAAAAGAAGCGGAAGGGGAAGTTGCCTATGTCATTGTAAATGAAGCAGGAGCAAGTGTGTATTCTGCCTCTGAAACAGCTCGGAATGAGTTTCCTGACTTACAAGTAGAGCAGCGAAGTGCAGTATCTATTGCAAGGAGGCTGCAGGATCCTCTAGCAGAGTTAGTCAAAATTGATCCGAAAGCTGTAGGTGTTGGGCAGTACCAGCATGACGTTTCGCAGAAAAAACTGTCGGAATCCCTATCTTTTATAGTAGAAACTGCTGTTAACCAAGTGGGAGTAAATGTGAACACTGCCTCAGCTTCTTTATTACAATACGTTTCTGGTCTATCAAAAACTGTAGCAGAAAATATTGTGAATATGCGTAACGAACAAGGAAGGTTTACTTCGAGAGCGCAGCTGAAGAAAATTCCTCGCCTCGGGGCGAAAACTTACGAGCAAGCTATTGGCTTTTTAAGAGTGCCAGATGCAAAAAATCCTTTTGATGGTACGGGCATACATCCAGAAAGCTATAAAGCAGCTGAAGAAATATTGGCTATAGCTGGTCTTGATAAAAAACAAATAGGTACCAAAGAGGCAGAAGAGGTCTTGAAGAGTATACCTATTGACAAGGTAAGTGAAGAAATTGGTGTTGGAGAAATAACACTAAAGGATATTATAGAAGCATTGATGAAGCCTTCAAGAGATCCTCGTGAAGCATTTCCACAACCAATTCTTAAAAAGGATGTTCTAAAGTTAGAGGATTTAAAGCCTGGTATGGAGCTACAAGGCACAGTGCGTAATGTAGTGGATTTTGGAGCGTTTGTTGATATCGGTGTTAAACAGGATGGACTAGTTCATATATCCAAGTTAAAAAAAGGTTTTGTTAAACATCCATTAGATGTTGTTGCTTTGGGAGATATCGTGACTGTTTGGGTAGAGCAGTTTGATGCTAATAAAGGAAGAATATCATTAACTATGTTACCTCCAGCACAACAAGTTTAATGAATATTAGTCCAATGATATATAGTCATTGGACTAATTCCTTTCTATTTATGTAAATGGAAAGGAATAAAGTTTGCGTTAGTAGGAGAGGATAGAATGACCGATGAACAACTGACGACAATGGTTTCTTCTATATCGAAGGATATATTTGGGAAGAAGTTTGTGCATAAGGCTTACTTTAATAAGCGTTTAAGAACAACTGGTGGAAGATATATGCTTAGGTCGCATCATATAGAAATAAACCCTCGGGTAATAGAGATGCATGGAGAAGAAGAATTAATCGGGGTTATTAAGCATGAACTATGTCATTACCACCTTCATCTAGAAGGAAAGGGATATAAGCATCGAGATAGAGATTTTCGAGAGCTCTTAAAGGCTACCAATTCGCCTAGATTTTGTTCCAGCCTTGTAGAGAGAAAAGCCGCAAATAGACCCTTTAAATATCAATATAAATGCTCTAAATGCGGGTTGTTATATAATCGGAAAATTCGAATGAATACCAAGAAATTCAGGTGTGGCAAGTGTTTTGGAGAGTTAGTTTTACATTCCTAAAAAAAAATGAAATAAATTTTAATAAAAGTGTTGACGTTTTATAACTACCTCTCTATAATAGAAAAAGTCGAGTGAAGCAAACGACGAAAAACATTCCGAAGTAGCTCAGTGGTAGAGCAACCGGCTGTTAACCGGTTGGTCGTAGGTTCGAGTCCTACCTTCGGAGCCATAACGGCCCCTTGGTCAAGCGGTTAAGACACCGCCCTTTCACGGCGGTAACACGGGTTCGAATCCCGTAGGGGTCACCATTTATATTCTATAAATTTTATACATAGGTCCCGTGGTGTAGCGGTTAACATGCCTGCCTGTCACGCAGGAGATCGCCGGTTCGATCCCGGTCGGGACCGCCATGTTGGGGTATAGCCAAGCGGTAAGGCAACGGATTTTGATTCCGTCATGCCCTGGTTCGAATCCAGGTACCCCAGCCATTATATTGTGAGCCATTAGCTCAGTTGGTAGAGCATCTGACTTTTAATCAGAGGGTCGAAGGTTCGAGTCCTTCATGGCTCATCAAAATAATTGTTGACTTTCTCTTGAAAATGTTTTAAGATAGAGTTCGTCCTAATTTTCACTACGCGGTCGTGGCGGAACGGCAGACGCGCTAGGTTGAGGGCCTAGTGGGGGTTAACCCCGTGGAGGTTCAAGTCCTCTCGGCCGCACCAAGCATAGTCAATAAGCGCCCGTAGCTCAATTGGATAGAGCGTCTGACTACGGATCAGAAGGTTGTGGGTTCGACTCCTGCCGGGCGCGCCAATAAAACAATTATTATTAACTTTATATGCGGGTGTAGTTTAGTGGTAAAACCTCAGCCTTCCAAGCTGATGATGAGGGTTCGATTCCCTTCACCCGCTCCATACTTTAAAACCTATGAACATTGAAAACTGAACATGCAAAACGTCAAGAAATATAGCGATTGAAATGTATCGCAAAACAAACATGACATCATTTTATGATGATGCCAGCAAAATTTATGAGCTATCAAAGCTTATCTGTTTTGG
>NZ_JBWQPU010000009.1:0-160008 GCF_056620325.1 Psychrobacillus sp. Z3-81
AGAGCCGAGTTACCGAGCAGTAGCCCCACAGCGTCTCTGCTATCGCGCAATACCTCGTCATTACCGAGCGATAGCCCTCCATTTTCGCGCAGTAGACACCCAGTACCGCGCAGTAGAGCCGAGTTACCGAGCAGTAGCCCCACAGCGTCTCTACTATCGAGCAATACCTCGTCATTACCGAGCGATAGCCCACCATTTTCGCACAGTAGACACCCAGTACCGCGCAGTAGGGTCGAGTTACCGAGCAGTAGAACAACAGTGTTTCTGCTATCGAGCAATACCTCCTCATTTCCGAGCGATAGCCCTCCATTTTCGCGCAGTAAACACTCAGTACCGCGCAGTAGAGCCGAGTTGCCGAGCAGTAGCCCAATAGCGTTCCCTCTATCGAGCAATACCTCGTCATTTTCGAGCGATAGCCCACCATTTTCGCACAGTAGACACTCAGTACCGCGCAGTAGAGCCGAGTTACCGAGCAGTAGCCCAACAGCTTCTCTGCTATCGAGCAATACCTCGTCATTTCCGAGCGATAGCCCTCTATTTTCGCGCAGTAGACACCCAGTACCGCGCAGTAGAGCCGAGTTACCGAGCAGTAGCCCCACAGCGTCTCTGCTATCGCGCAATACCTCGTCATTACCGAGCGATAGCCCACCATTTTCGCGCAGTAGACACCCAGTACCGCGCAGTAGGGTCGAGTTACCGAGCAGTAGAACAACAGTGTTTCTGCTATCGAGCAATACCTCCTCATTTCCGAGCGATAGCCCTCCATTTTCGCGCAGTAAACACTCAGTACCGCGCAGTAGCCCTTAACATTGATGAAAGTTACTAGCCCATACCATAAGGTTGTACTATCAACTCTCACTAAAAAAAACAGCCCTCTTCCGAAGCAAAAGCTAGAAGAGAGCTACTTGTTAATCCGCCTTGAAGGTAGAGAATCTAGAACCAGCCATTCTCACTAAGCTAAGCTATCTTGTCTTTATTTCTCGAAGGAATCATATTAAACAGTATGTTCAATAAAATTGCAGTGAAACTTCCTGCAACAATACCGTTACTTGTTAGAATTTGAAGACTGCCAGGTAAGGATTGAAACAGATCTGGCACAACCGTTACGCCTAGACCAATACCGATTGAACATGCAATAATCATCGCATTATCAGGGGACTTAGAGTCTGAAATGATTGTGCTGAGCATCTTAATCCCTTGAGAGATAATCATCCCGAACATGGCAATCATCGCTCCACCTAAAACGGGCTCAGGAATAATGGTAGTTAGAGAGGAAATCTTCGGAATAAATCCAAGCAGGATAAGCATCCCACCAGCTATGTATATAACCTTACGAGTTTTCACACCGGACATTTGCATCAGACCTACATTTTGTGAAAAAGTCGTGTAAGGAAAAGAGTTAAAGATACCTCCAAGTAAAACAGCGATCCCTTCTGCACGGTACCCCTTTGTTAAATCTTTCTTCTGTATTTTCTTCCCGACCATATCTCCCAGCGCAAAGTACACGCCAGTTGATTCCACTAACGATACGATTGCTACCAGTGTCATTGTAAGAATAGGGGACCAATCAAACGTAGGCATTCCGAAATAGAAAGGCTGAATCATATGAAACACATCTGCTTCTTTTACTGCAGTGAAATCTAGCATTCCCATGAAAAATGCTGCAATTGTTCCAGCGATGATTCCTATTAAGATAGAAATAGCTTTTATAAAGCCGCGGGAAAATCGATATAACAATACGATGAAAATGAGCGTTCCAAATGATAATAAAACATTTTGAAGTGAACCGAAATCTTCCGCTCCTTGACCACCACCCATATTATTAATTGCCACAGGAATTAAGGTGATTCCAATAATAGTAACGACTGAACCAGTTACAACTGGCGGAAAAAATTTGACTAGCTTCCCAAAAAAGCCGCTGATTAAAATGACGATAATACCAGAGACGATAATTGCTCCGTAGATAGAAGAAATACCGTATTCTCCGCCAATTGCAATCATGGGGCCTACTGCAGTAAACGTACATCCTAGAACGACTGGAAGACCGATACCGAAAAATCGATTATTCATCACCTGTAAAATAGTAGCGACTCCGGACATTAGAATATCGATGGCAACTAGATAAGTTAACTCCTCAGCACTGAGCCCTAGAGAGCCTCCAACGATAAGAGGGACAATAACTGCACCTGCATACATCGCGAGCACGTGCTGTAACCCGAGTGTTGTGTTCTTAAATAGATTATTCATAGATAGGCGCTCCTTTTGCAAATTCTATTTTGCCATTCTCTAGTGACTCAATAATCACAAGTGATTCAACGCGGATCCCTTTTTCCCGAATTAATTTTCCGCCTGGTTGGAATCCTTTTTCAATTACAATTCCAACACCAGCTATTGTTGCTCCAGCCTGGTCGATGATGTCCAGCAATCCAAGCACTGCCTGTCCATTTGCAAGGAAGTCATCGATAATTAAAACCTTTTCCCCATAATGGAGAAAGTCCTTGGAAACGGATATATCACTTGTAATATTTTTCGTGAAGGAATGAACCTGGGACGTAAGTAAGTTTTGAGAAAGCGTCACGGATTTGCTTTTTCTTGCAAACACAACGGGTACCTCAAGTGCAAGTCCTGCAAAAATAGAAGGAGCGATTCCAGAAGACTCAATAGTTAAGATTTTTGTGACCCCAACATTCTTGAAGCGATCCGCAATTTCTTCTCCAATTGCCTTCATCAAGACAGGGTCGATCTGATGATTTAAAAAAACATCTACCTTTAGTACGTCTTTCGATAAAACTTTTCCTAACTCTACAATCTTGTCCTCTAGCAAATTCACGGCGATTCCTTCTTTCCTTAGAATTAAAATAAAAAAACTCGAATGACAAGGCTCCATTCCTACGAGTGGAGCGATGGCATTCGAGTATTATTCGAATAATAAAAGAAATGGCGACACAAATGTGTCCCAATCATGTAACCACGCCACTCGTAGTCAACTTTTTTACGGAAAGTTGGTAGAAACTTGCAGGCCATATCCCTGCCTTTATACGAGTCTATGAAATTGAATTGTTCTCATTATAGCACGGTAAAGTTATTTTACAATAAAAATAATAAAAAAAGGGGGGTGGTGCTCATGACGATAGACCCTGTCATTTATTTTTAGGGAAAAAAGTAAACCGCCCAGCCTTAGCAAAAAAGGGGGCGGTTTACTAAATCATGTAGTTTACCTGTCAATAGCGCACCATATTCATCGTTCAGATTTTACACAATGGACTTCAGCTCTGGCTCAGGTCTTTCCTCATACAAATTGTATTTCTTTAAGAATTCGCTCACAATTTCTTCGTATTCCTCTGGATTTTCATTGAACGACTTAGCATGTGCCCCTTTTTCAAATAGCTTTAATTCCTTTGGACCTTTTTTCTTTTCATAAAGATCCTCTGTCATCTTTGGCAAAATGAAATCATCCTCTAGGCTGTGAATAAATAGTACAGGTTTTTCAATATTGTCTACCACATCGAGAGGGGATACGAGGTTTAACGTATAGCCGTCTCGTATTTTTAAAAATAAGTTTGCAAATCGAATGGCTAGCGTAGAACGTAAGGGAGTGGTCTGCGTCATAATATGATAGACCTGATCCTCAAAGTTCGAGAAGGCGCAATCGGAAATATAAAAATCTGCGTCGTCAATAATTGAACCAGCATATAAAAGGGTTGTGGCTGCACCCATAGATTCTCCGTGGATCCCAATAATGGCGTTTTCTCCTGCACGTTCTCTTACCGCTTGCACAATGGCCTGTAAATCTAGCTTCTCGTAAAAGCCGAAGCTTGTTGTTTTCCCGCCAGAATCCCCATGTCTTCGGTGGTCATAAACGACACAGTTAAAACCAAGACGTTCAAACATTCTTACGAATCGGATAGAATTAATCTTATTCTCTGTGACTCCGTGACAAATAATCATATATTTATTTGTCTGAAGGGGCTCTATAAAGATGGCTTTCAGGGCATACCCATTAATCGACTCCACCCAGCGTTCTGTTTTATTCACGCTGTTGTACCAAGCCTCATCAAGTCGTTTAGCGGTAATTTCCCTGTTGAGAATAAAATCATCCTCTTTCTTTTTAATGTACATAAGCTTGTTGGTCAAAAAGAAACCAAATACGGTGGCTATTGCTGTAAGGATGCTCGTAAAAATACTCGTCCAAACGATTACTCTCTTTCGCATAAGGTCAACTCCTACTTACTTTTAAATAATCGATACATCCCCGTTTCTATTGGGCGAGATACATGGGGCGCAACAATTTCCACTGCATGTAGCAGCTGGTCCAAGTCAATCCCGGTGTCAATTCCCATTTGTTCTAGCATATTCACAACATCCTCTGTTGCTACATTTCCTGTTGCGCCAGGTGCAAAAGGACAACCTCCCAAGCCTCCTGCGGAAGTGTCGAATCGAGTAACTCCTGCAGAAAGGGCGGCAAAAATATTTGCCAGTCCCATTTTTCTTGTATCATGGAAATGTGCGGTAATCAGTGTTTCAGGGAACTCCTTTATTAGCAGGTCAAATAACGTATAGCTTTCAAGAGGATTTGCCATGCCAATCGTGTCCGCTACGCTCAGCTCGTGAACTCCCCAAGAGACAAATTCTTTACAAAGAGCAAGTGTTCTTTCAGGATTTATCTTCCCTTCATATGGGCAATAAAAGGCAGTGGATATACAAGCACGAACAAAATATCCTTCTTGTAATAACGTTTCCACAATTGGCCTTAATTCATCCATACTTTCTCTGGTTGTTTTATTGATATTTTTTTTATTGAAGCTATCCGATACTCCTACAAATACAGCGAGGCATTTTGCACCAGCTGCTTTTGCCAGCTCTACGCCTTTTAGATTGGGGGTAAGTACAAATTGTCTACCCACTTTTTCTACATTTGACACTATTTCTGGTGCATCTTTCATTTGTGGTACCCACTTTGGCGAAACAAAGGAGCTAATCTCCATTTCTTGCACACCGGACTGTTGTAATCCTCGAATAAAATCTAATTTAACTTCCGTCGGTACTTCCTTTTTTTCATTTTGTAGTCCGTCACGTGGACCAACCTCGATAATTGTCACTTTATTTGGTAAAATAAACATAATCATCCCTCCCATTCCTATTTTAAGGAAAGAAGGGATGAACTAGCAAATTATTTAGGGGAAAATTAGGGGAGGACTAAAGAATGTCAAATGAAGTAGTCATTGTGAGTGCAGTAAGAACTGCAATTGGATCGTTTCAAGGCTCTTTAAAGGATGTGCCTGCTACAAAGTTAGGGGCAATTGTGATTGAAAAAGCATTAGAAAAAGCTGGCGTGTCGAAGGATGCGGTGGAAGAAGTAATAATGGGGAACGTACTTCAAGCCGGACTAGGGCAAAACCCTGCTAGACAGGCTGCTCTTCAAGCTGGTTTACCTCAGGCTGTCTCTGCTCTTACGATTAATAAAGTATGCGGCTCTGGACTAAAGGCAATCCACCTTGCAACACAAGCGATCATCGCTGGAGATGCGGATATCATCGTAGCAGGCGGTATGGAGAATATGAGCCAGGCACCGTATTTATTGAAAAATGCTCGTGAAGGCTTCCGAATGGGAGATCAAAAGGTAGTAGACAGCATGATTTCTGATGGCTTATGGTGTGCATTCAATGATTACCATATGGGGATTACTGCTGAAAATCTATGTGATCGCTACGAGATTACGAGAGAAGAGCAAGACAAATTCTCTGCTCGCTCTCAAGCACGTGCAGTAGCAGCGATGGAAGCCGGAAAATTTGCGGACGAAATCGTGCCAGTAGAAATTCCACAGCGCAAAGGAGACCCAATCGTATTTGCACAGGATGAATATCCGAAAAAGGGCTCTACGGAGGAAAAGCTAGCTGGTCTACGTCCTGCCTTTAAGAAGGACGGATCTGTGACAGCTGGAAATGCCTCTGGTATTAATGATGGAGCAGCAGCTGTTGTCGTGATGAGCAAGAAAAAAGCGGAGGAGTTAGGGCTTGAGCCTTTAGCTACTATCGTGGCAAATGCGTCTGCAGGAGTAGATCCGCAAGTGATGGGAATCGGACCAGTGGAGGCTGTGAAAAAGGTACTATCAAAATCTAATTTATCGATGTCGGATATCGAGTTAATCGAAGCAAATGAAGCTTTTGCAGCGCAATCTATTGCAGTAGATAGAGAGTTATCCTTCAATCATGATATACTAAATGTAAATGGAGGAGCTATTGCCCTTGGACATCCAATCGGAGCAAGCGGCGCTCGAATCTTCGTTACGCTATTACATGAAATGAAGAAGCGAGATGCAAAAACAGGTCTTGCAACACTATGTATCGGAGGAGGCCAAGGAGTAGCGACCATCGTAAAACGTTAAAAGAAGGTGGACTATTTGGCTAAAAAGAAACAAAAAAGACAGCAGCCTGGGGTGAAAGCTGCACCAGTCAAAGAAGAAGGCAACGCACTTTCCGATCAGCTTTCCTCTGACATTCTAGCGAAATTAAAGGAAACAAAGAAGCAGCTAGTAACAGCGGAGCAGCAAAAGGAAGAGGAAAGACAAGCGCGTTTAGCCTTTGAGAAAAAACAACGAGAAAAAAATAAAACCTTTGAAGAGCTATTAGATGAATACGGCTTTGAAGGGTCTAAATTTTAAAAACACACAGCGAGGGGGAAATCCTTTCGCTGTTTTGTTTTGAAAGCATTTTTCAATAGAAAAGTTATAGTGGATAAATGGAAAACAGGTGGGTTATAGGAGCTGCAGCTTGATAAAGATAGAAAGACAAAGGTATATTGTGTTCTTCATTAACATTCATTTGCCTACCATAAAAAATTGAATTAATTGAAAATAGAAGTGGCTATGTTATAATGTAGATAAGAAACGAGTATATTAAAAAGACTGCTGGTGCGTGAACACCAACAGTCTTAGCAATAACATCGTTCGCTTCAAAGGCGAACAGCTTATGAATGGTAAACCGTCCACTTGCTTGAAAGTTGGGGGCGGTTTACTTTTTTTTGAGTAAAAGTAAATAACAGAACAATTACCGCAACAATTAGCACTGAAAATTCAATCATAATGCTTATTACTTCAAATACTTTCATCAGCTACACCTCCTTACTCCCACTTAGAGAGTGAGGGTGGAAATGAAGATGCGCTGCCGCCCATGAAACCCTAGTTATTGCATAACCTAATTAAACCTTATTGTGTAAGGTTTACCTCGAAAGAATACAAATATCATGAAGTTAAGTTTGATAGAATAATGTTTTATAGGTAGAAGTATCATTCTCCCCTTTAAAAAGAAGATAAAAAACCATTCTCATTTTCCTCAAATGTTCACGTATGTTCATTAATTTTCCATATATACTTCCCAGATTATACGTTAAACTTTAAAAAATAGTAATAATGTTATGTTAGCGAGGATCTTTATGAAAAAAATACTTAAAATCAGTTTAATTCTCCTATTTCTAATTGGAGGCTTTGGATTTGCAGGCTTTTATATCTGGTCGCAACAAACGTACGAGGCTTCTGAGGAACTTTATACTTATATAGATACTGATGAGATTCAGTATGAAGAGAATTGGCTCGTTTTCGAACCTATGGAGGAGACAAAAGGCGGTGTCATTCTTTATCCGGGTGCAAAAGTTGAGCCGGAAGCATACAGTTACTATGCTCAAGGGTTGGCAGATAACGGCTACACTGTCGTCATACCAAAGGTTACTTTAAACTTTGCAATTTTCGATGTCGACCAAGCGGATCTCATTAGAAAAGAGTTTAGTAGTATAGACAACTGGTTTGTCGGTGGCCATTCGCTTGGCGGAGTGGCGGCTGCTTCCTATGCCTACGATCACCTAAAAGAGGTGAGTGGAATCATCTTTTTAGCTTCTTACCCGAGCAATTCCGCGGATTTTTCTAAGACAGAAATGCCAATCCTCTCTCTTTACGCCGAGCATGATGGGTTAACAACAACAGAGAAAATAGAGGAAACCAAACATTTGCTATCTCCAGACACTACCCTGTATGAAATAAAAGGCGGAAACCATGCCCAGTTCGCTATGTACGGGGAACAAAAAGGGGATGGTAAGGCAACGATCACCGCAAAAGAACAGCAAAATGAAATCATACAAGCAACGGACCAGTGGCTACAAGCTACAAACAATTAATAATAGAAAAAAAGAAATAAAAAGCCAAAGAAAAATCATATCCAAGTAGAGGTGTGATTTTTCTATTTGATGGATTTACATTTACTATAATGATCAAAATTATAAAGTAAATATGTAAGGATTATCCAATTAAAAGTATAGAATCCTACTCGCTGTTATTTTATAATACGTTTGTGAAGTAACGCACAAACTTTTAAAAGATACTGCCTCACGATAATAATGCATAGTTACTTGTTATTGTTTAATAAAAATTTTTGTAACGAAGATAAGGAAGATTACTATTATGAATAGAAATGTAAGACAATATATTGGAATTCTAGCAGCAATTGTTATTTACTATATAATCCATGAAGGGGCTCACCTTCTAGTAGCATTACAATATGGTGTCTTTAAGCAGGTTAATTTCATGGGGCTTGGTATTCAGGTGGATGTATATCATACTCAGATGACGGATTATCAGATGGGAATCTTCTGTCTGGCCGGTGCAATGGCAACCTTTGTTTGCGGTTGGCTTCTCATTATTTTGAGCAGACGAATCTGTGCAGCGAAATCGAAGGTCTTTCGCACGATTGCTTGGTACACCTCACTAGTCATGCTACTACTTGATCCCATCTATTTGAGTATGCTTAGTGAGTTTTTTGGTGGTGGCGATATGAACGGAATCTCGCTAATTTGGCAGGAATGGATTGTGCGGGCTTTCTTTGTAGGAATTGGTCTTATTCATGCGTTCGTCATCTACCGCTACCTACTACCTAAGTATAAAGAGTCCTTTGCTGAGAGTAAGAGAGATGAAGAAGCTACAGTAGTATAGCTATATCATCAGTCGCTTTAACGCAGAGTCGACAATGCTGTGAAAAAAACAGCTTGTCTGGCTCTGTTTTTTTGTATATTTAAATTTTAATGATTCTAGCCGTTTTACTAGAACTGGGATCTTTCTTTTATTTTGAACTTCTTATTGTATAAAAATATGCTTTGGATAATAAAAGTGGATTGTAGAAAGTAAAGACTGAACAAAATATGGTATGCACCCGTAGAACTTAAAGTTTGTAGCGTGTTATTAATTGTAAGAAAAATCGAACTCTATAAGAGTTGGTTTCGTCTTTAATGGAAATGAAATAATTAGATGAATCTGGAGTTCATCGGAGCACTGATAACACGGGGGGAAAAGATGAAGCGAACAATAAGATCAAAAGTGTTGACCGGTTATGATTTATTCTTAGCGACAGGTGCAATTTGGTTGGGAATTCAGATGGTGATGTTACGTAACGGAACAATCTTCGGAGAAGCATATCCTGATAGTTGGGCATCCAAGCTTCCATTTGACAGCTGGGTTATGCCGGGAATACTTGCAATTGTTATATTTGGGGTAGGTAATGTGATTGCTGCGGTACTTAGTTTAAAAAATAGAAATAATAGTTCATGGTATATTTCTGGATTAATGGGAGCAATCTTTTTTCTTGGCTTAATTATTCAGCGCATTATTGTAGGGGAAACCTATATTGTAACGAATCCATTTTTAGCTTTAAGTATTATTCAGTTATTTCTAAGTGGCTACGTGTTTATGGGGTCAAGAAAAGAGCTTTGAATATAGGAGGCATTGATCGTAAAAGGTTAATGCCTTTTTTGGAAAAGGAGACGGTTTCCATATGATTTCATTAAGTGCTATATTGATTTTGCTATTTTTCTACATGAATGTTGGAAAGAGAGTAGAGCATGAGGTGTTATCGAATGAAGATTCTCCTGTTTTTATACAGAATGCAATAGAAAACAATTATAAAAACTATGGTTTTAGTGTGTTTCAAGATGAAAAGAATACGTTCATCTACTACAACAGCGATTCAGTACCCAATGAATATATAACAAAGGATTTAAAAGTAAGATATAAAGGTGGAAAATATGTAGCTACTGCAACAGTCAAACCTGCTGTAAACACTCCAAACACTGATAAGCTAGTTAAACTCAGCAAGATATCAGACAAAGACCTCGTTCTAAAAGTAAACATTAAGTAATTCTAAGAAGTAAAAAGTCAGTTTAGTTGAATAAAAAGGGTTTTGGGAGTTTATGAAGAAATGTTTGTTATTGGGGGTTTAACAAGGGTTAGTAAGACAGTAGTTGAAAAAGGATGATATCTTTATTTATAGAAAGTACATACAAACATATTTTTAGGAGGTTTTTAATGGATCACTCATTTTCTATGTTTCTAGACAATTATTTAAATGCTTGGAGAACCTCCTCCTTAGAACAGCTAGCAGAGCTAATTTCTCCAGATTATCAAGCAAGAGAAATAACTGGTGGGAAAATCGTTGACTTTGGCTATGAAGAATCAGTAAGTGGATGGGAACAGGGCTTTCATTTTGCAAAAGAAAATAAGGCTCAATGGGATATAAGAGTAATTTCCATTCTTCCTTTAAGAGAAGAAGAAACCATGGCTATTTTATCAGCAACCTTGGAGATTCAAGGCAAACGTTTAGAAACAGCCAATTTATTCTTCCAAACTTTTAGAAAAGATAACAACACCGATTGGAAACTAATCAGAAGTTATATCGAAGCAGGAGTAACTCTTGTTCATACAAAAAATGTGCTATTCAAATAAAAGGCTTTACTTCAGAAGGAGTAAAGTCTTTTTCTTTTAATAAATGAAAGTTGCAGTTTAGTCAAACAAGTTACGAGCAATCTGTTGAAACGTAAATCATTTCCCTACGTTTATTTACTATAAAGAAAGAGGGATGATAGTGAAAAAACTTAATCTAACTGTGTCCTTAATACTTTTATCAATCGGATTAATGGGCTGTCAACAAAGCAAGAACGAACAAGAAGAGAATAAATTTTCTGCTACACAGCACATAAAAACAAGCGCAGAGATTAAGGAATACGATTTTATTTATCGACTCGTGACTGAAAATCAGAATACGAGGAGGGTAAACCTGTAAACATTTATGCAGAGCTAGAATATATAGGGGATCAAGAAGAAATAGAAATTGGTCATGCAGCTTCACCGTTCTTTTTTCCAATGGTGGAAACTACAAGAAATTTTGAAATAGATTATAGGATGGCTGAACCATTTTCAGGTACCAAGTTAGTGAAAGGAGAGCCACACCGTGAAGAATATAGGGGAGGAAGTTGATGTAAAATACAGGGAGTAGAGGTTTGTAAGGCTAGAGACTTAACTTAAATTCCTCCTTAAGCTCATTATTATTATCTTGTTCGTAACTTATGCTAGAAAAAAAGAAAGTGGGTCACAGATAAATATGAATCGAATTTGGAAAGTTATAAGGAATATTTCATTATCCCTCCTAGCAGTGTTAGTTATTTGGGTTGCTTTCAGCAATATCATGACAGTCTACGAACAAAAGAAATACAACCCCATCGGACAATTAGTGGAAGTTGATGGTAGAAATATGCACATTTATACAAAGGGTGAGGGTGATGACACGATCGTTTTATTAAGCGGGCTCGGAACAGCAGCACCAGCTTTAGATTTTGCTCCTTTAATAGATGAATTGTCAAAAGATAATAAAGTAGTAGTGGTTGAGCCATTTGGATACGGATGGAGTGATAGTACCAAAAAAGAACGAACAGTTGAAAACATGGTAGAGGAAATAAGAGTAGCGTTAAAAAAATCAAACATACCAGGACCGTATATTCTAATGCCACATTCGGTTTCAGGAATTTATAGTATGTATTTTGCTAATACATATCCAGAGGAAGTGAAAGGTATCATAGGAATTGACCCAACATTACCACAAGCTTTAGAATATTTTGGTGAGGATGCCCCTTCCATGCCTGAGTTTTTAAGATATCTGGCACCAACCGGAATCGCTAGATTAGCATTATATATTAATCCGGAAGGTTTTCTACCTATTGCTGATGATGGGATTTATTCTGAAAAAAATTTAGAAATGACCAAGGCGATTTCCGCTTGGAAGGGTTACAACAAAAACGTTGTTGCTGAAGCCAATGAATTAAAAGATAACATTAACAAAACCGTTGATATGAAGTTCCCATCTAATCTTCCAGTATTAATCTTTACAACGGAAGATGAAAAGGTAACAGAGGATGGCAAGAATAACGTGTCTTTTTATAAGACGCAGTTAACTAATAATCCTGCAAGTAAAGTTGAAGTCTTACAGGGCCATCACTATCTTCATTGGACACGTTATAAGGAAATGAACAAAGAAATAAAGGAATTCACAAATTCATTTGTTGATCAATAAATAAATTGCGAATGTTAGGGGATTGACGTATCAAGGAATATAGCCGTTCTATAAAGTTTTTAATCACTCTCGAAGGACATTGATTATAAATAATATTCATTCTCAAAATATGTTGTAATTTAGGGAGCAACCATAGGAATTCATGGGCGGCGGCACATCTTTCTTTTTCGCTCACTTTCTCAGTGAGAGAGGGGGGTGATGATGACAATAGAACAAGCATTAAACCTGATGATTTCGTTTTCCACGTTAATCGTCGCGATACTTGCTTTGTCATTTACTTTTACGAAAAAAAGTAAACCGCCCCTCAGCCTAGCACGCGTGTGGACGGTTTACTGTTTACTGTGCTGTTCGCCTTTGAAGCGAACTATGATGTTGCAAAAAACTGTTGGTGTTACAGCACCAATAGTCTTTTTTAATATACTCTTACCTTACCCATATTATATCATATCAATCACTATTTTCAATGAATTCAGTGGTTATCATATTTATTTCAGATACTTTATAGGACTTTTTCTTTTTGACTAGAGTGAAATGCTATTGTTACACGAATCCAACATCGATTAAATTTCGTTTTCTTGAAATGGATATTTATGTTAAAGTGATAACAGTTTATGAAGGTTCACCCATACATGAAAGTAGCAGTTGTTTACTAAGGGGGATATGAAAATTGGAGAAGAAATATAGTAAGTATTCAATCATTCTAATTGTCGTTGGGATTTTTATTGCGTACATGATTTTTCCGCCTGTCAATTTAACTTTTGGTAAGTGGTCTATGGTTGCCATCCCCATTGGTTTTGCTATCTATTTAACTGGTGTAGCACTTGGAATTATCGCTTTCATTAAGAAAGAAAAAGGTTTTATTAAATACATTTCGCTCCTGTCTATTTCGTTGGGTGTTTTGTTTGTTGTATTCCTCTCCTATATATTCGGAGGAGAAATCTAAGTATTACCGAGTGGACGGTTTACTGTTTGCTTGTTCTGTTCGCCTTTGAAGCGATCTATTCTTATTGCTAAGACTGTTGGTGTTCCCGCACCAATGGTCTTTTTTAATACACTCTTTCCTTATCCCTTTCATAACATATTATTCTATATTTTTGATAAGTTTAGCACGTTTGGTATAGAAAGAATATATGTTAATTTGAATAGATGAACTTAACAAATAGATAGGGGAAACGACAGTGAAGCTACCAACTTTTAAATACAATCCTAATCCGATTAAATTAGGAGTAATAATAGAAGAAGAAACGATATGTCCTGTTTGCAAGAAAAAAAGAGATTTCGTCTATGAAGGGCCCTTTTTTTCAGTAGAAGAAATGGAAGGCATTTGTCCTTGGTGCATCGCGGATGGTTCTGCAGCAAAAAAATATGATGGCGAGTTTCAGGATGCACATTCATGCGAAAAAGTTGATCAAGAGGCTTATGTAGATGAGCTTATTTATAGAACTCCAGGTTATACAGGATGGCAACAAGAATATTGGCTTAGTCATTGTGGTGACTTCTGTTCCATTATTGATTTTGTTGGATGGGACGAAATAAAACATTTAGAAGTTGAGTTAAAAGACGACATCGATAAAATTTGTGAAGATTATCAATTAACATACCAAGAATTTAAAGATACTCTAGAAGTTGGCGGTGATTTACAAGGTTATTTGTTTAAGTGCAATTGCTGTAAACAACATCGACTTCATGCAGATATGGCATAATGTTATTAAAAATCTGCCGTTTCTTTTTTGTGCAATTAACATATGCTTATAACTAGCAACAAGTCTTATATGATTAAGATGGAATGTTTTTAATTTAATTGAGGAGATTTATGGTGAATGTAAAATTAGCAGCAGAAGTATATAGAATAGGGCTTGTAATTGGCTTTTTTACGAAACAAGAAGTGATAAAGTGGGCAGATAGCGTGATTGAAATCCTTGATAATCCACCCTATGAAATAATTGATTTATCTTTATCCTCCAAATTAAATACGGAGAAATTTATGTGGAAATTAGAGTCGATTAAAGGAGAAGTGGAACAGGATCTACCTCCTAAGATACTATTGGGTTTATTACGTGATACCCTAGATAGACAACAAGATATAAGTACTGTGGTTGAAAAAATGGATCAGTTAATTCAGTATCTACCAGAGAACTGCGAACCGATAGAGATGGAAATTCACTATTTATCAGATGCATTTTATTTAGCCAAAAATGAAATTTATAGAGACTTAAAGAGTGTGAGAGGGGAAATAGAAGACTTTCTAGATGAATTTGTGGAGTTTAGCGACGATTTTGCTAAAGGAAATATACAATAAGCTACGGTACTTAACTTAGAAAGGTAGGATAGATGATAAATGGATCAGCCAACCCTAAGGGAAATAATTGATAGAGTGGAATTAGTGCTAAATGGCGAATTGACAAGGGAAGAAGTATCTGATTGGGCTTTGTCTTATGTAATGGCTGATGAACCAACGATTGAAGATGAAAATGTTTGGGATTTGCTAATATTAATTAGTGGGATAGATAAACGAGATTCTGCTATTTCTTATTTACATAACGAAGAGGATTTGAAGGCTTGGATAGAGCGAGCGAAGGCATTGGAGTAAGCAGTAAAAAAAATTATACGTTCAAGAAGGTGCGCTATGTTAGATATGGAAAAAGTAGATGAAATGGTACAATCATTCATACAAGAAACCCCAACTTTAACAAATGGGTATGACTTAATAGAAGAGTATGTAAGGGAAATGAATCAAACAGTAGATTTACGTAACTTTAACAAACAACTATCTACTAGCTATAAACAATTCGAGAATTGGCTTACTCAATTATTTGAGCAAGAGAAAGTACAAGAGGGTATTCAAGCTTTTCTTTTTGGTCTATTTGAAAATGAAGAGGGCATTCAGCTTTATATTACAGGTTCCACAGAATGGGAATTCGACGATGATGATTGGGCAAGTAATAATGATTATTTCCCTGAAAGTAGGTATCCTCGTATAACTCTCTATCATGATTTGTATGATTTTTGGGATGATAAGTTTTACGTAGGATTATTTCTAACCCTTTCGTCAACTATCATTTTTGCCAATACATATCTGATTGCCAATCCTTCAAAATTTCCTGAAGAAATAGTCTTGGTAACAGGATTTGATGATGGAGATTTATATAATTTCTCTCTAAAGAAAGAAAATAAAATAACCTGTTTCGTTAACTAACCTTAGGTTTAGCTAAAAGATTCGCAATACATAGAAGGAGAAACATGGAAAGTAGTAAGACAAAATATGGTATAATTAGATAGCAACCATAGGCATTCATGGGCGGCGGCATATCTTTCTTTTCACTCACTTACTCAGTGAGAGGGAGGAGGTGGTGCTGATGACAATAGAACAAGCATTAAATCTGATGATTTCGTTTGCCACGTTAATCGTCGCGATCATTGCTTTGTCATTTACTTTTACGAAAAAAAAGTAAACCGCCCATAGCCTCCAAGCAATGGCGGTTTACTATACGCTATGCTGTTCGCCTTTGAAGCGAACTATGATGTTGCAAAAGACTGTCGGTGTTGACGCACCAGCAGTCTTTTTTAATATACTCTTACCTTACCCATATTATAACATACCAATCTCTATTTTCAATTAATTCAATGGTTATTAGAGACTTGTGGTACAAAAATTGAAATTTTTGGAACATATTTTTCTTCTCTTACTTTAATGAGCTTGAGGATTAATAATTAGAGGAATGTTGGAAGAGATATTCATGATAAATAATTTAAAATTCACAAAAAGTGGTATAATTTAGGGAGCAACCATAGGCATTCATGGGCGGCAGCATATCTTTCTTTTCGCTCACTTTCTCAGTGAGAGGGAGGGGGTGTTGCTGATGACAATAGAACAAGCATTAAATCTGATGATTTCGTTTGCCACGTTAATCGTAGCAATCGTTGCTTTGTCATTTACTTTTACGAAAAAAAAGTAAACCGCCCATAGCCTCTAAGCAAGTGGTCGGTTTACTAGATCATGTGCTGTTCGCCTTTGAAGCGAACTATGATGTTGCGAAAGACTGTTGGTGTTGACGCACCAGCAGTCTTTTTTAATATACTCTTACCTTACCCATATTATAACATACCAATCTCTATTTTCAATTAATTCAGTAGTATTAGGATAGAGATATATCCTTATTAAATGATTTCGTAATAATCGTTTTCTTAAAGGTTATCTACTAATGGAAGTAACCGATTAATTTTCTGAGAAGTGGGTAGGTCACCATAATCTCCACTAAATTCCTGATACAATTGGAAGAAAAATTTCGCGGCTAATAGTAAGGATTTTAACAATTCTTTTTCTGGCACTTTACTTACATAGTAATCAGAGTAGTTAAAGATAATATGACTATCATCCGTTTTTTTCAGGGAAAAGTATGGCTCTCTCGATACCTTTTGTGTTTCTTCTGGTAGTATAGTCAAGTAATCACCAATTAGATCCACCCAAATTATCCAATACAAAGGAAAGCGTTCTATGATTTCATCGTCCATTATTACTTGGTCACCAGAAGTGATTAGGATGCAACCGTAGATATTTCCGCCACGTTCAAATATATTTCTTATCTTCTCTCTATTCTCGTTATCTTCTATTGCAAGATAATATTTTTTCATATGTTCATAGCCCACATACCCAGGTCTGTTAATACTCGGATTTGATATATATGTTTGTACAGTGATCATTTATATCATCCATTTGGTGAGATATCTTTTATTTGATTCTAGTTTAAAAAAGATCTCAGAACAAAAGGGGCTACTAACAAAACAATGGATATGGAAATAAGTAAACGGGTTACTGGTTTTGAAAACTTTTCTCTCCCCGGTCCTTGATACCATCCACTAAATTGAAGTTTATTTCTATAGAGAATGAACAGCAGAGTAAGTATGCCCAAACCACCTAGCAATCCATATTGTTCAGCATGAAACCCCTCATAGATATTCAATAAAATATATCCAAAAAATCCGCCGACGAACATAAATAGTAAAATTATTCGTATTAACTCTAATAAAATTCTCATGTCTCTCTCCTAACTTGACATTCTTTTTATTAGACACTATCGTAACATTAATTTTTGTAAAATTGGAGAAAATATCAAAAGGTGCCACCATTCTCTGGCAGCACCCACTCGAAAATTTTGAATATGTATTAAACAACTTTGTTTAAGTGTTTTAATTCTATTTGACTCCGATTCTATGTATTATCTAATACTCATTGGCTATTTGAACTTCTATTATCAAATTATTATCACCTATATTTCAAGTTTTCCTTTATCCGTGCTATGTTCCTCTTTTCTCAGACAATGCGAAGTTCTTGTTCCATTTCTATCTTTCAGCTAAGGTAAAATACGGAATCAACACATCTCCCCAATCTGTTAGCGAACCAGAAATCACAACATTATTTGACTGCATAATATTTTTTCTCATCAATTCTATTCGCTCATTAATAGGACTCTTATGTGTGAATTGGGGGTTGGTAGGCATCCAAAAATAATTGTCTGTATCCATAAATGTATATCCTAATTCTTCGTAAATCTTTTTTCCTAATGTTGTCGTTCCAGACCCAGATGCACCATTCAAATTTGTTTACTTCTTATTTCACTATTTTGATATCTTTTGTTAAATTGGACATCATTCCGTATAACAACCGCATATTCTTTTCAGCGACTTCCATTTTGCTTATATCAATTGTGGTTGAGTTATACAAATCATTCAAATAGAATACTGCCATGCCCATAAATGGGTCTTTTGTTTCTTTCATTGCATACTGCATATTTGCTGAGGCATTATTTGCCATAGTTCTAACTATATATCCGAAATTTTCAAATGATGGTTTCCCTTTTGTTGCGTTTTCAAAGTTGGTAATCGATTTGTTGATAATGGTGTTTACCGTATCTAAACTTGTTATGCTATTAAGATGCAATTTCAAAAAACCATAAAAATATCCCGCGCTAACCGCCATGGACTGCACATCATCTACATCATCAAACCCTCTAAGTTTGCCAATAGCTTCAACTGCGGCAATCATCATCTGCATAGACATATCATCTACGGAAACTTTCTTTTTTTTACTAAACAATTTCATGTTTTATACCTCCCTTTAATCATTGATTTTATCAAACACTTTTTTGGTATAATAATTATTATACATTCTTCCTTTTTATCCACAAGAAAAAGTGATCTTCTACCTTTTATCAAAAGAGTTTCAATCACTTTTCCATCAAACCACATGTATTTTATCTATCATGGCTTGGTATTTTTATCTTCTGTGTTCGCTTTTCTGCCTCTTTGCGCTTCTGAAATCCTGTCACTTCTGCGATTCTTTCCGGTCCAAAAAACCTCTGCACACGTTGGAAATCTTTCAACGAATCCTTCATTCATTTTTTCTCTTTAAAAGGGTGCGAATTGTAATAATAGTCATTGTAATCAATAAAACCCAAAACAAATACGCCATTATTGTTGCAATATTAAACCCAACGCCAATAATCATCTGATGCATACACTTTTTCTAATCGAAGACCTCTACGGACTTGAAATTGGCGAAATAAACGGAGAAAGTTTGCTTGTGTCTGAACAAGGACTCCAAAGCCTATTTGACCATGCTCAATAAATTGTACCCTTGGCTTGTCAAAAAAAATAACCAAACTGACGGGGAAATTTCGAAAGAAGAATATGATCAGTGGAGATATACATATCCTGAGAGTATTGTGAAGAAAATAATAGAATAAAAACAAAAGAAAACAAAAAGACCTATCTGAAATTTTTCGATTCAGATAGGTCTTATTTTTGGTCTAACACATATAAAAACGGCTCTTTTTAAAAACCATTATCATTTTGTTATCATTCGGGGCTTCCATCCCTCACAAAGCCAGTATTTATGAGGGTTTACAAAAATTTATCTCTATTCCCTTGTACTAATCTAATCGATGTTCTTCATATATATCTTGCTTCGTGATTTCCGCTGCTTTTTGTAATACCTCAGAAGAAACGGATTGCTCATATCCAGCAATCGTATCCTGCAGTTGCTCAGGTGAGCTGGCGCCTGCAATTACGGACCCAGTGACATTTTGCTGAAGGATATATTGAATCGCAAGTGCATTTAATGGCACTCCCAGCTCCTTTAATTCCGTAATTGTATTCTGTAATTGCTCTTCTGAATACGTGAGATATTGCCCCATCTTACTAGCACGAGCTAAACCTTCCTCGGTCAATAAACCCTTCGCAAGGCTACCTCTTGTCAGAAGAGACGCCCCTTTATCCTCGAGCAAATATAGCCATTCCTCTGGGCGTCTATCCAAAAGACTATACTGCATCATCACGGAAACGGCATTACTTTTCTCTAAAAATTGTTGAATAACAGTAGGGCGGATAGAGGAAATGCCGTACTCTCGAATCAAACCTTCTTTTTTGAGCGCCTCAAAGGTATCAATAGCCTCATCGATATTATCCTCCATCGTGCCACCGTGCAATTGATACACATCAATGTAGTCTGTTTGTAGCCTTTTAAGAGATTGGTGAACGGCCGATTGGATCCATTCCTTTGAAGCATCCCAATACCAGCCTTCTCCGTCCTCATTTAAGCGATTCCCAACCTTTGTAGCGAGTATGATATCCTGGCGTCTTTGACGTAAAGCATTTCCAACCACTTCTTCATTTCTTCCACGGTCATACAAATCCGCGGTATCAAAATAATTAATACCGGCATCGAGTGCAATGTCGATAATTTTTTCTGCCGCTTTTAGGTCAGTAGGTAGCGACATACAACCTAATCCTATTTCTGATACTTGTAATGAACTTTTTCCAAGCTGTCTCTTTTCCAAGATTTATCACATCCTTTCCTCCATGGTACAATGACAGTAACAAGGTTTTCAACAGAGAGGAAGTTTCGAATGAAAAAATTTGAAGAAAAAACGATCCAAACGGAAAAAATTTACGACGGGAAGATTATTACATTACAAGTAGATGATGTGGAGCTTCCGAATGGAAAGCAGGGAAAAAGAGAAATCGTCAAGCACCCAGGAGCAGTAGCGATTATCGCTCTGACAATAGACAATAAAATCATCCTAGTCGAGCAATATAGAAAAGCTTTAGAAAGATCCATCGTGGAAATCCCAGCAGGCAAAATTGATAAAGGGGAGGCACCTGAGAAAACTGCTCTCCGAGAACTAGAAGAGGAAACCGGCTACACCACATCCCATTTAGAATACATCCAATCCTTTGCGACCTCTCCAGGCTTCGCAGATGAAATTATCCATCTATATTTCGCCAAAGATATCGAAAAAGTAGAATTTCCACGCGCAATGGATGAAGATGAATTCGTGGAACTAATGCATCTTTCCATCGAAGAAATGGGAGAGCTAGTAAAAAGCGGCGCAATCTACGACGCCAAAACAGCCTTTGCTTACATTTGGTTAAAGGATTATTTGGGGAATTAAGCATGTGTAACTTTGTGTATTATTTCAGATGTGGAGAATAATGTTCTTATACTTGCGGGGCAGCTGGTTTAAAAGAATATAGGGGGGAAAGTTGAATTTCGTCATAATAATATTTTCTTTCTTCCTTTCGACGATTGTATCTGTTTGGATATTAAAAAAGAAAAGTAACAAATGGATTAGCATGTTTTCAGCGTTTATAATAAATTTTTTGTTTTTATCCGGAACAACATGGGTTCTATATAGTATAGATGATGAAGCAAAAATATTTGGTTTTGGGCATTCTGGTCTTTATGTCTTGATATTTGCTATTCCCATAATAACTTGGGTTAACTTTTTAATTCTTCAATTTGTAAAAAAAAGGGATAAATCATGGAATTGAGTTAACCTTATTCGACTAACAGTAAAGATAGAAAAGGCTTAGGATTAAAAACAATTATAAATAGGGTCGACTTCATGCAAGAATCCTCAACCTACCATATTTGATTGCCCTATCATTAAAAGATTTTATCATACTATTTCCATCCCTTTATTCAATAGTCTAATTAAACTTCCCTATTATATAGTCTAAGTAGACTATCGTCAAATTGTTCAAAAAAAACAGAATGAATAATGGAATAATAATAGGAATAAGTAAATAGGAAATCCAAAGTGGGGAATGGTTTGTATTTTCGAACATAGCTGATTAAGAAGTCTGACTCTTATGGAAAATTATGGTATAATCAGATGGGGATAAGCCTCACTTTGAATCTAAGGGGATTATGTAAATGGGAGTAATAGAATCGTTCATTTTTGCAGCTGGATTTACATTTTTAAGAGTACTCCTTGATAAAGACTATAAAAGACCAGCGAGCAACTGGCTATTTATTAGAGAGATTTTATTGTTTACTTTGTTCACATTTGTACTAACGAACCTAATAGAATTAGTGTTCTGAATGCTGTTTTAGATAGGGGGGTAAAGATTGAAGAAAATAAAAATCCTAGGAAGTTTAATTTTGTTGTTTTTGGTTGGTTGTTCAAATGAAGAGGAATACACTACAGTAATTTCTGAGTATGAAGAACAGATTGATAACTTAAAAAAAGAAAATGAAAAATTAAAAGATGAACTGCTTGAAATGCAAGGAGATTATAGCAGCTCTTTGCAAACGACTGATAGAGATTCCAGAAGGATTATGAGGTTAATTGCAAAAGAAGATTTTGAAACTTTAAGAACAGAATATGGAGATGTATTTGAAGTAAAAGACAACTTTATACACTTTAAAGAACCAGGCGACAATATACCTTTTCCCATTAATCTTGCGGGACAACCGATGTTCATAGGTTTCTTCAATAAGCATTCTGAGGCAACAGAAATCAGTTATTATATTGAAATGCCTGACACGGGCGAATATGCCTTGACTGTGTTCCATTTTGATAAAGAAGGTAAATTTAAGCATATCCTTTTTGGGACTAGATAAAATTAAAGACGGAATATTGGGGACGCCCGATATTCCATCTTTTAAGTAGCTCCAGATTAATCTAGTAATGTAGCCACATAGTTTTTAAGGGCCTTTGCAATTAACTTTCCAGTAGTATTTTGTTTTGTACACTTTGTATTTATATTTATGAAAAGAAGCGACCGGCGGCGACTCCTGTGGGATGAGTGAGACAGATGAGACAGCACACCGACACGCGTAAGCGGCCGGTGCTGGCTCATCGCTCACCCCACGGAAAGCGTCCGCCAGGAAGCGACTATATTTTAACACCAGCAGTTAATCTATAAGAAGGTATTTAAAGTTGGGTTACAGAAGATTTTAGACTTTATTTTTCATACAGGTTGGAAAACTATGAACGTCCCATCGTATGACAACTTTTTCCTGACCAACATCCTGTGGGCCTAACAGAGAGCGTCTGCCAAGAAGCACCTATATTCTAACATCATCAGTTAATCTAAAAGAAGGTATTTAAATAGTAGTTTACGTTCAAGCAAATTAGCAGTCCCCCAAAAACTATCTCAAATCTATCATGTTTAAAATAGTACAAGCATAGGATGGGAATAGACAGGGGGTGTTCCAAGATGAACCAGACTTTCACTATACTCATTTCATTATGCATACTTGTCAGCAGCTTCGCTGGCGGCCTACTCGTTTTCGAAAAAAGTACACCAGAACAGCAGCAATGGATCATTAACCTCTTAGACTCCAGAGTTTTACTAGAGGGACAACCGTCATTCCTTGATACCATTCTTCCACACGTACTCGTAGCCATCGTGTTCTTCTTGTTTTATCAGCATCGTTATCTGCAAAGAGCCGTATTACTAATCTGTGCCTTTAAAATAACCTTCTACGGCTTCTGTTCCAGCTACCTGCTACAAATACAAGACTCCACCTTTCCCTATGTATTTTGGTGGTTCCCATTTCAACTGATTTATTGCTTACTACTACTCGTGCTCTCGCACAAGATTAATTTGTTTACAATCGCCATCTATGGAATTACTATAATAATAGAATTCTTGTTACTGCCATTTATACTACCTAATAATTAATATTAAATTATAATTATTATTGGTTGAATCTCTTGTCAGAGGAAATCAATTATTGGTATAATGGAGGAAGTTAAGGAGGCGTCATATGGAAAGCCGTATTGAGCGTATAAAAAAACAATTATCTGGTGCGAGCTATAAACTGACGCCACAGCGTGAAGCGACAGTGAGAGTTTTGCTTGAAAATGAAGAAGATCATTTAAGTGCGGAAGATGTTTTCTTACTAGTTAGAGAAAAATCTCCAGATATTGGGCTTGCAACAGTTTATCGAACACTTGAATTATTAAATGAACTAAATGTCGTAGATAAAATCCAATTTGGTGATGGCGTCTCTCGATATGATTTAAGACAAGAGGGAGCTACCCATTTTCATCATCATCTTGTCTGCATTGAATGTGGAGCGGTGGATGAAATTCAGGAAGATCTGCTAGAAGACGTGGAAGCTATTGTAGAGGAAAGATGGAACTTCCTTATAAAAGACCACCGGTTAACGTTTCACGGAATTTGTCATCGTTGCCAAGATAAATAGAAAAGGATAGCTGCTGGCTATCTTTTTTTTGTTTCATGAGTTTATAACTTATGGATTAGTGAGTCGGCTGGCGAGTAGAGTGGAGAGAGGAATTACAACATTATGTTGGATCTTTACAATATACTGGTCTGTTTTTACAACATTAAGGCTCAGAATTACAACATTAATGGAATATCTGCTGCTTAGCCAGAGAGAAATTACAACATTACTTCTCATTTTTACAACATACTGCTCTCTTTTTACAACATTAAAGCTAAAAATTACAACATTAGGAGAGCAGACTGCTTGGGCGGAGAGGAATTTCAACATTACGTCTCATTTTTACAACATTAACACTCCGAATTACAACATTAGCCGAGCCGAATAGTAAGGAGTAGAATAAATAATCAGTGACCTTATACATACCAACAGCAAGAGTAGGAGGGATTCTATGAAGGAAGGTTTATCTCAATTAGAGGATTATTTGCATTTTTTGAGGATTGAAAGACAGTTAGCGGAAAATACTATAGTGTCTTATAAAAAAGATTTGACTGATTATTTAAACTCTATCTTGGAGCGACAGCATTTACAAAGCTTAGATGAGGTAGATAGAACAAATATTGTGATGCACTTGCGGTATTTGAAGGAAAGTGGGAAATCGCCAAGGTCGATTGCTCGACATATATCTTCTATTAAATCTTTTCATCAATTTTTACTGAGAGAAAAAGTTACGAATACAGATCCGACCATTCATCTGGAACAGCCCCAAATTGATCAAAAGTTACCAAACTTTTTATCTGTGGAGGAGCTAAATCGTCTGTTAGAGGCAATTGATACTTCGAAACCACAGGGAATAAGAGACCTTGCGATGTTTGAACTGATGTATGCAAGTGGTATGCGTATAAGTGAGTGCGTAAACTTAGATATGGAAGATCTTCATTTGAATATGGGATTTGTTCGTGTTTTTGGAAAGGGTGGTAAGGAGCGCATCATTCCACTTGGCGGGGCAGCGATCAGGGCTTGTTCTTTATACTTAGAAGAAGGTAGGCCGAAGCTAGTAAAGCCAGATGCTCGTACGAATGCCATCTTTATTAATCAAAGAGGCAAGCGACTAACCAGACAGGGGATATGGAAATTATTAAACAAGCATGTTCAGCAGGCTGGTATCCATAAGGAGATTACCCCCCACGTTCTAAGGCACTCATTTGCCACCCATTTAATCGAAAATGGAGCAGATTTACGGTCAGTTCAAGAAATGCTTGGACATGCAGATATTTCAACCACACAGATTTATACCCACGTGAGCAAGAAACGCTTAAAAGAAGTGTATAAGCAATTTCATCCGCGTGCATAAGGTCAGAAGTCTGACATGTAAATTCTGTGGCTTTTTGATATAATTAACGGGTAACTAGGAGGTTATGTATTTATGGGAAATTTTAAACGTGTACACGTAATTGTAATGGATTCTGTTGGAATCGGAGAAGCTCCCGATGCTGGTTCTTTTGGGGACAAAGGCTCTCATACACTAGGTCATATCGCAGAAGAGATGAATGGACTTCAAATGCCAGAAATGCAAAAGCTTGGACTTGGGAATATTGAGCCTTTAAAAGGGATCGACCCAGTAGATAGTCCAATTGCATACTACGGAAAGATGCAAGAGGCCTCTGTTGGAAAAGATACGATGACTGGTCACTGGGAAATCATGGGGTTAAATATTGACAAACCTTTTAAGGTTTACCCAAACGGATTCCCTCAAGAGCTAATTGCTGCCTTGGAAGAAAAGACTGGCAGAAAGGTAATTGGAAACAAACCTGCTAGCGGTACAGAAATTCTAGATGAGCTAGGAGAAGAGCATATGAAAACTGGGGCTATCATTGTATACACCTCAGCTGATCCAGTTCTTCAGATAGCTGCTCATGAAGAGGTTATTCCTTTAGAGGAGCTATACCGTATCTGTGAAATTGCTCGTGAACTTACGCTAACCGAAGAGTTTCTAGTTGGTCGTATCATAGCTCGTCCATTTGTTGGAAAACCAGGAGCTTTTGTACGGACATCCAATCGACACGATTATGCATTAAAGCCGTTTGGTCGCACAGCGATGAACGAGCTAAAAGATGCTGGTTATGATGTGATTGCACTAGGAAAGATTCATGATATCTATAATGGTGAGGGTATTACAGCAAGTGAAAGAACGAAGGATAACATGGATGGTATGGACAAATTTATTGCAACATTAAAAAAAGAATTTACCGGTTTATCGTTCTTGAATCTTGTAGACTTTGATGCGCTGTACGGACATAGACGAGATGCATTAGGATATGGGAAAGCATTAGAAGAGTACGATGCTCGACTTAAAGAAGTGTTTCCTAAATTGACGGATGATGATTTACTGATTATCACCGCAGACCATGGAAATGACCCAACTATGCCTGGTACAGATCATACGCGTGAATATGTGCCATTACTTGTATACTCCACACGCTTTAAAGAGCCAAAACAGCTGCCTCTACGAATGACGTTTGCTGATATTGGTGCAACTGTTGTCGACAACTTTGGCGTAGAGAAAACGGCATTTGGAGAGAGCTTTTTATCGTTATTAAAGTAAAGGAAGTGTTTGTATGAGAATGATTGATGTTATTGAGAAAAAAAGAGAAGGCTTCGCATTAACGAAGGAAGAGATTAATTTCTTTGTAAACGGATACACGGACGGCTCTATCCCTGATTATCAAGTAAGTGCGCTTTTAATGGCAATTTACCTGCAAGGAATGAATGAAGAAGAACGTACGAACTTGACGATGGCGATGGTGAACTCTGGAGAGCAAATCGACTTGTCTGCTATTGAAGGGATTAAGGTCGATAAGCACTCTACCGGTGGAGTTGGCGATACGACAACGCTTGTTCTAGGACCTCTTGTGGCAGCTTGTGGTGTCCCAGTTGCGAAGATGAGCGGACGAGGACTTGGCCACACTGGTGGAACGATTGATAAATTAGAGGCAATCGAAGGTTTCCACGTGGAGCTTTCTCCAGAAGAATTTGTGAAGCAGGTAAATGAGCTGAAGCTTGCTGTAATAGGGCAAAGCGGAAACTTAACTCCAGCGGATAAAAAGCTATATGCGCTTCGTGATGTGACAGCTACAGTTAGTAGTATCCCGTTAATCGCTAGCTCTATTATGAGTAAGAAAATTGCTGCAGGAGCAGGTGCAATCGTTTTAGATGTGAAAACCGGTGAAGGGGCTTTCATGAAAACGACTGATGATGCTAGAGAACTTGCAAAAGCGATGGTTCAAATTGGTAATAGCGTAGGTAGAAAAACGATGGCAATCATCTCTGATATGTCTCAACCGCTTGGACGTGCAATTGGTAACTCTTTGGAGGTTATCGAGGCAATCGATACACTAAAAGGAAACGGCCCTGAGGACTTAACGGAGCTTTGCTTAACACTCGGCAGCCAAATGGTTGTTGTTGGTGGAAAGGCATCTACGTTAGAAGAGGCTAGAGCAATGCTTGAAAAAGTAATAGAGGACGGCTCGGCATTACGCATCTTCAAGGAATTTATCAAATGGCAAGGTGGAAATGATGCCGTAGTGGATGACGTTTCTTTATTGCCAAAAGCGAAATTTACATTCGAGGTTCCTGCAAATAAAAGCGGATATATCACTTATATGGAAGCAGATGAAATCGGAACGGCAGCCATGCTACTAGGTGCTGGTCGTGCGACGAAGGAATCAGAAATCGATTTAGCAGTTGGAATCGTTCTGAATAAAAAAGTAGGAGATCGAGTGGAGCAGGGAGAATCCATTGCGACGATACATGCGAATACAGAGGATGTAGGGCAAGTGCTGACGAAACTGAATGAAAATATTCATATCGAAGCAGAGAAAAAGGATGCTCCTCCATTAGTTTACGAAATAATAACTGAATAGTACGATACCCTTCATAGGCATTTTCCAAAGGTTTAAAAACTTTTGGGAGATGCCTATTTTTTGATTAGAAAATCCAAAATAATCTCATACTAGAAATGTATATCTCCTATGTCGAATAGAGACTAATAAACAATCATTTCTTCTACTTTTGTCATGTGCAAGGAATTCAGGATGGAAGTGTGGAATTGCGCTATCAGAGGAGGCGAAACTATATGATACATGAAGTAGAAAAAATTGGTGATGAAATTATTATTATTCGATTGAAGGGTGAGCTTGATCATCATAGTACGAATAATATTCGAAATGAGATTGTACCGATGATTAAAAATGGCTCTATCAAAGTGATAGTTTGGAATTTAGAAGATTTACTATTTATGGACAGCTCAGGGATAGGACTAATACTAGGTAGAATGCGAGAATTGGCGCCTATTGATGGACAAACGATTATTGTGAATCCATCTCCTACTATGAGTAAAATCTTTCAGTTTGCAGGTTTAAGTCCATATATCTACAGTGAGTCAGAAATTGAAATAATTTCAAGATTAGGGGGAATCGTCTATGGACAATGAAATTACATTAACGTTTGTTGCCAAAAGTGAAAATGAAGCATTAGCGAGAATGGTAATGTCTAGCTTTATATCTGCTATAGATCCGACGATCGAGGAGCTTTCTGAATTTAAGACCGTTATTTCAGAGGCTGTCACCAATGCTATTGTACATGGCTACGAGGAAGATGGAACTGGCAAGATTGAGATGCATGCTCACAGAACCGATAGAGAGGTAGTAGTTTCGATTGTTGACTATGGGAAAGGAATCAAGGACATTACACAAGCTCGTGAGCCCCTTTATACAACGAAACCTGAGCAAGAGCGTTCAGGAATGGGCTTCACGATTATGGAGAGCTTTAGTGATGATGTAGATATCTACTCTCTTCCTGATAGGGGGACGACTGTAACTATTACGAAGAAATTTGTACCAATTCATGAATCTTGCAGGATAGTCTAATGATCAACAATAAACCAACAATATTACTCACCCAAGAAAAAATGAGAGAGCTCATTGCATTGGCACAGGCAGGCGATAAGTTTGCTAGACAGCAAATGATTGAAGGTAACACAAGGTTGGTTTGGTCCATCGTTCAACGATTTGCTTCGAGGGGAGCGGATCTAGAGGATTTATTTCAGATTGGCTGTATTGGATTAATGAAATCGGTAGACAAGTTCGATCTTTCTTATGAGGTGAAGTTCTCTACTTATGCGGTACCGATGATTATAGGAGAGATACAGCGTTTCTTGCGAGACGATGGAATGGTGAAGATTAGCCGCTCCATCCGAGAGCTAAATTTTAAGATTCGACATGCTACAGACGACTTTTTAAAGGTTCATGAGCGTCAGCCAACGATTCTAGAACTAGCAGCTATTTTAGAAGTGTCTAGAGAGGAAATCGTCATGGCGACAGATGCTCTCCGTGATCCAGCATCCTTGCAGGAGCAACTATATGAGAATGATAGTGGTGATGCATTGACACTAATGGATCAAATGAGAGACGAACGCTCGGAGAAGTCCTTTGACCATATTCCGTTAAGAGAACTAGTGGAAAAATTAGAAAAACGAGAACAGATGATTATTTATTTGCGTTATTACCTAGACTGTACTCAGAGTGATATAGCAGAACGCTTAGGCATATCCCAAGTACAGGTATCACGCTTGGAGAAGAAGATTCTTTCGCAGCTCAAGACTTGGCTTGTTCCTGTGGGAGCTTCTACGAAATCAAAAGCAAAAGATAGGTGATTAACACGAAACCACTGTTCAAAAGCATGTCAGATGCAGAAGCATTTTTGAAAGAAAAGTTTGGAGAGAATGAAACATACGATTTTGGATTGCTCCATACTCATTTATACAAGTTCCCGGTTTTATTGGTCTATATCAATGGACTTATTGACGGCCATTTGTTAACCGATATTTTAACAAGAACACAGAGAGACTATCCTGAGCCCGCTGTGGATGAGCAAGAAATCATGAGACACTATTTTCCTTTCTACTCCATTTCTGAGTATGATGATAAGGAAAAATGGTTAATTGCTTTACTCAGCGGTCAGGTGACCTTTATTCTGAAAAATGGTTCTGTCTATACACTCGATGTCAGAAGCTATCCTGGAAGAAATCCAGAGGAGCCGGATAATGAAAAGGTAGTACGTGGTTCAAGGGATGGCTTCACTGAAAATATTATCCAAAACACAGGACTCATTCGACGGAGGATTAGAGATACAAATCTTCGCTTTGAGATGCATCGTATTTCGAAGCTAAGTCAAATGGATGTAGCGATTTCTTACATTAAAGGTATTGCGAATGATGATAATTTAGACTTGATTCGCAAGCGATTAAAGAAGATTAAGCATGATGGATTTACGATGAGTGATAAGGCGTTGGAGGAATGGCTCTTCAAGCAAGGGTTTCATCCTGTGCCCTTTGTAAGGTTCACAGAGCGACCTGACATAGCTGCGGCACATTTGCTAGAAGGACACATCATTCTAGTGGTAGACACTTCTCCTTCCGTTATCATCGTTCCTACAACCCTATTCCATCATCTGCAGCACGCAGAGGAATATAGACAGGCTCCTGCGATCGGTACCGTTGTTCGGTGGATTCGCTATTTTGGTGTTTTCTTTAGCTTGTTTTTGCTCCCTTTCTGGTATTTGCTAGCCAAGCATCCGGAAATACTCCCGAAAGCATTGGAGTTTTTAGGCCCCAGCGAAAAGAGTTCCATCCCGCTTCTCTTGCAGATTATCTTCGCGGACTTAGGAATAGAGTTTTTGCGACTGGCCGCCATTCATACGCCGACCCCGCTCTCGACTGCAATGGGAATCATAGCCGCTTTAATCATAGGTGACATGGCGGTGAATGTTGGCTTGTTTGTTTCAGAGGTTGTTCTATATACAGCATTAACAGCCATCTTTACATTTGCGATACCTTCCTACGAGATAAGCATTGCAACGAAAATCTTCCGAACGGGGCTATTAATAAGTACTGCAGCTTTTGGGATAAATGGCTTTTTCATCGCTTCGGTTATTTTACTTTGGTACTTATGTAGCGTAAAACCTTTAAATGTGCCTTATTTATGGCCGTTTCTTCCATTTTATCCGATTGCATTTATTCGCACGATTATACGCTTTCCGATGCCGACAAATGCGAAAAGGCCATTTATTACACGAGCACTTGTTCGTAAACGTTCCTAGGTACAATTGCATTTTCCTCCTTTCCTATGGTAAAGTTCTTATAGAATTCATGGAAAAGAGGCGAGATACATGGTTACCGTATCAGAGCATACAATCGATGAAAAAGGTCATCTCGTACTAGGTGGAGTAGATAGCGTAGAGCTTGCCAAAACTTATGGGACACCACTTTTTGTATATGACCTTTCTCTCATTCGAAAAAGAGCACAAGCATTCCTAAATACATTCAAAGAATTGCATGTAGTTGCACAAGTTGCCTATGCGAGTAAAGCATTCTCCAGTGTGGCGATGTATCAGGTGATGAACCAAGAAAATTTATCATTAGATGTCGTTTCGGCTGGAGAGCTTTATACTGCAATAAAGGCTGGCTACCCTGTAGAGCGTATTCATTTTCATGGGAATAATAAAAGCAAGGAAGAATTATTACTAGCACTGGAGCATAACATTGGTTGTATAGTAGTAGATAACTTTTATGAAATAGAGCTGTTACAAGAGCTAACAGCCCAACGAAAGCAACAAGTAAGCATATTACTCCGTGTCACACCAGGAGTAGAGGCACATACACATGACTATATAACGACAGGCCAACAGGATTCGAAATTTGGTTTTGATTTACTGAATGGACAAGCTGACGAAGCATTTAAGCAGGTCTATCAGAATCCATATTTAGAACTTTTAGGTCTCCACTGTCATATTGGGTCTCAAATTTTTGAAACAAGTGGCTTCAAAGTAGCAGCTGAAAAGCTTATCAAAAAAATGATTGAATGGAAAAGTACATACCAGTACACTTGCACCGTTTTAAACCTTGGGGGAGGCTTTGGAATAAAATATACAGAGGAGGATACTCCGCTAGAGCCTTCTGTTTATGTCAAGGAAATGGTTCAGGTAGTGAAGGAACTGGTGGCAAAAACATCTTTTTCGATGCCGGAAATATGGATAGAACCTGGTCGTTCCCTTGTAGGCGATGCAGGAACTTCTTTATATACAATCGGCTCAGAAAAAAAGGTTCCAGACATCCGGAATTACCTATCTGTTGACGGTGGAATGTCAGATAATATTCGCCCCGCGCTATACGGAGCAGTTTATGATGCCATGATTGCAAATAAAATGACAGAAAATAAAGAAATTGAATATACTATTGCAGGTAAGTGCTGTGAATCTGGCGATAAGCTAATTGAAAGCGTCAAGCTTCCAAAGGCTGAACCAGGAGATATTCTTGCGGTATTTTGTACAGGTGCTTATGGCTATTCAATGGCAAGTAATTATAACCGAATTGCAAGACCGGCAGTTGTTTTTGTGGAAGATCAAAAGCATCAATTAGTTGTAAGAAGAGAAACTTTAGAGGATATTGTTCATCTGGATCTTCCTTTTACGATGGAGAGAGGGTGATTTATTTGAAGAAGTTTAATATAATATTATTTCTAATACTTTTTCTTGCGGGAATTGCTTGGGGAGTAGCCTACTGGTTATTTGTCGCCCCGAACGCTGATATTTAGAGCTAGACAACCTAAGTAATTGGTAGTAAAGTTCTTTTAAAGAAATTAAAAGAGGGTTATATACATGTTATATCGCTATAAAAAAGCATATGAGAAAATATCGATGGGTCTATTATCATTCATGCCACAGGAAAAGGACGTAAAAAAATTACTAGAAACAATTCAACAATACGAGTCAAATCCTGACTGGCATTTATTTGTTTGGAAAAAAGGCGAGGATGTTGTAGGGATTATTGGTATCCGCATGGAAAACAATACTGCTATCTTGCAGCATATCTCTGTGAACCCTTCCCATAGAGGAGAAGGAATCGCCAAAAAAATGATCCATTCCTTACCAGCTCAACTACAAAACGCCAAAATCATCCCGGCCGAGCAGGTCCAGGCTTTTTTTGATAAGTGTAAACAGGAAACGGACGAAAATGAAATCTAACAAAAAAAGTTACAAGAGTGCTGAATCTACCGATTTAGCACTCTATTTTTATTTTGGAAGATTACTTTTTACTGAGCCTACAATAGAAACCGTTTGCCGGTGGGAGAAGTGGTCCTTGTATCAAAGCGACTTGATTGCCAGACAGGCGAAGCCGCCCCCATTTTGTCGTTACTCTCAGTTGGAGGTCATTTACTCTCGGATAGCCAACGTATACTCTCGTATAGAGAGACTTTATTCTCGGATAGACCACTTTTACTCTCATTGGAGGGAAATACTCTCGTTCGGGGAAGATTTACTCTCGGATAGCCGCCATTTATTCTCACTCAGAAACGGTTGCCCGCATGCCAAAAGTAGAAGTGGTTCATATATCGAAGCAACTCGATTGCCAGACAGGCGAAGCCGCCCCCATTTTGTCGTTACTCTCAGTTGGAGGTCATTTACTCTCGGATAGCCAACGTATACTCTCGTATAGAGAGACTTTATTCTCGGATAGACCACTTTTACTCTCATTGGAGGGAAATACTCTCGTTCGGGGAAGATTTACTCTCGGATAGCGCCCATTTATTCTCAGTCAGAAACGGCAAAACGCTTGCCAGCAGGAGAAGGGGCCCATGTATCAAAGCAACTCGATTGCCAAACAGGCGAAGCCGCCCCCATTTTGTCGTTACTCTCAGTTGGGGATCAGTTACTCTCGGATAGCCAACGCATACTCTCGTATAGAGAGACTTTATTCTCGGATAGCCCACTTTTACTCTCATTCGAGGGGAATACTCTCGTTCAGGGGAGATTTACTCTCGGAAAGCGCCCATTTATTCTCAGTCAGAAATGGTGGATCGCTTGCCAGCTAGAAAAGCAATTCATGGTGACAAACTCCAAGCCCCCAAACATAAAAAGAGTCCTACAAATTCCGCTTGCCATTAGGAATTCATAGGACTCTTTATTTATCCCGCATTAAGGGCCAGTAAGACTCCCACTTCAAGATGGCAAAAGAAATGAGACAGCTAAGTGGGAGATCAACTGTCCCTAAAAGCCCGATTGGTTCAACTAATGATTGGTGGGGGATGAAAGAACCACCCACCCAATCAAAGTTTCACTTTATATGTACATATTACTTGACCGGTTCTCTTTTTCTGTAAACGGCTTTCCCATGACCCTACTCGCTTCGTCTTTTTTTCTGTTTTTCTCGTTCTGCTAGTATTTCAGAGCGGTCTCGGAGCATATGCTTATGAGTAAGATATTCCGTATCTAGTAGAGTTAGCTCTTCCTGTGCGATAAGCTGCTCTAGCTCTTGATCTTTTATTGGCAGAAGAAAGTGTTGAAAGGCATCCTGTCTTTCAATGGCGGACAAGGATTGCTGCGCCTTTTCTATTAGTTCAGGAAAGTCGATGTACTGGTCAAAGGGTGATAAGGAGATTTTCTCCATACGTTGGATAAAGGTTTTCATCGTCTTTCTAGCCCCGGCAAAGTTACCTCTTCGCCAATGGTACATGGAGGTAGAAAGGAGAACGAACACCGCTGCCGGATGTTCCTTGTTTCCGGGGGCAACCTCCTTCCAATACTCCTCTAAAAGCTCGTGACATTCAAAATAATCGAAGGTTCTATTAAACTCTTTTATAAACTGAATAAAATTGGGATGTAATGTAGGGTGCAATAAGCTCACCTTTCCTCTATAATAATGATTAAAAATGAATTTTAGGTGGAGTTTTATGTCTTATGAAGTAAAAACGGAAGCTTTTGAGGGCCCGCTTGATTTATTATTGCACTTAATCAATCGTTTGGAAATAGATATCTATGATATAAAGATGGCAGAAATCACGACGCAATATATGGAGCACATACACGCAATGAGTGTATTAGAGCTGAATGAGGCAAGTGAGTATCTAGTAATGGCGGCGACCCTATTATCCATTAAAAGCAAAATGCTCTTACCGATTCATCAGGATGAGGATATGGACGCCGACTTTGATATCCCTTATGAGGATCCAAGGGACGAGTTAGTGCAAAAGCTGATAGAATACAAGAAATATAAAGAGGCAGCGGAGAATCTACAGGAGCTGGAAGGAAATAGAAGTCTTTTCTTTACAAAGGCGCCGACAGATCTTAGTGAATACCAGTCTAGTCAGCAGCTTGCTTTATTCGAGTTAGATGTAAATGTCTATGATATGCTTGGTGCGTTCCAAAAAATGCTTAGAAGAAAGCAGCTTAGCGCCCCTTTACATACAAGAGTTAGTAGACAGGAAGTATCGATAAAAGAGCAAATGCATAATGTAGTAACTACTCTTCAAAAGCACAATGGTAGATTATCCTTCTATGATTTATTTCCGACGAGAGATAAAACAACCATTGTCACTACTTTTCTTGCATTACTAGAGTTGATAAAACGTAAAGTAGTACAAGTAGAACAACAGCATAATTTTGAAGAGCTAGTAGTAGAGTTAGGAAAGGAAATAGATTTTGATGACACGTTTGAAGAGTAAGATTGAGAGCCTCCTATTTGTAACTGGAGAGGATGGTTTAACGAAAAAACAGCTTGCATTTTTGACCGACAGCACGGAGGCGGAAATCGCAGAAGCACTTGATCAGATGATGATGGAATATGAGGATGATGAAACGAGGGGGATACAGCTAAAGCAGCTAGCTGGCACTTATCAGCTGGTGACAAAGGAAGAAAATATTGAGTACCTTCAAAAGCTGGTGGAGAATCCGACAGTACAATCATTATCCCAGGCGTCTCTGGAAGTCTTGGCCATCATTGCATATAAGCAGCCTATTACAAGGGTAGAGATAGAGGACATTCGAGGAGTGAAGTCTGAACGTCCGATCCATACACTTTCAGCGAAGGGACTGGTTCAAGAGGTTGGACGCGCAGAGGGAACAGGGAGAGCTATTTTATACGGTACGACAAACGAATTTCTTCAGTATTTTGGTCTGAAGGATTTACACTCATTACCTCCACTTCCAGAGGATATTGAGGTAGACGAGATGGATGACACGGATTTATTTATGACGAAGTTTCAAGAAACCTTTGAGGGATGAAATAAATTACAAAGGAGTATTGGCAATTTATAAAAAGTCTTTTATCTTATTCATCTTATTTTTGTTGGTCTGGAACATTCAGCCTGCGGAAGCTTCTAGCTCCTATGCAGTGATTGATGCAAAAACCGGCAGACTGCTTATTGGTAGCAACGCCGAGCAAGAGCTTCCAATCGCAAGCCTAACAAAGGTTTGGACAGCACTAACTGTACTGGACAACGCAGAATTAGACGAGTTAGTCACCATTTCTCAAGCAGCCTCTGTGCAGGAGGGGTCCTCCCTCTATTTGAAGCCAGGAGAGCAATGGACAGTCGGTTCTTTATTGCATGGACTGATGCTGCAATCCGGCAATGATGCAGCTTATGCACTCGCAGAGCATACTGGCGGGTCAATAGAAGGGTTCGTTCAACTGATGAATGAAAAAATGGAAATCGCCAATCTGGAGAAATCCCATTTTACAAATCCTTCTGGATTACATCACGATGATCATTATGCTTCGGCGAAGGACATGGCGAATATGTTTCGATTAGCGCTAAAAAATGAGGATTTTGTGAAGATTTCTTCTGCGAAAACCTATGTGCCGAAAGAAAGGTCCGTGAAATGGAGAAATAAGCATAAGCTTATGCATTTTAACCAAAATACCATAGCGGGCAAGACAGGTTACACGAAGAGAGCAGGCAGGACCCTTGTCACCTACTTGAAGGAAAAGGATAAGGAAGTAATTGTGGTGACCCTGAACCACTCGAATGATTGGGCTACGCATGTTTCATTGGCTGAGCAAGTGTTTGATACATATGAGACTGTAAAGGTTGTGAGCAAGGGGAAATACCGCCTTTTCCAGAAGGATGTCATCAAGGTAGAGCAAGACCATTATTTATTAATCAATAAAGAGGAAAAAGAAAAGCTGAAGAATGTGCTGATTATTCCAAGAAAGGGTAAGGAAAGCCGTCCATATCTCTGGAAGATAATGATTGACAATGAGCCGGCACTCCAATTTAATGTAAAAAAAATCAAGTAAAATAGGTAGGAGACAGTTTTTATAAAAGACTGTCTTCTTTTATTTTTTCGGGAAGTGTGACATAATTCACTCAGGATGATTGGAAAGAATGGACGAGGTGAATTACTTGGAAAGATTACAAAAAGTATTAGCACATGCTGGAGTGGCATCACGCAGAAAAGCAGAGGAGCTAATTTTACAAGGTAAAGTGTCAGTTAACGGGAAAGTAGTAACGGAGCTAGGTACAAAGGTGTCAAACTCTGATATCGTGGAGGTAGAAGGGGTAAAATTGGAGAAAGAGCAGAAGGTATACTATTTACTCTACAAGCCTAGAGGAGTTATTTCTGCTGTCAGTGATGACAAGGGGAGAAAAACGGTAACGGATCTTCTTCCTCACGTGACTGAGCGCTTATACCCAGTAGGAAGGCTCGATTACGATACTTCTGGACTTTTATTGCTTACAAACGATGGAGATTTTTCTTATGCACTAACACACCCAAAGTTTAAAGTGGATAAGACGTACGTTGCGCGTGTAAAAGGAATTCCTTTAAAGGAGCAGCTGAGAAAGCTGGAAAGAGGGATCATGCTAGAGGATGGGAAGACTGCGCCTGCAAGAGTGAAACTATTATCTAGCGAAAAGAAGACAGATAAGGCCATTGTGGAAATTACCATACATGAGGGACGAAACAGGCAAGTTAGAAGAATGTTTGATGCAATTGGACACCCTGTACAAAAGCTAAAACGCGAAAAATTTGGTTTCTTAACGCTTCATGGCTTGAATGCTGGTGAATGGAGAGAGTTAACGACTCATGAAGTAAAACAGCTTCGTGTATTAGCGGAAACGGGAAAAATAGGGAAATAGGCTAAAAAGTTCACAAACCCTTCATATGTATATCTCAATTTCCATAGAATTATTTGGTATAATATTGACGGTATGTTTAAAAAGGGGGGGTAATTAGTATGGCTCAATCAAAAAAACAACGCTTTTATATACGAACAGTTATTTTAGTGCTTTTAGCATCTGCCATTATATTTACAGTTGTTACGAATGTAACGAAAGAAAAGAATGCTGTTTTAAAGGTTGGAGATCAAGCTCCTGATTTTGTGTTAACAGATATGAACGGAGAGCAGCACCGTCTGTCAGATTATAAAGGACAAGGTATTTTCTTAAATTTCTGGGGCACATGGTGTAAGCCATGTGCGAAAGAAATGCCTGCGATGGACAACCAATACAAAATTTATAAAGACCAAGGGGTACAAACCCTTGCGGTGAACATTGCAGAATCTGATTTGAAGGTTAATAGCTTTGCAAAAAGATATGATTTATCTTTTCCAATTGCAATCGATCACAATAAAAGCGTGAAGGAATCCTATAATATCGACCCTCTTCCTACAACTTTTCTCATAAACCCAGAAGGGAAAATTGTGAAGATTATTAAAGGGGAAATGACGGAAGAAGATATCGCGAATTTTATGGAAGAAATTAAACCTTCATGAAGGAGTTCTTTTAAATGGAAAAGATACAATGTGAATGCGGGCATATCAATCCAGTCGGCACAGAGCTATGTGAAAGCTGCGGACGTCCTTTAAGTCAGGAAACGAAGCAAAAAAAGCTTGTGGATATGAGATATGAAGGGTCTGCACGACGTTCCCAAACTTACAATAAAACAATTATCGATAAGATTTGGAACTTTTTCTCTAGCGTTAAGGTTGGTATGTGGATTATTGTAGCTATTTTAATTGCAGCTGCCATTGGTACGATCCTGCCACAGGTATTCTATGTCCCTGCAACAAACGAAGCAGACATTGCTGCTTACTATGAAAGAGTTTATGGGATATTTGGAACGATCTATTATGAGCTTGGCTTGTCAGATTTATATAGCTCTTGGTGGTTCCAGATTTTAGTTGGAATGCTTGGAATCTCTTTAGTAATTGCTAGTTTAGACCGTGTGATTCCTTTATATAAATCTTTAAAGAAACAAAAAACTAAACGCCATATAAGCTTCTTGAAGCGCCAACGTATTTATGGAATCGGAGCAATTGAAAATCCAGAAAATTCTCTATCAAAAGCAGAAGAAAAGCTAAAATCCATGCGTTATAAAGTGAAGCGAGAAGGCACTGCTATCTTAGCGGAGAAGGGCCGATTCTCACGTTGGGGTCCATACGTGAACCACCTAGGTTTGATCATATTCTTAGGAGGAGTTATGCTTAGAGCTTTTCCTGGCTTTTATGTGGATGAAAGTATGTGGATTAGAGAAGGGGAAACACTCTATATTCCTGAAACGGATGGATATTATCTAGAAAATAAGGGTTTTATTTATGAGACGTATTCAAAGGACGAATCTTCCGAGGTGTTTGGAGAAGCTATTGACCGAGTAGGTACGATTGCCTCTAACTATCAAACAGATGCTATCCTTTACAAGGGACCAGAAGATTCCCTTCCTAGCAATTCGAAAGAGCTTACATTTGAAAAAGAGTACTCTATACAAGTAAATAAACCACTAAAATTTGATAACTTCTCTGTCTTTCAAATGGATTTCCGTCTAGATGAATTAAAGTCTATGACATTCCAGCTACAAGATAAAGAAACTGCTCAGTCCTATGGGGAATTTACAATTGACCTTGCAAATCCACAGCCAATGTATGAGCTAGAAGAAGGCTATAAGGTGGAAATTGTAGATTATTATGCTGACTTCACAGGATTCGAAGATGGAGAGCCACAATCACAATCTCCTGTACCGAACAATCCAGCATTTTTGGTCAAAATGTATACACCTGAATTCCCAAAAGGAGAGACTAGCTTTGTCATGATTCAAGAAACGCTAGAGCCCCTTGGAGAAAATAAGCATAAGATTGCATTCCAAAGCGTAGAAACACGAGATGTTTCGGGTCTTACGATTCGTAAAGATTTAACACTTCCGATCCTTGCTTTAGGTGGTTTAATCTTCATGATTGGGGTAGTACAAGGCTCTTATTGGAACCACCGACGTATCTGGCTTCAGGTTTTAGAAAATGGTCAAATTGCGATTGCAGCTCATACCAATAAAAACTGGCTAAGCGTGAAGAGAGATATAGATGAGGTTTCCAAGGTTACGGAACTTCCACCATATGAAGACCAACAGGATGAAGATGCTAAAGAGGAAAAAATGGAAGGGGAAAATGAAAAATGACAATGGTATCTTTAAGTAGTTCCTTATTATTCGTGGCATTCGTTGCTTATCTATTGGGAACCATATTATTCGGGGGAGCTGTTAAAAGCTCTAGCTCCTCTGACAATAAGTCCTTTGATAGATGGGGCAAAGCTGCTATAACAATTACAATCATCGGATTTATAAGTAATTTAGGTTATTTTATTACTCGTTGGATAGCAGCTGGGCATGCTCCTGTTAGTAATCTATTTGAATTTACAACTGCTTTCGGCATGATGATTGTAGGAGCATTTATACTTATTTACTTTATTTATAAAACACCTGCACTTGGGCTGTTTGCGTTGCCAATCGCAGTGCTCATTATTGCTTATGCAACGATGTTCCCAACAGAAATCTCACCGCTTATTCCAGCGTTAAATAGTCATTGGCTAACAATCCATGTTATCACAGCTGCAATGGGCGAGGCTATTTTAGCGATTAGTGCGGTTGCAGGACTTGTATGGCTATTAAAAAACATCGATTTAACAAAGCCATCTAAACAACGCTTTTGGATAGAAGCGGTTATGTATCTACTAATTGTAGTAGTAGGGTTTGTCGTTTCCACTATTACCTTTGCTATTGTCGGTTATGAGGCAGAGTTCTCTTATATTAGTAAGGAAGAGACGCAAGAAACAATCGTTTACCATATGCCACCGCTTTTTGGTATGAATGAGTCGGAGGCTATCACAGAGGGTGTCATGGAACCATTCGTGGAAACACCACCGATTGTGAACGCTAAAAAGCTGACAACGGTTGTTTGGTCTTTAATCTTTGGTACAATCATTTATATCGCTTTACGATTAATCCTTCGTAAACGTGTGGCTGCTGTCTTACAGCCTCTTGCGAAAAAATCTAATTCTCAGCTAATGGATGAGATAGGCTATCGTTCCGTATTAATCGGCTTCCCTGTTTTTACATTAGGAGCGCTGATTTTTGCGATGATCTGGGCACACGAGGCGTGGGCACGCTTCTGGGGCTGGGATCCAAAAGAGGTATGGGCATTAATCACTTGGTTATTCTACGCTGTCTTCTTACACCTTCGCCTCACAAAGGGCTGGGATGGAGAAAAATCAGCATGGCTTGCATTGATCGGTTTTATTATCATTATGTTTAACCTAATTGCAGTAAACCTAATAATTGCTGGCTTACATTCTTATGCGTAAATAACTGCTGGTTAAATAGCCGAGGTCAATGATGACTTCGGCTATTTTTATAGGATAAAATTTGTTCGAATACATATACGATAAAAAAGAATTATGATATAAAAAATATATACATAAATATCAGCTAGTTTGTAGAAGGAAGAATAAAGGGGAGTACGCTAGTTATATGGCGATATATATCGAAACTTGCTACTCTGTTAGAAAGTTTTAGAGCTAATAATCCATCATTGTCACTGTTTTGCTGCAATAAGGCGGAAGAGAAACTGTGATGAACTTGGAACAATTAAACTTAGAGTCTAGGTTATGCGATAATATAGCGATAGAATAAAAGGCAAACCATCAAAAACGATTATCAAAATAAGATGTTAGTTTGATGCTTTTCTTCCAATTTGCATCTAGTAATTGTACAATATGAATGATAAGTAAGTAGATAGAAGGGTATGATAATAAAATGTCAGATATGATAAAGCTTTTAGTAGTAGATGATGAAGAACGTATCCGTCGATTATTAAAAATGTATTTAGAGCGAGAAGGATATATTGTCGAAGAAGCTGAGAATGGGAAGATTGCCTTACAGCTTGCATTAGAAAATGAATATAACTGTATCCTCTTAGATATTATGATGCCCGAAAAAGATGGTATAGAAGTAATAACAGAATTACGTGAGCATAAAGATACGCCAGTGATTCTTCTAACTGCAAAGGGAGAAGAGTCAAATAGGGTAGAAGGATTTGAGCTTGGTGCGGACGATTATATCGTAAAACCGTTCAGTCCTAGAGAGGTTGTCCTTCGTGTGAAGGCGTTATTAAAACGATCCTCTGCTTATTCAGCTGCTCAAGGAGTGTCGATTTCGAAGGATATTGTGGTGTTTCCACATTTGACGATTGATCATGATGCACATAGAGTAACTGCTGATGGGATTGAGGTAAGCTTAACACCTAAAGAGTATGAGCTTTTATATTTCCTTGCAAAATCTCCAGATAAGGTATTCGATCGTGAACACTTACTAAAAGAGGTTTGGCATTATGATTTCTTTGGTGATTTACGTACAGTGGATACGCATGTCAAACGGTTACGAGAAAAGCTTAACAGAGTCTCAGAGAAGGCTGCAAAGATGATTGTCACCGTATGGGGCGTTGGCTATAAATTTGAGGTAGCCAATGAATAGAATCTGGAATAGTGTAGTCGGGAAGCTGTGGGGAACCATTTTGCTTCTCGTTTTATTTGTACTGTTCATTGTGACTGTTTTAATGTTAGAGTTTTTAGAGGATTTCCATACCGAGCAAGCAGAAGAAATTCTACGTCAGGAGGCTGCCACTATCGGTAAAATTGTGGAACAGCACGACGACGTAGAGTCATCTATTGATATTATTGAAGATATATTAGGTACAGAAACAAATACACTAATCGTCCGGAATGCCGATTCAGTCTTTCTTTCTGTACACGATGGACTTCATAAGGAAGTCATAACAGAAAAAATTCTAAATGACAAAGAACTTTCCAAAATTTACACATCTAATGATACAATTATTAGGAAAATGCTGATGCCCTCGATGATGGAGGAGGAACGGATGGAGAATTATATTATTCTCGCATTTCCTCTAGAATCGGACAAAGAAAACCATGGAGCTGTCTTCATTTATCAAAGCTTAGATGTCGTGGACAAAACATCCAATAGCACGGCTAAAATTGTATTTTTATCTGGTTTTATTGCCTTGTTACTTACAACCTTGCTGACGTTCTTCCTTTCCTCAAGAATTACGTCTCCTCTGAGATCTATGCGTCTAGCGGCTTTAGAGCTTGCAAAGGGCAACTTTGAAACAAAGGTACCGATTGTTCAAAGAGACGAGATTGGCGAGCTTGGAGCAGCGTTTAACAGGATGGGTAGACACCTAAAGCACCATGTAGAGCTTATTAATCAAGAAAAAGAGCAGTTATCGAATATTCTCACCTCGATGACGGATGCTGTACTCACATTCAATAAGGACTACCAAGTATTGGTGAGTAACCCGCAAGCGGATGAACTGCTACAAAAATGGTACGAAAACAAAAAGCTAACTGGCGATTCAGATATCCCAGCGGAATTACAGCATCTATTAGAGCATGTATTCCATGAAGAAGAAGAAATAGAGGAAGAGGTAGAAATTAAAGGCTATTATTTCTCTGTATCTATTAGTTTGCTATACAGTAACGAGTCGATTCGCGGTGCGGTGGTCGTAATGCGAGATATGACAGAACAGCACAGGCTGGATAAAATGCGGTCGGATTTCATTGCCAACGTCTCTCATGAGCTAAGAACTCCGATATCCTTACTGCAGGGATATAGCGAAGCAATTCTGGATGATATGGTGACATCAGAGGAAGAGAAAAACGAAATGATCCGTATTATTAACGATGAATCAAATCGTATGGGAAGACTCGTAACAGAGCTTCTAGATTTAGCTAGACTTGAGTCGGGCTATTTAAGCATCTACAAAGAAGATGTTTTCATTATCCCGACAATTGAACGCATCACGCAAAAATTCGAAAAAATTGCAAAAGAAAAACAGATTCAACTAAGTTTGCAATATTCCACCAATCCAAGTCTGTTGCTAAAGATAGATGAAGATCGGATGGAGCAGGTATTGACTAACTTAATTGATAATGCACTAAGACATACGCCTGAGCATGGGTCTGTCACAGTGCATGTGGAACAGCTAGAAAAGCATTTAACCATATCGGTTGCAGATACGGGCTATGGAATTCCTAAGGAAGACCTTCCGTATGTATTTGAACGCTTTTATAAAGCAGACAAAGCTCGAACTAGAGGAAAAGGTGGTACAGGACTAGGTCTTGCGATTGCCAAGAATATTGTGGAGCGACATGAAGGACATCTGTCAGTGGAAAGCACAGTTGGAGAGGGTACTACATTTTTTATAAAGCTACCCTTAACTAATGTAACAAATCAGTAGATAGAACGACTAATATATTGAACGGGGGGAGCATATGAATGACTCCGTTTTCCATCACTTGTATGATCATTATCATCAAGATGTATTTCAGTTTCTGATTTACTTGGTAAAAAACAGACAAACTGCGGAAGACTTGGTTCAAGAAGTGTATGTTCGTGTTCTAAAAGCTTATAGCAAATTTGAAGGGAAAAGCTCAGAAAAAACCTGGCTTTTCTCTATCGCTAAAAATGTGGCGATTGATCATTTCCGGAAGCAAAGCGTTCGGAAAAAAAGGGCATTTGATTCATTTGATTGGGAAACGATGCAGCTGAGCTCTCCAGATATGCTTCCAGAGGATTTAGTCGTGTTAAGCGATGAGATGAGAGCTATGCTAAAAGCATTAGATACTTGCACGGGAGATCAAAAGCTTGTGGTAATCATGAGATACTTTCAAGATTTATCCATCTCAGAAACAGCACAAGTGCTAGAGTGGTCGGAGGGTAAGGTGAAAACCACCCAGCACCGTGCAATTAAAGCACTTCGCGAACGATTAACTGTCAAAGAAAAGGAGGGGTATATTCAACCATGACCAAAGATAAAGAGAATACTGAGTTGGATGAACTGCTACGTAGCATGCCCAAATTTTACGACATTCGCTCGAAAGAGGAAGTGCTTCATCGTCTCCTTCAGGATTTGGAAGCTGATGAGAAAGCTAAAGACGTAGGTAAAGGAATGCCACGCGGGACAGCAAGGTGGATGCCTATACTCGTTTCCATTGCCTCCGTTTTCCTATTAGCCGTATTGGTTCCATCCTTTATGGACAATGCGCAACAGGAGTCATCTTCGGACTTGGTAAAGGATTCTCCAGCCTTGGAGAATAAAGAAATGCAACAAGATCCTTCGGGGGAATCTGAAATTAGTATTACATCAGTTCCACCAGAGGACCAAACGAAGATGATGGGATTTGATGAAACCTTGAATCTCTATAAGCTAGAGAGTTCTAGTGCTATATATGAGGAAGATTTAAATGGTGGTACTGCCTTTCATTTTTCCTTTTTAGAAAATGCGATGTCTGTTCCGGTGACCATCATTATTCCACAGGATCAGATAGTGGCAGACTTCCCAAGCATGGAGCCAAGCAGCCTAGACTTATATAACCAATATGCAGGAAGAATAGACGAAGCTGCGTTGGCCTTTGATGACTATCATCCTTACAAAGGTTATTTTTTCGCAGAAGGTGATACGCTAGTGCATCACTTACCTGCTGACCATGGCTACGATATGGCTTCAGGTACAACGGTTCCATACCTGTCTTCCATCAATGAAATATTTGTTGATTTTGCTCAGCTAAAAAGAGTGAATGAAGATGGGACTCCTATCGAGTGGGACCAAGTGGGTCTGCTCAGCGAACCAACCCCTTTAACGGGACAGTATCCAAGACAAGCATACTACGTATATGAAGCGACAAACGGCGAAACTTATCTAGCTCCAACTGTGAATTTTTATGAAAATGCGGAGCAAGCACTTTTCGCTTTGAACGAGCCTCAAGGAAATTTATACAGCTCACCTATACCAAATGACGTTACCTTTCAGTATACAGAGCAAAAAACCAATGGAATTATAACTTTTGATAAGCCGCTTGACCTCAGTAAAATGGACGAGGGAGAAGCAAATAGATTAATCGATGCTCTAACACTTACTGCCGGTAGCTTTGGGTTAAATATAAAGCTAGAGAACGTAGTGCAAACCTCTTGGGATCAATACGATTTCACAGATGTCCTTCCCAGACCTGTTGGCCCAAACGGTTATATGATGGAAAATTAAAAAAGTCGAATTCGAGTCCGCTCGAATTCGGCTTTTTTTGGTTGGGTGGTAGGTAGGGGGAGGGTTGGAGACGCGAAGATAGCGATAAATAGAACAAGGGGCTTCTAATTGGGAATTTAAAGGAAGTACTTGCGGTAATCTCGTCATTACTTGCGGTTGTGATGCTGTTACTTGCGCTGGGACGCTACTTACATGCGATAGCGGCTTCGTTACTTGCGATTTTGGTCAGTTTACTTGCGGTGGCAATTAATAAGTGGAATTTATTGGTGATAAATACATTTTATTTGTTAAATAAAGGGAATAATTGGTTTTAGTTTGAAGGTGGATAACAAAGAATGACTTGAAATTGGAAGAGAAATAGGAATACGTGCGCTGGTGATGATCTTAGTCACGCTCACTGATGGAATAGTCGCCCTCGAGGGTAGTTTAGTCGCTTTCACCATCCATTTAGTCGCTTTCGTGAGGTGGTTAGTCACTTTTATCGCCCATTTAATCACTAAAAGGAATTTATTGGCCCCGGTTAGAAGGAAATATTTGCGATAGACTCAGAGGTTAGTTGCGATTATGAGTGATTTAGTTGCACTTTTAGATAATTTAGTTGCGGTAGCCCACTAGTTAGTTGCAAAACGGAAGTAAATGGAAAAAATCGAAGTCACACGTTAAATACGAGAGCTGTATGGATAATACTTGCATACCTACAGAATTTTCTTCCAGTTAGCCGGTGGTTACATACGATACTCGATCCAAGACAGGCGATGTACTGGGCATGCGCTTAACCAAACTTAACAATCCGTCTAAACGGTTTCACTAGTTGAAATAGAAATAGGTCCATACAATAAGTCGTAAGCTAGTTCTATTGCAATAAGGTTAAAATTTTGTTAAAATATTCATGATTCAAGTATGAATCGACAACAAAATAATATGATTCATCTTCGGGGCAGGGTGAAATTCCCGATCGGCGGTAGTAGAAGGAAACTTCTTGAGCCCGCGAGCCGTAAATGGCAGGATTTGGTCAAATTCCAAAGCCGACAGTATAGTCTGGATGGGAGAAGGTGAAGGTGCAGTCGTTTTTCGTATTTTACTCATACGGATACGCTTATTTAAGTGTACCTTTTAACTCCCTTAAGTGCTCGTTACTTAAGGGATTTTTCGTGAGGAAATACTAAACGTGCTGAACCTTTCTTCTTGTGGAGTGAATCGCAAAAGGAGAGAGGATTTATGAAGAAGAACAAGACGCGAATGCTTATTGCAATCGCCATGCTAAGTAGCTTGTCCTTTGTTTTAATGCTACTTGCATTTCCGTTACCAGTGTTACCTGCATACTTAAAGGTAGACTTTAGTGACATTCCTGCATTAATTGCAGCTATTACGATGGGACCTGTAGCAGGAATAGTAGTAGCGTTTTTGAAAAACGTCCTGGATTGGCTGTTTTCTGGCAGTCCAACAGGAGTACCAGTAGGACACATTGCAAACTTTGTCACTAGTATTCTATTTGTTACACCAGTATATTTAATTTACCGTAAGGTTGCTTCCTCTAAAGGAATTGCTTATGGACTGGTGGCAGGAACAATTACAATGGCAATTGGAATGAGCTTGCTTAATTATTTAGTGTTCTTACCAATGTATACGTACTTCTTAAATTTCCCGATGGAAACAGGGACAGCATTATTTAATACAATCATTTTCGGTATTCTGCCGTTTAATCTTATAAAAGGTATTCTTGTGACTACGGTCATGATTGTACTGTTTAAGCGTATGAAGCCTTTATTAGATAGGGTAACGCATACATTTAAAACTGCATAATATTTAATAAGCTGTAGGGGCGATTATTACGCTTCTACAGCTTTTTTATTTAGCAATTTTTATATTATTGCTTTTTCTTTAATACATCAGTATATGAATTATTTTGAATGATGTCTTTATGATTAAATTATGTATATATATCGTTCATCACCAAAAAGCTGGGGTTGACCTATAAGTCAACTTGATCAGCTTTCACTAGAAAGAGATGAATTAATAAATATGCTAGAGGGAGAAAGGGAAGCATTTGAGTTAGAGACAAATCAGCAGTTAAGCAAGGATTATTCAATCATCCACACTCAAGTAATAGAACCGGTCGGAGTAATAGTGGGAACGATATTTTCGTTTTTTCATGAGTATATAAGGTAGACTCAGCAACTACTCTGATATTGGTCTCTTTAGATCTTTCTTATATTTTATTGTTAAAATATTTGCATGTTAGTACAATGAAATTACGGGTTAAAAAGAACAGAAGTCCACTAATTAAGCAAACGTTAAAAGAAATTTGTGAGGAATTACTATGTTTGAATTTAAATTTTTAGATAAGAGAGTCCAAAGAACAAGATCAGATTTATATAATGCATTTTTTGAATTGTTAAAGCAACGAAAATATGAACAAATAACAGTCAAAGACATAGTCGAGCTTGCTGGTTATAGTAGGGGAGTGTTTTATACACATTATAAACATAAAGAAGAGCTATTAGATGAAATTATAGATCACCTATTTCATGAAGCGAAAAAAGCACAAAGAATCCCGTATGAAAATACGGATAGTATTAACATTAAAGAGCTAGTAAATGAACCAATATATATGCTGACTCATTTCAAGGAATATGGGGAGTATTATCAAATTCTATTAAGAGAAAATATAAAAGGTCCGTTCAGCATTCAATTAACGAATGAGATGATAACTACCTATTTAAAGGACTTTAAAATGGATCTGCCAAGTGAAGATAAAACTATTAATGATATGTTAAATAGATATTATGCATATGGATTAATGGGGTTGATTATTGAGTGGATTATGGACGATTTCCCTAAAGAACCAGAAGAATTTTCGAATGAACTTGTGAAAGTCTTTCAATATTCACTAGGGAAAATTCAAATTAAATAGTGTTGTGGGACTAGGATTACTGTATAAATAGACAACATAAGGGCTGTAGATTCACGTATCTGGCAGCCCTTATGATATTTAGAGAATTCTATTTAGAATAATGTTTTAAGAAATGCTGAAATTATTGTGCTGTGGTTCCACCATCAACAACAAATTCAGCGCCGTTTGAATAGCTTGATTCGTCTGATGCTAAATAAAGTACTAAGTTCGTAACTTCCGATTGCTCAGCCATTCGTTTTACCGGAATTTTATCGATAAAAGTTTGGATGACTTTTGCTGTATCTTCATCTAAATATGCTGGATCAGTCATTTTCGTTTTGATTACACCTGGGTGAACAGAATTTACTCGAACGCCATATTCAGCAACTTCAAGTGCAACGGTCTTTGTCATCCCTGTAACAGCGAATTTAGATGCACCGTAAGAAATTCCTGCTTTTGTGCCTCGTAAACCGGAGATGGAAGAAATATTAATAATCGAACCTGATTTATTTTCTTTCATATGAGGTACAACGTGTTTCATCCCTAAAAATACGCCTACTTGATTGATATTTATAACTTTTTGAAATGATTCTAATGTTGTATCTTCAATTAGCCCTGAAGTAGAGATACCAGCATTATTTACTAAAATATCTACTTTGCCAAATGTTTCAATTGTTTTAGCAACTAAGTTTTCCCAAGATGCTTCGTTAGCTACATCTGTAACTACAAAAATTGCATTTTCACCAAGTTCTTTTACGAACTCCTCAGCATTTGAAGTAGCTAAGTCTGCAATCACAACTTTTGCACCTTCTTGAATAAATCGCTTTGCATGACTTGCACCCATTCCTCCTGCGCCACCAGTAATAATGGCAACTTTCCCTTGTAAACGTGTCATTATAGGTTCCCCCTAAATTTGTATGTTGATTCTTTGTGAATCTAATAATTTACTACACCTTCAGTTTAAAGATAGAAATTCATTTCATCAATGTACAAAACTCTTTTAGATGTTACTTATTTAACAGATTTGATTAAAATGTCAAAGAAAATTGTTAGTAATATGATTATTTTTACTTTCTTAACTGATGGTTATTTTGCTATTGAGTAGAAGACATCACAAAATATTGTTCCTTACTTCAGTTACTGCCGTTTAATCTTATTAAAGGTATTCTTGTGACTACGGTCATGATTGTACTGTTCAAACGTATGAAGCCTTTATTAGATAGGGGAACGCATACATTTAAAACTGCATAATATTTAATAAGCTGTAGGGGCGATTATCACGCTTCTACAGCTTTTTTGTTACTGGAAAAATAAAGGATTTAAACAGATATTGTTGAATAAAATTATTATTAACATTTTTAGGTAATAAAATCTTGTAGGGGGAAAGAGATTGAAAAAGTTCGTAATTGGGATTGTATGCTTAGCCGTCATACTTGTCGGTTGCACAGATGAGTCAAAAGCTGACCAGTCGGGCGAAATGGATGAGCTTGAAAAACAAATTGAGCAGCTTACCGAAGAAAAGGATATTCTTTTAAAGACTTTAGAAGAGGAAAGAGAAGCACGCGAGTTAGAGATAGCTCAAGAAGTGAGTTTGGATAATTCGATGATTCTAGCCAAAGACATTGGGGAATACCCAACGACGCTTTTTAAGAAAGCGACATGGGACTTGGATAAGGATGGTGAAGAGGAATTAATCGAACTGTATGTAAATGCCGGTAAATCAGAAAATGGATTATTTGCTTGGGATGATGGGCAGACCTGGTTGTTGGTAGTGAAAGATGGAGAAAATACGTATCCACTTTTTCATGATTATGTTCAGTTAGGTTCCATTCGCTTTACTACGACCACAATGGAAAATAAACCGGCGATTGTGATGGTTCGGACATCCCATTCCGATAAAATAATACAGAAGTTCATCTACGATAAAAAGGAAAACGGATATCAAAAAAATACCTTTTATAAAAAAGAAACTATGTATGATGAATATAACCAGCCTGTATCGTATGCCTTCTTTCAGGATGCATTTAATTTGATGAACATGACTCTTACAACAAATATGCCAATAGTTCAAGAAAAGAAGGGTCCTGAGGAGATTAGTCTGGCTGTGGCACCGATTTTAGCGGATTTTTATGAGGCTCAAGGGATATTGAGGACGGTGATAGAATTAAATCCAACGTTACATGTAACTTTAGAAAACATAATCGATATACTCAGTGACATGGTTTATGACCAACCAACAGCTGAGCAGATGGACCGATTACTATTCTTTCACGATGTGTTCAAAGAAATCAATACAGAGCAATTAATCAATCAAGAGGAAAATCAAATTTATTCAGAAGCCGCCGAGAAACTACGAAAAATTCATTTTATGCCTTGATTAGTATTTTGCTAGTCAAATTTAATTCATCAAAGGGGATTTTATGAGAAGAATTTTATTGTTAATAATAGGTCTTATTAGCATATTAACGGCTTGCAGTAATAAAGAGGTTGATATCCAAGTGAATACGATTATTTCCAATGTTACCGCTGAGGAATTTTCGCGATTAGGAGGAACAAATCAATACGGTGAATCAGACCAAAGGGACTTTCAAAAGCTTACCTTTGATTTTTCGATGGATCATGGTTCTGGGGTGAAAAGAAATATTGAAATGTTTGATGACTGGGTTCTTTTAATCAATGGTTATGATGGACCGGATCGATATTGGGGTGGGAGCGGATCCGCGCAGGATAATGAAAGTGAAAATTTTGCTACTTATCATAGGGAATTTATCTTTTATTCAAAAGGACTTAATGAAATGGAATTGAAAGAGTTATTCAAAGATGCACGCATTACGGTGGAGTGGGAAGTAAAAAAAGAAAAGCAAACCAAAGAGTTTTTTATAGCAGACACCATGATTTTCAAGGAATAGAAGCTGTCCAAGTCCGTTGACAGCTCTTTTTCTGTGGAAGGGAATAGCTTAAACCGACTTAATGTAAAGGAGGGTCCTAGTGAAATTGAAACTTACTTTGGTTAACCTACTTCTATTCTTGTCATTCTTTGTGATGGGGTGTGCAAATAATGAGGTCGAAGAGGATAAAGTCATAAAGAATGATAGTTACACAGAGGTAAGAAATGTGGTAATCGACTATATAGAACAAAAGGGTTGGGGTCAGCAACATTATCCAACTATACAGGATTGGGAACATGCAAGGGTGGAAATGTTAACGGTTGATGCCAGTTATAAATTCGTAGACGAAACTTATATAGGAAAAGAGATATATGAAGTTCATATGGAGGATGCAGTTGCTTCCCCCACAATTTATGTAGATCCTGAAACGTTAGAAGTAATAGGGTATGTACCTGGAGAGTAATAGTGATTAAATTTGCATTGGTAGCAAAGGGATTAAAATAAAAAGGAGGGCTGCTAACATGTTTAAAAGGAAAGTATTTTCATTTATTTGGACGATCCTCATTTCCACGCCCATTATTGGTTTTTGTTATATGCTGGTAGAACAGAGTAACTTAAAAGAGGTACCAGGCTTAACGTTATTCGTCCTTATTTTTGCTGCTCCAGTTGTTTTATTCTTTGGAATCCCTGTAACAATATTATCCGATAAAATAAATAATAGATTAATGGGCAAGAAAAGATTATATGCTTCATTCGTAACCCATTTGTTTTTCGCTATCAGTTTCGTTGTCATATTTATTTTCATTACTGAATCCAGATTTATTTTCATTGATTTTAAGGCTTTTGATTGGTACTTTTTAATTCCAGCAACAATTTATTCATCAGTAGGCTGGTGTGTACATGAAGGATTAAGAAAACGTTTTGATCAACAAGTTGTTGGAGTGAATTGATATATAGCTTTCACAATCTATTATGTGAAAAATGTCGTGGATCAATCATATATATCTTAGAAGAACTGTATACAAATGAAGACAGAGAAGTGGATACCCCTCTGTCTATTTTTTCTTATATTTATCTCAACTTTTTTTAACTCTTTTTTCATCTCTTTGTCTCTTCGTTTGTTCTGTCTTTTTGCGTTTATACGCGACCTCTTGCTCTGACATCATTTCTTTCTCTTTTATTTATAGTATATTTGGCGAACTTAAGATGGCCCATCTTCTAATTTTTAACTAAACACGAGATGGTTTCATAAATACAGAGGAAGTCTGGGGAATATAGAGAATATTAATAGAATGAAGTTTAAGAAGCGTGTCGAAAGGAATTGACAAAATGTCATCGTTAAAGGGAAAAATCGCAGTAGTAGCAGGAGGAACTCGTGGAGCTGGTCGAGGTATTGCAGTGAAGCTAGGAGAGGCTGGTGCAGTAATTTATGTGACCGGCAGAACTACCAGGAATAATCAGTCACCAATGGGACGGAAGGAAACAATCGAAGAGACAGCAGAAATGGTAACAAGAGCTGGTGGAAAAGGGATACCTGTAAAAGTAGACCATACTGTTGAATCAGAGGTCATTCATTTATTTGAACAAATAAAAAAGGAGCAAGGTCGGCTTGATATTTTAGTAAATGATATATGGGGCGGTGATCCACTTACGGAATGGGGGAAGCCGATTGGCGAGCATGATTTACATAAGGGGCTTCAGATGCAAAAACAAGCCGTTCATTCACATATCATTACTACACATTATAGTGTGCCATTGCTGCGAGCAAATAAAGGTGGGCTTATCATTGAAATCACGGATGGGGTAGATTATCAGCCTCGTGGCAGCTTTTATTATAGTCTTGCAAAGATATCTGCCATTCATATGGCACAAGCAATGGCTCAGGATTTAAAGGAGTATGATATCACTTCTATTGCAGTTACTCCTGGCTTTCTACGTTCTGAGGCTATGCTCGATCTTTTTGGTGTGACCGAGGAAAATTGGAAAGAGGGAGCAAAGGTTGATCCGCATTTCATTGCATCTGAATCTCCGTATTATATTGGTGAAGCCGTAAAAAACCTTGCCTTAGATCCTTCAATAGCGACTAAAAATGGTGAAGTTTTAAGTACGTGGGAGCTATCCGAATTATATGGTTTCTATGACATAGATGGGACAAGACCACATTGGGGGAACTATTTTAAAAGTATTACTACATTAAAGGATTAGCAGAGTTATTAAATACAAAAGGGAATGAGGAGAATACTTTGGGAGCTAATATACAACAAACATATACACCTCCTAAGCATTTTGTTTCTGCGGCTACTATTGTACTCAACGATCAAAATGAACTTTTATTAATTAAAGGTCCTGACAGAGGCTGGGAAATGCCAGGTGGAATCGTAGAAGTAGGGGAATCGCTGAAAGATGCAGCAATAAGGGAGACCAAAGAGGAGTCTGGTATCGATATTGAGGTTCTTAAATTCTGCGGGGTGTTTCAAAATGTGAATAAATCCATCTGTAATACGCTTTTTTTAGCGAAGCCCATTGGTGGCGAATTAACCACTTCACCTGAAAGTATGGAAGTGGGCTTTTTCCCTGTTGAACAGGCTTTACAGATGATCACCATTGAAAACTTTAGAAAAAGAGTCGAGTACTGTCTAGATAGTAGCAAACACCCTTTTTATGTGGAGTTTTAATTGGCATATTTAACATGGAAATAAAATTTTTTTCGTCTGTCGATTTTGTCTTTTCCAATTCGTCGTATGTATATAGAGACCGAGCATGAAAGGTTTCTAATAAGGAATAGGGAGGAATTATTATGCTATTTATGCTAATTGTGAAAGCTTCACAGAATTCTGAAGGCGGGAATCTCCCGCCACTGGAGCTTAACGAGGCGATGAGTAAATTTAATGAGGACTTAGTAAAGGCAGGGGTTCGGGTTACGGCGAAAGGGCTATATCCAAGTGCGAATGGGATTCGTATTTCATTTCCGAAACCAGGTGAAAAGCCCGTCGTGATGGATGGTCCATTTACCGAAACGAAAGAAATAATTGCCGGATTCATATTAATTGATGTGAAATCGAGGGAGGAAGCCATTGAGTGGGCAATGAGGATGCCAGACCCTCAAGGATTCGGAGAAGGGCAAATTGAAGTACGTCAGGTGGTTGAAGACATGGAGAGTTTTGCAAAAGAGACAGCTAAATTACGTGAGAAATCTCATCAAGAGAAGCTATAGTGACAACCTCTGAAACCCATCGTACGATTGAAGGAATCTGGACAATTGAAGCGACAAGAATTATAGCTAGTGTTGCACGTATTGTTCAGGATATCGGGATTGCGGAGGATTTGGCACACGAAGCATTAATCGTTGCGCTTGAAAAATGGCCAAAGTCAGGCATTCCGGACAAACCAGGAGCCTGGCTAATGACTGTGGCCAAAAGACGGGCGATTGATTTTCTGCGTCGAAATAAATTGCGAAATCAGAAATATGAGGTACTCGGTTTGAGCATGGACCCCACTTGGAGTTCTGACTTTGAAAGTAGTGAGGAGGAGATTGATGATGATCTCCTTCGCCTTATCTTTACCACTTGTCATCCGGTTCTTTCCCGAGAAGCTCGAGTAGCTCTAACGCTTAAGGTGCTTTGTGGATTAAAGACTGATGAAATTGCACGAGCATTCCTTGTCTCAGAATCCACAATTGCACAACGAATAGTGAGGACAAAGCGTACACTTTCTGTTTCTAAGATACCTTTTGAAATCCCAGGCGGACATGAGCTTTCGGAAAGGTTGTCAGCAGTTCTGGATGTCATTTATTTATTGTTCAATGAAGGATACGCTGCAAAAGCCGGTCAGAACTTGATTAAACCAATACTGTGCAATGAAGCAATTCGTCTTGGTAGGATATTGGCAGAGCTTATGCCTGATGAACCGGAAGTGCATGGTCTCCTTGCACTGATGGAAATCCAGGTCTCTCGCTTCAAAGCACGGGTTGGACCATCGGGAGAGCCAATATTACTTCAAGACCAGAATAGAGCGCTATGGGATCACCTTTTCATTCAACGTGGATTATCGAGCCTTAAGAGGGTAGAGGAAATCGGGGCTGGTTATGGCCCATATTCTCTACAGGCTGCTATCGCTGCATGTCATGCTAGAGCAAAAACCTCAGAAGAAACGGATTGGGAAGAAATATCCGCATTATACGATGCCCTCGCACAGGTAGTACCTTCTCCTATAGTGGAATTGAATCGCGCTGTTGCGTATTCGATGGCTTATGGGCCAGCAACTGGATTGGAAATGGTGGATGCATTGGAAGAGGAGCCGTCCTTGAAAAATTATTATTTATTTCCAGCTGTTCGTGGGGACTTGCTTACAAAGCTAGAGCGAGGGGAGGAAGCGAGAGTTGAGTTCACTCGAGCCGCATCGCTTACACAGAATGAACAGGAGCGTGCCTTTCTTCTAAAACGAGCAGCAGAATGTGTTATTATTGGAAACCATCTGAAGAGAGATTTTTAACTCACTTCAGATGGTTTTTTATAATACCTTTTTATAAAAGGCTGTTTTCGTAAGGATTGTTGCTAATGCCATAAAAAAGAGACAGCTTTTTTTGCTGTCTCAGTTGTTTAACTAAAGCCCCCGATAGTAAAAGAACATCATTTCACAATCTTTCCAATATCCGCAATATCATTTAACTTACTGTGCAAGTGGGTTTTTATATGTTGAAAGTGTAGTTAAAGAAGTTTGAAGATATTTATATTCCCAGTTTATTCTTCTGATTCCCCGATTAAATCCAAAATATAGTTATAGTCAAAAGTTGAATCTTCAATCTTATAATATCCACTTTTGAAACCAGGAATGTCGGAATCAATTCTAATTACATTAGGCGTATCTATAGTTATATTAGAAAGTAATATTTGATCAGATGCAACAGATTCTCCGAACTGTAACATTCCAGTGTAATACGTATTACTTTCATTGTTTTTCATTTCAATTGCAGTCTTATCTTTTAAAGGTTTTAAGTTTAAGCTGCTGAGATACTCCAAAACTTTCTTACAAGCGTTTGGATCTTGGCATTTTGCATTAGCTTCTTCACCTTCCGGAAGGTTTTTGGTGATTATAAATTCAACATAGCTCTCAGACTTATATTCCTCAATAGGATTATAAGAAATATTATAATATATAAAATTAGTGTAAATAAAGATAGAAGATAATGAAACTATAATAATTGCCATCACTAGATATATAATTTTCTTCATTTTATTTTTCCCCTCCTTTTCTTTTTGGAATAAATTACATCCACCGAAATACCTGAATATTACAATAACTAATTTTAACTTTTCTACAGAATTAGTTCAAGCACCATAATAACACCAACATATAAACCAAAGGCATAGTTGCTTCTTTTCTTTTTGAACTAAACTACCCCTTTTGTTCAAGAAGGTACTCCCCACTCAATTGTAACGTAAGATGGATAGCAGCTTCCCTTTTTATTAAAAAGCAACAATCTTTATGAATTCAGCTAACTGATTAATGTGTTACGATAAGTGTAAGAAGAGGTGCTTTTTGGAATTTATCTTTTTAGGAGTGAACATACATGCCGTTGACTTTTGCTCACCCAGCAGCAGTTTTACCTTTTTCGAGGAATAGCATATATATTAACTTTTTAGCGATGGTATTAGGTAGTATGTCACCTGATTTCGAGTATTTTATTAGGGGAATGCCGTCTGGTGAAATTGGTCATACATTTGTCGGATTTGTAACTTTTAATCTTCCTATCGTTATCATCGTTTATTTCATCTACCTGACATTTATCCATAAAACATTAGTTAGTCATCTACCATCAAGTTTACAGGGTACTTATACTCCTAAAATAAATTCTACTAGGCTATTAAGGGGGGTTGTATTCTTATACTCGACGTTAATTGGAATGCTGACTCATGTAGTCTGGGATGCTTTTACTCATGTTAATGGTTTTATCGTAGAAAAATTTTCTATACTTACATACAAAGTTGTCATTTTTGATTTTCATATTCCAATTTTTAAATTTCTTCAGCATGGTAGCACGATTGTTGGTATAACTGCCATTTTCCTATTTATGTATGTCAGAGCGGCTAGGAGCAAAGGGTATCCTGAGTCAAATAAAGAGTCAAAGCAGAAATGGAGGTATTGGATTCAAATAGCTTTGTTCACCATCTGCTTGTTTTGTTTGTGGAATCTCATGGACCGAGTTGAGATTGAATCCTATGGCATACTTGTCGTAAGAATCATAGATTCAGCACTTATCAGTTTGTTTATTGTATCTCTCTATGTTAATCGTTCATTTGGTAGGAAAAGAAAAGGCTCTATTTTGGGGTAATCTTTCTTTTTTCCACGGCATATAAACTTTACCATTAAAAAGTATAGGACTGATTTCATTTGACCAAAAAGTTATGGCTAAGATTAGTTTTTGCCGTATTAGTAATTTTTCTTCTTTTCCTATGTTAGCTTCTAAATACCTTGATAATTACTTTCTTGGTTCTTATTTGTAGATAGCCATAGTAATAAAAGTACAAAACATAATATCAAAGAATTTCTATTAACATCATTTATTTTTGAAATGACAGAAACCTATCTAACTTTACGTTTATCTAAATTCAATCTGTAATACTCGTTTGACTATTAGGGCTTTCACCAGATTGTGAGGACTTATAGCGTTAAACGAAATAAAATTACCAAACATCGCTTTGGGTGCGTTTTGCTTTTTGATTTTACAAGTTACTAATATCGAGATTTATTGGTATATTTATTGAAAATATATTTAAGGAGGAGTTTTATGAATTCTTTGGTTATATTCGTTTTAGTTCTTTTTATTCTTAATGTATTTGTGATTTTTTTATCAAGATTGAATTGGTTGGTATGGATAATAGCGGGTGTTTTTTTTATTATTTCTTCTCCAATAGTTCTAGTTCTGACAATGAATAACGTTGGTCGTAATGTTGGAGATGGAATTGCAGGCGCTGTGGCGGGGCTTACTTTTGGTGGTCTTTTGATTGCCAATGCAATTATTTTATTAATTGTGGCAATTTTTGCGAGGGAAAAGTGGAAGCAAGCTGGCTTAGAACAGAAATAAAGACTTATAAATCATATAAATAACATTTCCAAGTGTTACGTTTAGGAGCCTTCTCAGAGCAGCTCAGACCATTAGTAGTCTGAGCTGCTTTTGTAACTTTAATGTTGCTCATTTATAAAATAGAAATAATAACAAATATTAAACCTTTAAATTACAGTTAGAAAGGTCGATGTTACTTATAAGGATATAGAAGGGAATGGTGAATCGGTGAATATTTCTAATTTAAATCACACAATTTTGAATCGACAAAATGCGACATCTCTGCCTAATCAAGCTACTCCTAAGCCTGATACGATACAAAAAGTGGAAGAACAAATGAAAGACATTTTAAAGGAACAGCCGACACAAAAAGTGGGCAACTCTACATCAATTAACCCAGCTGATATTAAAGTGAGTATACAAGGGGAAATAGCTCACTTTGATTTTGTGAAAGAAATCGAGGGGTTAAGTGCAGATGAAAAACAGCAGATTAGCCAATTAATCAAACAAAGTGTGAAAAAGCCAAATGGTGGAACAAGTGATTATTTCATTATGGACCGTGCTCAGACAATTGCACAGTTACAATTAATTGCGAATAAATTGATTCCTGAAAAGCATAAAGAACAGATGCATAAGTCTATTAAAAGTTATCAGCAGGAAGGCCAGAACCTACAAATTCGAATTTACGAAGCTGCACAAGCAAATATGGATAAACTACGCGCTACATATCCGTCACTAAATAAAAATTCGATTTTGACAGAGGGCATTAAAACACTACAAGAACAAGAGGCATTTACTTCTACTTTATATGAGGGGATAGATTTATCGAATCAATCGACTTTTGTGCAGTCATTCGAAGCCATTTTAACAAATTTTAAAGAAAATCAGTTGCAGTTAAAAAATAGTCCGGAAGAGGTTTTAAATCGTTATAAGGATGAACTGCGGTCTAAATGGAATGACTTTGCCACGCTATTCAATGATTCAACAATTTATAAAATCCCAACTGTTGATCATTCTGTGATTGATATGCGCCTTTAAGTAATCGAGGGTTGATAACCTATCTCAAAAGTGACGGGTTTTGAGATAGCATAAATATTCTTTAAAAGCATCTATATTTTGAGCAAAATCTATTTCAAAACATTGCTTGAAATATAAAGAACAAATATTCATTATCATACAAAAAACGTTCCGAAAGTTTAGGCATCCACGACCACCCACGCTTTAGAAGGCTTTTTTCTCTTCAACAAATCAAGTGGTTAGTTAATTTTGAAAATAGAGTATCAATGTAGAGCCTTTGTTGTTGAAATTTTATTTATGTGGCATAGAGCTATAATAATAAAGTGGTGTAATACGACTATTATGAATGACTATTATCAAGGAGAACGGAATTAAAATCAATTGGACCATTAAGTTCTAGGATTTCAAAGTTGTATTATGATTTATTTGCTAATTCCACTTTTCAAAAGTTGGTTGAATTATACATATTAAACAGTCATAACTATATTTGGAAGGTGAGATTGCTTTGCTAGAGTTAAGAAAAATTAATAGTGACAATTATGAAGAATGTTTAAACTTGCGTACAACTGATACAGGTGTGGAATTTGTAGATCCTGTGGCGTTTTCATTAGCCGAAGCGTGGGTATTTTATGAGGAGTCACGCCCTTTTGCAATTTATGCTGATAATGTGATGGTAGGTTTTGTTTCAATGTATATTGGCGATAATAACCCCCAAATTATAAATTTTATGATCGATAGCCGTTTTCAAAAAAGAGGCTATGGATCAGCAGCGGCGAAGCTTTGCGTTGAATATTTGTGTAAAGAATATAATGCAAGCAGAATTTCATTACCAGTTAATCCAGAAAATAGAACCGCACAAAAATTTTGGAGTAACATAGGCTTTGAACTAACAGACGATATAGAGAATGGTTATCTTTATATGCGGTTGTACATACCAGAAAAATAGGTGTGAGTATACAAAAATAGAATTAATCTCTATAAACGAGCGCGATTGTTTCATAAGCCTTCTTGTTTCACTAACGGTGGGCTTTAGTGCAATAACGATTTATAGCGTATACAAAACAAACATAAATAACGTTCCCAAACACAAGTTTGGGGACAGTTTAGAAAGGCACGAACGTTGATTTAACAGCGTTTCGTGCCTTTTCTTGTAAATATTTTTATGACGTATTTTATACAGATGGCTCAAATAGTTGATGCAACTGTATTTGTTCTTGATGGGGCGTGTTCTCTATCTTGCATAAAATTGTGTATATTCCTTATTATTGTAAATCTCTCTTACTATACCCAAAACGGGGGAAAATTATTTATTTGAAAAACAACAATTAAATTTAAGAGAGCCTTTAATAAAAGAGAATGGTACTAAACTATTTTTTATGTTTTATTACACCTTCTTTTTATGAGACTCTTATCTAAATTTATTTTTAAAAGTTAACATCAATGGTCCGACGCAGCGGATAACCAAACACTTTAAAAGTAAGAAAGCACAAACGATTTAATTAAAACATTAAACCTTTTGTGCTTTAGATCCAAACAAAAAAAGACTGGAACATGTTTTGCTCCAATCTAAATTGCTTGAACCTATTCAAATTTTAATGCGTCGCCTTCGAAGGATTCCTCTGCTACTTTAATAGAATCTGTTGGGCAGCCTTCGAATGCATCTTCCATATCCTCTAGCAGTTCCTCTGGCACTTCAGCTGTACCCATGTTATCATCAAGAATAACGAAAGCGATGCCTTCATCATCGTAGTCATATATATCAGGGGCTGCAGCACCACAAGCGCCACATGCGATACATGTATCCTTATCTACTATCGTGTATTTTGCCATTATCTATTCTCTCCTTTAATTATCTGCTTCCTCGAATTAGCTATCGTATTCATTCTAAAGATGTTTGCATCACTTTTCAACAAAAATACTTTATTATTGTGAGGTATTTCAATTGTATTTTAGCCAACTATTACTATATATCATCCAAAAGTTTAATGGAGAAAGGTCTTTCACAGCTCCTTATTATCTATTAAAAGGGAAGAAGTCAGGACAAACGATGCAGGACGTGACGTATTTTCAATTACATTCCTTTTTTGCTATTTATTCAAATTTAAAGAAGGATGAATACGATTTACTAATCTTTGCCTTGCAGGCGGAAGGGTTAGTGGAAATAAACGAGGGGATCCCATTCCTTACGGCAAAGGGAAAGGAACGAATAGAGGGCTTTCAAGCACCGGCTTTTGATGGCTGGGGGTTAAGAGGGAATGAGATTGTCTTTTGGAGAAGATTAGAGCTGGTTGTACAAACTATCTCCCACTTTTATGCTGGAGAATCGAAGTTTATCCCGAATCAGAAGGATATCGCGGTACAGCAATTCGTCCGAAACTATCTGAGAGGAAAAGAATATCAAGCTCCTGCATTTGCAGAAGCCTTTAAAGGGCAGCTGTTTCATCTACTGGAAGCATCTCCTTTAACAGACGAGCAGAGAACGTTATTTGTCTATCGATTGAGTGGCTATCAGACTAGCGGACTTACCTGGGACCAGCTAGCCTCCGAGTATAACAGCTCGGTCCATGATGTGAAGCTGCAATTTATCGAGGTATTGCATGTGCTACTTCGCTTCCTAAATAAACAGGATCATCCAGATATCTATCCGTTAGCTGATGGAATATTCATCAAGACGCCGCTCACCGACTCTGCATATCGAACGAGCCTGCTATTAGAGAAGGGCTACACATTAGAGCAGGTTGCTGCGGCTAGGAACTTAAAGGTGAATACGATTGAGGATCATCTGATTGAGATAGCTTCTGCGAATCCTTCCTTTTCTGTAGAAAACTATATAAGCAGCGAACAGATGAGCAAAGTTTGGGAGGTCTCGAAAAGCTTGCATACGAAAAAGCTGAGACTCATAAAGGAGCAGCTTCCCGAGCTTAGTTATTTTATGATTCGACTAGCTTTATCAAAAGGAGGGCAGGCAGATGGATAAACTGACACAAGTGCTACAGCAGAAATTTGGTTACGAAAGCTTTCGAGAGGGACAGCGAGAAGTAATTGAGAAGCTTCTAGAAAAACGTGATGTGGTAGCCATACTCCCTACTGGAATGGGTAAGTCGTTGTTATATCAGCTCCCAGGTTATCTGACGGAGGGCTCTGTGTTCATTATTTCGCCCTTATTATCCTTGATGCAGGACCAAGTAGAACAGCTGAAAATGATGGGGGAAAAACAAGTGATTGCGATAAATTCTTTTCTATCCTTTGAAGAGAAGGAGAGAGCAATCAAGCAACTCTCTGCCTATAAATATATTTTCACCTCTCCCGAAATGCTGCAAAATGAGCGCTTCCATCAAGCGCTTAGACGGATTTCTATTTCCTTTATTGTAGCTGACGAGGCGCACTGTATTTCTCAGTGGGGCTTTGATTTCCGTCCGGATTATTTGAGGATTTCGAAATGGTTGATGGAGCAGGAAAACACCCCGGTGCTGGCATTAACTGCAACAGCGACTGCAGAGGTTCTTACAGATATTGAAAAGACACTGTTAATGAAAGATGTATTTCATTATATCCATTCACTGGATCGTCCTTCTATTTATTATGAATCACAAAAAGTAGAAAACCATCAGGAAAAGGTAACGTGGATCATTAACCGAGTATCTTCCACGGCTGGGCCAGGAATTATTTATACTCAATCTAGAAAGAAAGCGGAGCTGTATGCACAGGAGCTAAGGCAAAGAGGAATAAATGCAGCCTATTATCACGCGAAAATGGAGCAGGATGATCGGATTCTTATCCAGCAACAGTTCCAGCAGGGAGAGCTGGAATGGATCTGTGCAACGAACGCATTTGGCATGGGGATACATAAAGCAAATATTCGACAGGTCATCCATGATCATATCCCGACTAGCATTGCGGGGTATATGCAAGAAATAGGGAGGGCCGCACGGGATGGGAAGCAATCAATTGCCTCTATCCTATACCATTCCTCGGATGTAGAGCAGGCATATTATGTTGCCACGCAGGATTATCCGGAAAAGGAATTGATCCACCTGGCTTTTCATTCCAACGAAGAGATTCAGCTGCCAGAAACTACTAAAAGGATACTCGACTATTGGAAGGAGCAGTTATCTGAGCAAGAAACAATCGACCTTTTCCAAAGTATTCGCCAAAAAAAGTGGACAGAAATAGAACGGCTATACAAGCTACTGGAAAATGATAGATGTATAAGAGAGCAGCTAGTCGATTTCTTTGGACAACAGTTAAAGGATAAGCCTCTGCTTTGTTGCTCGAAATGTGGTGGACAGCTAGACGAAATGTTCGTGGGCTTCTCATCAACAAAATCTGTTTCTGTCGAATTAAACTGGAAAAACAGGCTGGATAGACTACTTTAGTATTTTTGGTACGTTTACTTTTTCAACAGAATTCGGCATAATATTAGTAGAATAGTGGAAGAATGGAGCATTTAAAATGAATCAAGAAGACTATCAGAAAAAAATAGAGGAGCATAGACAGTCAATTGGCGCAGATGAAGAGCAAGAGCTGAGACGTAGCAGAAGAACAAAGAACGCAAAGAAAAAAGCGAGAAAATCAAAGAATCTTCTTATCCCCAGCTTGTTTTTTATCTTCATCATGATTCCTGTAGGGATGTTTGTGTATGTACAGTTTTTCTACAGTCCGGAAATACCAGAGCAAACGGAGGTAGGCATAATTACGCTTGAAACAAAGCCTATAACAAATGGTCTGGATGAAAGTAAGCAAGAAGAAGAGGAGTCTACGGAGAAAGTGGAAAACTCGGAACAGCCAGATACTTCTCAAACAGAGCAGCCGACAAGTCCTCCTGCGGAAGTAGACAAGCCAGAAACAACAGAAAAACCTAAGGAAGAACCAAAAGAGGAACCAAAAGAAGAACCCCAAGAGATAGAAAAACCAGTAGAAACCAAATCACATGTAGTACAACCAGGAGAAACACTTTTCCGAATTGCAATGAATTATTATGACAATCCTAGTGCTGTAGAAAAAATAAAAGCGGCTAACGGGCTCTCTTCAAATGAAATATCAGCTGGACAAAAATTAATTTTGCCATAGGAAAAAAGTAGAAGGATATTTCAGATTGCTAGAGAATATATAAATATATAAGTTCTGGAAGAGGTGTTTATATATGTTTGTAAAAAGTGTGATGATTCCCAAGGAAAAATGTTTAACTATTCATACAGATGCATCTGTCCTAGATGCTATTCATGAACTGGAAGCAAAGGAGATTGACGCCTTACCGATTGTTGAAAACGGAGTATATAAAGGTATGTTTAACAAATATCTTTTATATAAAGCTTACTTTTACAGTGATTTAGATAAACAAACATTTCTTGAGCAAACAAAAGTGTCCGATATAGCGATTCGAGAGGACGTCCATGTACATCTGGGAGACGTATTTGAGGATACGTTTATGAAGCTATATGACTTTCCGATACTGGCAGTAGTAGAGGATGGGAAGTTCCTTGGATTGGTTACTCGTTATGATACTATCACGCAATTTAAGAGTGCATTTGGTATGAATTCAAAAGGAACTCGCATTACGTTTACTTCTGTGGAAACAGAGGGTAGAATCTTAAAAATGTCCGATGTACTGCATAAGTATCATACGTCGGTTATTTCCTTAGTAACCTTTGATGAAACGGATAAGCTTGTGCGTCGAATTGTCGTGAAGATTGATAATACACAAAAGGTTGATCGTATTATTCAGGATTTAGAAAAATCCGGATTTAGAGTGTTACATATTGAAAAAGATGAATAGGTTGCTTAATATTAAGGAATAGATGGGCAGGGATGATTCCCTGTCTTTTTGTATGGAATTGGGAGGAAAGCACATGCCATATATACTTCTGCTCGTTTTGATAGCGGGGATCTGCTTGTTACTATTCATGCTGAGATTAGCTTTTCAAGTGAATATCGTGGAGCATAAGTTAGCTATAGAAGGAATGAAAAATGGAGAAGAACTGCATATCTTTTTTATTTCCGATGTACATCGTAGAGCAATTCCGGAAAAAATGATTCACCGGCTTGCGGGGAAGGTAGATGCCGTAATCATCGGTGGAGACCTAACAGAAAAAGGAGTACCGTTAAGTAGGACAGCAAATAATATTATGCAGCTATCGAAGCTTGGCACCGTTTTTTATGTATATGGGAATAATGATCGGGAAGTTGGAGCTGAGTCCTTAAGAAAACTGTTATTAGAGCATGGGGTACATATATTAACAAATGATTCCATCCGATTGCCCGATTTTAAAACATCCATCCGCATCGTTGGAATAAATGATGGTTTTAATGGTAACGTAGATATGAATCGTGCTTTCTCAAAAGTCAGTGCGGATGATGTGATTATCTTTGTCTCTCACGCACCTCAGTATTTTCCAGGAGCAAAAAACATGATACAGCCGCATCTATTGTTGGCTGGTCATTTACATGGAGGACAAATTCGTTTAGGACCACTTGGATTGTATGAGAAGGGATCTTACCGGGTAAAGGATGATTATGCGGAATTGATAAGTAACGGTTTTGGCACAACTGGTGTCCCTTTTCGCTTAGGTGCGAAGGCAGAGTGTCATTTAATTACGTTAAAGTGAAACTTTGATTGGTGGGGGGGTTCTTTCATCCCCCACCAATCATTAGTTGAACCGATCGGGCTTTTAGGGACAGTTAATCTCCCACGCAGCTGTCTCATTTCTTTTGCCAACTTGAAGTGGGAGTCTTACTGTCCCTTAATGCGGGATAAGATGCAAAGAAGAAAAGGAGTTTTGAAAGTGGAGCAACTAGATGTACTAATTGTAGGGGGGGGTCCTTGTGGACTGTCAGTAGCGATTGCAGCTCAAGAGAAAGGTCTAAATGCATTAGTAATTGAGAAGGGAAATATCGTAGAGTCCATCTACAACTATCCTACTCATCAAACCTTTTTTAGTACGAGCGAGAAGCTATCCATTGGGGATGTTCCTTTTATTGTAGAGGAAAGAAAACCAAGAAGAAACCAGGCGCTTGTCTACTACCGTGATGTTGTACGTAGAAAGCAGCTGCGCGTGAATACATATGAGCTAGTTCAAAAAGTAGAGAAGCAAGATGAGCATTTCCTAATAGAAACAAGTAAGGAGACCTACCTTGCGAAGAATGTAGTAATTGCGACTGGTTACTATGACCATCCAAATTATATGGGTATCCCAGGCGAAAATCTTCCAAAGGTGTTTCATTATTTCAAAGAGGGCCATCCGTACTTTAATCAGCATGTGCTGGTAATTGGCGGGAAGAACTCTGCAATCGATGCAGCGCTAGAGCTTCACAAGGCTGGAGCTTATGTAACAGTTGTCTACCGTGGCAGCGAATATTCTAAGAGCATCAAGCCATGGATTTTGCCAGAGTTTGACTCACTTGCTCGAAGTGGAGAAATCACGATGAAGTTTGAAACGAATGTCTTATCCATTGAGGCTGGCTTTGTTACACTAAGAGGTCCGGAAGGTGTATACCGCTTGGAAAATGATTTTGTTTTTGCTATGACAGGCTATCATCCGGATCACTCCTTTTTAAAAGCTATGGGAGTTGGAATTGAGGAGGAAACGGGAAGGCCTGTTCATGATGCAGAGACGATGGAAACGAATGTAGAAGGTATTTTTATAGCAGGAGTTATTGCTGCTGGGAATAATGCAAACGAAATTTTTATCGAGAACGGTCGATTCCACGGGGGACAAATTGTAGAAGCTATAGTTTCAAAAGGGAAATAAGGTTGAAAAACCCACACACGCTTATGCATGGACTACGCGTGTGTGGGTTTTGTATTTTGCTCGTTCATATTTTTGGGGCAAAGAAAACGATGTGAATCCTGTTATGTCGCTGAAAGCATTGACATGCGACACTATCGATTGCCATTATGTGTGACATAAAGAATCTATATGTTTAAATATGTGGGGAAAACGAAACTTTTTACGCATACCTATGTATAAATACTTGTAAGCTGTAAGCAGTATATTCGTTCAAATCACTTGGACGATTCTTCGTAGCGGCTAGCGGTTGACGTTCTTTAGAGGATATATAAAGTGGAGGTGATAGGTTGACTGGTTTACTGCTTTTCGTGGGTTTCGTTGCCTGTTTGTTCGTTTTAGGTTCACTGATTTTTGTATTACTCTCTAAAAAGACCAAATCTAACAGATAATTAGCCGTTCACCATAAATATAAAAAGGAGCACCTCCGACTCTCATGAGCGGGTGCTTCCTTGTCATTTGTTTAACTTTTTTATTCACAGGGAAATTCCTTTATTCCTCTGGAAATAGCTCTTCCAATGCTGTTTGAGGATTTGCGTGGTTCAAGGCAATCAATAAAGCCAGTCTTGCTTTTTGACCGTTTAGTCCTTTACCGAAGAGGACTCCTTTTTCTTTTAGCACTTTTCCGCCACCCATATATCCGTATACATCTTGTGCAATTCCATTAAAGCATCTTGAAACAAGGACGATTGGTATCCCTTTTTCGATGATGTCTTGAATAATGGGAACGAGGACAGGTGGGACGTTTCCTTGTCCAAGACCCTCTAACACGATTCCGTCATATCCTAAATGAATGACTCCCTGAAGTACGTCGGGCTCCATTCCTGCATACACCTTGAATAAAGCAACGCGTTTTTCAATAGTCTGTATAGGAAAAACAGAGCGATGATTTGGTGAGTGATGAAAGTGAACGATTGATTTGGAGACAAAGCCAATTGGTCCATATTGAGGGCTTTGGAAGGTGCTTACATTACTGGCATGTGTTTTTGTGACATTTTCAGCTGTGTGGATTTCATCATTTAATACCACCAGAACGCCTTTGCCAAAAGCTTGGTCAGTGGATGCTACTTTTATAGCAGACACAAGGTTGTATAAACCGTCTGAGCCAATTTCATTGGCAGAGCGCATAGCACCAGTTAAGACAATAGGAATATTCGTTTTCACTGTTCTGTCTAAGAAGTAGGCAGTCTCTTCTAGAGTGTCCGTTCCGTGTGTGATAACTACGCCGTCAATTTGTTCCTTTTCCACGAACTGTTCAATTAATTGCTTTAGCTTAAGCATTTCAAATGGCGTGATATGAGGAGAAGGAAGATTAAATGCTTCTACTTCTATAATATCCGCAAATTGTTTCAGTTTATCTGCTTCAATTACTAATGGATTTTGTGACGATGGAACCACTGCACCTGTTTCATTATTCACTTGCATCGAAATAGTTCCACCAGTATGAATTAGTAAAATAGTTTTCATAAAAATCTCTCCCAAAATGACATTTGTACGTAATAATATTGTATAATAAAAGTAATGAAATGGAAGGAGTAGGATCATGATTGTACTACTTTCCTGTGCAATTGCACCTGCTCTTGCACTCTTAAGTTATTTTTATTTACGAAAGGAAATTGCCAAAGAGCCTTCAAGGCTATTGTTACATACTTTTATTTATGGCGCCATATTGACCTTTCCAATTTTATTTATTCAGCATGTTTTTACAGAGGAGCAGCTATTTGAGTCTTTATTCCTTCGAAATGCCATCGTAAGTAGTGTGCTAGAAGAATTTTTTAAATGGTTAGTTTTGCTGGTTGCGATTTTTAAGCATATAGAATTTGATGATCCGTATGACGGTATACTATACGGAGTGAGTGTTTCTCTAGGCTTTGCCACAGTGGAGAATATCTTATACTTAATAGCCTATGGAATGGATGAGGCCTTAATCCGTGCGTTTCTTCCAGTATCCAGCCACGCACTTTTTGGAGTGGTAATGGGATATTACTTTGGAAGAGCGAAATTCAGTACAATCTCCAAGCTGAGATACCAGCTAGTGCTAGCACTGTTTGCTCCAATATCCCTCCACATATTCTACAATGGAATTTTGACTATTGCAGGGCTTGAACTGCTGCTATTAGTTCCGTTTATGTTGTTTTTGTGGATACTTGGATTGTCAAAGGTGAAGAAAGCACATATATTATCTAGAAAAAATAGATACCTACAGCATGAATATTATATGAGAGAAGAAATCTAGCCAAGTGCTAGATTTTTTTTGTATATTCTAGCCATTTTAGTAGCAAGCTACGGGAAAAGGAGAGGTGTCTAATGAAGCGAATAACATACATCTTATTAAGCTTGGTAGTTTGTACTGCCGGTTACTTTTTCTTTGTAAAGGATGAGCCCACTCAAGCATTCTCTGAACAGGTTTTACAGAGGGGCGCATTTGGTGATGATGTCATCGAGCTTCAGGCAAGGCTACAGTACATCGGCTTTTATAATGGAAAAATTGATGGGCAATTTGGATATGGCACCTATTGGGCTTTGCGAAACTTCCAAGAGCAATATGGGCTTCCAGTTGACGGCCTTTTGGGCGGTAAAACGAAACAAAAACTAGTCAGCGTATCCGATTATAACAAAGAATTCGTACACAACCAAATAAACCAAGGAAATAGCTTTACACATTATGGAGGCAAAAGCTTAGAGTCACAAGTTAAAAATAAAAATACGGCGAAACCAGCTAAAAATAATAAAAATAACAGCTATCAGCTACCGCCGAAATATTCGGAGAAGGATCTTCAATTGATTGCCAATGCTGTCTACGGAGAAGCTCGTGGTGAGCCTTACGAAGGGCAGGTTGCCGTAGCAGCCGTGATTTTAAACCGAGTAGAACATCCTGACTTTCCAAATACAATTAGTGAGGTAATTTTTCAACCGCTAGCTTTTACGGCTGTTGCAGATGGACAAATTTGGCTGGAGCCGAATGAAAGAGCAAAAGAGGCTGTCTTAGATGCTCTAAATGGTTGGGATCCTACTGAAAATGCCATCTACTATTTCAACCCTGAAACCGCAACAAGTGAGTGGATATGGTCACGACCTCAGATTAAGACAATCGGAAAGCACATATTTTGTTCATAAGGAGTTCATATGAAAAAAACTACATGGATTATAGGAATAGCGGCACTTGCTGTATTTATTGTATATCATTTCACTGTACAAGAGAGAAATACCAAGCTTGAAAATATGCTGGCAGTACAATACGCTAATCAGTTGACCTCTGCTTCTGAAAAGTTAACAGAGCTTAGCGACTCGATTGATGAAACATTGATATTTCAAGACCGTACATCCTTAGACAAGTCATTAGAGGATGTTTGGCGTATCTCTTCCGATATAAGAACGTCCATCGCTGCACTTCCAATTGACAATGAGGCAACAGCAGCTTGGATGAATTATCTAACGAGAATCGGCAATGGGGCTTCTCAAGTTAGACAAGGTAAAATTCCTGTGGAAGAGTGGCAAAAGAACATGGCAGCTGCAAGAGAAAATCTTCGGTCTCTATCTGAACAGTGGTCATTTGCCAATAACCAGGGATATAACAAAGATTATATCGTGAATTCGTTCGTAAACAATAAAGTAAGTGAAGATCATCAAAAGAACTGGTCCAATCTAGGAAATTCAGTTAAAAGCTATACAGAAAGTGATTTTCCAATGACAGCAAGTGAAACGGACCGACAAAAGAAGCGGGATCTGGCTCATTTAACGGAAAAAGAAATTTCGGTGGAAGAGGTTAAGAAAAAATTTATAGAAGCGTTTCCAGAGTTGAAACATGCAAAAATCCATATCACAGAAAGCTCTGAAAACGCTGCCTATCCGTTTTATCATGTCAAATTCCATGAGGGAATTCGTATCGGCTATGCTGATTTTACTAAAAAAGGCGGTCACTTATTATCGTTTTTATTAGAACGACCTTTTGAAGATAAGACCATAAGTGTAGAGCAAATGAAGGAAAAAGCAATACAGTACACGAAAACACTAGGTTATAGTGATACAGAGCTAGTAGAATTTCGTGAAAATAACATAGCTTGGCATCTATCCTTTGCTAGGAAGGATCCAAAAACAAATGCCCTTGTCTATGCAGACGGTATCCAGCTAAAGGTTGCAAAGGATACTGGAGAGCTGTTGGGTCTAAATGCAATGGAATATATCCAGGAAGAAAAGCTGGGCAATCAAAAAATTGTTCCTTTAAACTTCCAAGATAAATTTTCTGGCGATTTAAAAATTGAGGAAGAAAAACTCGCTTATGTAGAAAATGATCAGCTAATTCAAAGGCTTGCCTATGAGTTATTATTAAGAAGTGATCGAATTGGTACCTATAAAGTGTATATTGACACAGAAACTCATGATGTTATACAAACAGAAAAGCTGCCATAATACTAGCAGGGAAAAAGTCGGGGTAGAAACTACCTTGGCATTTCCCTAATAGTTCTAAAACAACTTTCGAAATACTTAAAAATTATTGTGGTAAATTAGTTCTTTAGATGTCATAATAAATAATTATGATGACTAAAGAGGGGAAAATATGGATTTAAAGCTTGGTACAAATTTACTTCTAGAGCCTACTTTTAGCTCAAAAGCTGAAAAGTATCGTTGTAAGGTAGTTGATCAGGATAATCATTCTATTTTTATTAATTATCCAGTGGACACTTCTACCAACAAATCAGTTATTTTAACAGATGGGACACAGCTGAAAGTGACCTTTGTGGACGATACGAAGGCAGTGTATGCTTTTCCGACAGAGGTGCTAGGAAGAAAGCTAGGACAGGTTCCGATGATTAAGCTTTCCATACCGAACCCAACGGAAATCTTAAAAATTCAAAGAAGAAACTATGTGAGGATTGAGCATGCCCTAGACATCGCAATTGAATATGAGGGAGAAAAGTTTCAATTTATAACAGAGGATCTTAGCGCTGGCGGAATTGCGGTCATCCTAAACAAGGAAGTTAACTTTCATGACGGGGATAGAGTGTCTATTGTATTACCCCTTGCCTTTAACAATGGTGATATGAAATATGTCTTTTCTGATGCAAAAGTGATTCGCATCTGGGATAAACAGGATATTACGATTGCTTCTCTAGAGTTTATAGATGCAGACGATACGGATCAACAGCACATCGTCCGTTTTTGCTTTGAAAGACAGCTCCTTTTAAGAAAAAAAGGAATTAGTTAAAAGTCTGTATATACAGGCTTTTTTTTTTCATGTCGTTCTATGATAAAATATAGGCGAATAGAGTGGAGGAAATAAGAAATGAACAAACATATACAAATTGCCATTGACGGGCCAGCAGCGGCTGGAAAAAGCACGATTGCAAAGAAAACTGCGGAATTATTAGGATATACATACGTGGATACAGGAGCTATGTATCGCGCCATCACTTATAAGGCCTTATCCTTATCTGTTGATTTGGAGGATGGTGAAGAGCTCACGAAGCTTCTGAAGGAAACCGCTATTGAACTAAAGCCATCACCAAACGGACAGCTAGTATTCTTAGATGGTCAAGATGTTACGGATGAAATACGTTCCATGGAGGTGACATCTAATGTCTCTCTAGTGGCAGCCCACGCAAATTTGCGAGAAGAAATGGTTAGAAGACAAATAGAAATGGGAAAAAATGGACAAGTGGTCATGGACGGAAGAGATATAGGCACCAAAGTACTTACCAATGCCGAGCTGAAAATTTTCATGTCTGCTAGTGTGGAAGAAAGAGCACAAAGAAGATATTTAGAAAATCAAAAAAGAGGAATCGACATAAGTCTTGAAGAATTAAAGGAAGATATTGCGCGAAGAGATAAATTCGATAGTGAACGCGAGGCTTCTCCTTTAGTACAAGCGGAGGATGCGATCTTCATTGATACCACATCTTTATCTATCGATGAAGTATCTCAAAAGATTATGCAACTGGCAAAAGAAAGGATGGTGTAACTTGGAGCTTTATACTTTTGCAAAAACGGTGGTATATGCACTATTAAAGCCCATCTATCGTTTTGAAGTAATCGGTGCAGAGAATTTCCCGAAGGAAGGTGGAATCTTACTTTGCGCAAATCACATAGATAATCTTGACCCTCCAGTGGTTGGTATTAATGCTCCTCGACCAGTGAATTTTATGGCGAAAGAAGAGCTATTTCATGTACCTATTCTGAAGTCTATATTGCCGGGAGTTCGTGCTTTTCCAGTGAAGCGAGGGTTGAGTGATCGTGATGCTCTCCGCAAAGCATTAAAGCTACTAAAGGACGGAGAGGTAGTAGGGTTATTCCCTGAAGGTACCCGCAGTAAAGATGGAAAGCTTGGAAAGGGTTTTAGTGGAGCAGGCTTTTTCGCATTAAGAGGAAATGCAAATGTGGTACCTTGCGCAATAATTGGACCTTACAAGCCATTTAAGCGTTTAAAGGTCGTTTATGGGGATGTAATTGATATGGAGCCCTATCGTGAAAGAAAGGCAAGTGCCGACGAAGTAACGGAGGTTATCATGGAGCACATCCAAAAATTATTAGACCAGCACAAAAGAGATAATTGAAAATTTTTAAAAGTAAAGGGCTTCTTTTTGTATTTCTGGACTAGTTGGCATAAAATAATACTGAGACGCTGTGAAGGAGGAATATCATATGTCAGAAGAAATGAACTTAAACACGCAAGAGTTTAAAGAAGGAGATCTAGTGAAAGCAACGGTTGCACAAGTAGATGATAAATCCGTAATCGTTTCAATTGAAGGTGCACCTTTCGATGGGATTGTTCCAATAAGCGAACTATCTAGCCTGCATATTGAAAAAGCATCCGACGCCGTTTCTGTTGGCGATACTTTAGAATTAATGATTACGAAGGTTGAAGAAGAAAATTTTGTTTTATCTAAAAGAAAAGTTGATGCTGAAAAAGCATGGGACCAGTTAGAAAGACAATTTGAAGCTGGAGAAATCATTGAAACAGAAGTAAAAGAGGTTGTTAAGGGAGGATTAGTAGTAGATCTTGGCGTACGAGGATTTATACCAGCATCCTTAATCGAAGATCATTTCGTAGAATCCTTTGATGACTATAAAGGAAAAACATTAACCTTCAAGATTGTGGAGCTAGAAAAAGATAAAAACCGTCTGATTCTGTCTCATAAAGCAGTAGTGGAGGACGAAAAATCCTTATCGAAAAGCCAAACCCTAAGCTCTCTAAAACCAGGAGATGTGTTAACTGGAACAGTACAACGAATCGCTTCCTTTGGTGCTTTCGTAGATATCGGCGGAGTAGATGGACTTGTTCATATCTCTCAGATTTCACATGAACACTTAAGCAACGTTAGCGATGTTCTAGCAGAAGGACAAGAGGTAAAAGTAAAAGTTTTATCTGTAGACCTGGATTCTGAAAGAATATCTCTATCTATTAAAGAAACGTTACCTGGACCATGGGTTGATATTGAGGAGAAGGCTGCTAAGGGAACAGTGCTTACTGGAACAGTTAAGCGCTTAGTTTCATACGGAGCTTTTGTAGAAGTGTTCCCAGGAGTAGAGGGACTTGTACACATTTCTCAAATCTCGCATAAGCATATTGGAACTCCACATGAAGTATTGCAGGAGGGCCAAGAGGTCGAAGTGAAGGTGCTAGAGGTTAATAGCGCAGAAAAACGTCTATCCTTAAGCATCAAAGATTTAGTGGAAAATGAAGAAGATTACAACCTAGAGGACTACCAAGCACCAGAGGAATCAAAAGGCTTCTCTATCAGCGATGTCCTTGGGGATAAACTAAAAAACTTTACGAATAAGTAAGTTGAAAAGCAAGCGATAGCTAAATCGCTTGCTTTTTTACATAGTAAAAAAGTATTCAGTCGCTAATCCAATCGTAATTGCTTTATTGCATTGAAAAAGCTTGGCCCTTCGAATCAATGTTGTAAAAATGGGTCACAATGTTGTAAAAACCGGTCACTATGTTGTAATTTCCACTAACAATGTTGTAATTATCAGTAGGAATGTTGTAAAAACGCTTGGTCCTCGAAGTGATGTTGTAAAAATGGGTCGCTATGTTGTAAAAACGAGCCACAATGTCGTAAATTTCAATGACAATGTTGTAATTTTCAGTGGGAATGTAGGAAAAACGCTTGGCCCTTAATGTTGTAAAAACGAGTCACAAAGTCGTAAATTCCACTAACAATGTTGTAATTATCAGTAGGAATGTTGTAAAAACGCTTGGCCCTCGAAGCGATGTTGTATAAATGGGTCGCTATGTTGTAATTTTCGCCGACAATGTTGTACTTTCGAACTCAAATATGAAGCATGCTTCCGTGAAAATATAGCTTTCATTACATTTAAACGCTTCTATGTTGTATAATACATTTTAGATGAAGTTGGAAGGATGAAATTAGAATGACAAAACCAGTAGTAGCAATTGTCGGTAGGCCTAATGTAGGGAAGTCGACAATCTTTAACCGAATAGTCGGGGAACGTGTATCCATTGTGGAAGATATCCCTGGTGTAACACGTGACCGAATCTATAGCTCAGCAGATTGGCTGACACATGAATTTAATATTATTGATACTGGTGGTATCGAGCTTAGCGACGAGCCGTTTTTAGAGCAAATCAAACAACAGGCCGAGATTGCGATGGATGAGGCAGATGTTATTATCTTCTTAACAAATGGACGAGAAGGTGTGACGGATGCCGATGAATACGTGGCGAGAATCTTATATAAAACGAAAAAGCCGATTGTACTGGCTGTGAATAAAATCGATAATCCGGATATGAAAGAGATGATTTACGATTTCTATTCTCTTGGCATGGGAGAGCCATTCCCGATTTCTGGAGCCCATGGTCTAGGCTTAGGGGATTTATTAGACGAGGTTGCAAAGAACTTTCCTGAACAAGATGATACGGAGTATGGAGAGGATGTTATCAAGTTCTCTCTTATCGGACGACCAAATGTCGGAAAATCTTCTTTAATCAATGCTTTCTTAGGCCATGAGCGAGTAATCGTAAGTGATATTGCAGGAACTACTAGGGATGCAATCGATACAGAGTATACCTTTGACGATCAAGAATATGTCATGATCGACACAGCAGGTATGCGTAAAAAAGGAAAGGTGTATGAAACCACTGAAAAATACAGTGTGCTTCGTGCATTAAAGGCAATTGAACGCTCTGATGTCGTCTTAGTCGTATTAAACGCTGAAGAAGGAATTCAGGAGCAGGATAAGAAAATTGCAGGATACGCACATGAGGCAGGAAAAGGCGTTATTATCGTAATGAATAAATGGGATGCTATTGAAAAGAACGATAAAACGATGAATGAAATGACAAAATCGATTCGTGAGCATTTTCAATTCCTTGATTATGCACCAATCGTCTTTGTTTCTGCAAAAACGAAGCAACGAGTACATTCCTTATTCCCAGTTATTAATCAAGTGAGTGAAAATCACGCATTACGTGTTCAATCATCCGTTCTTAATGAGGTAATCGAGGATGCGGTTGCAAGAAACCCTGCACCAACAGATAAAGGGAAACGTTTGCGCATCTACTATGCAACACAGGTTGCAATTAAGCCACCGACTTTTGTTGTATTCGTAAATGAACCGGAGCTTATGCACTTCTCTTATGAGCGTTTCTTGGAAAATCGTATACGAGAATCCTTTGACTTTGAAGGAACTCCAATTCGTATTATTACTCGAGCAAGAACATAAAAAATTATACGTGCTGATGAATAGGTAAGAAAAGAGGGGGCGATAGAATGGAAAAGGTAACAGTATTAGGAGCAGGAAGCTGGGGAACAGCCCTTGCTATGGTGCTAGCCCATAACAACCATAATTGTCTAATATGGTCCATTAGAGAAGACCAAACTAAAGAGATAAATGAGTATAAAACGAACAAGCAGTACTTACCAGGAACGAAGCTGCCAGATAATCTGCGAGCGACTAGTGATATTCAAGAAGCGATTAGTCATTCTTCTACGATTGTTATTGCAGTACCTACGAAAGCGATTCGTGAGGTCTGCCAGCTTGTTGCGAAAACTGCAGATCAAGAAAAGCTAATTGTGCATGTTTCGAAGGGTATTGAGCCTGACACATTAAAGCGTATTACAGAAATGATAGAGGAAGAAATTCCACAACATCTAGTACAAGCAATTGTTGTTCTATCAGGACCGAGCCATGCTGAAGAAGTAGTACTGGAGCATCCAACAACCGTAACGGCTGCAAGCGTCAATATGGAAGCAGCGGAGAAGGTTCAGGATCTTTTTATGAATAAAGCCTTTAGAGTGTATACAAATGCAGATGTTATTGGAGTGGAAATAGGAGCAGCAATGAAAAATGTCATTGCTTTGGCTGCCGGTATTGTCGATGGGCTTGGATATGGAGATAACGCGAAGGCTGCCTTGATTACAAGAGGTTTGGCGGAAATTTCGAGACTAGGTATCAGTCTAGGTGCCGAGCCTTCTACCTTTGCAGGATTAACTGGTATGGGTGACTTGATCGTTACTTGTACTAGTGTTCATTCAAGAAACTGGCGAGCAGGTAACATGCTAGGGAAGGGTGCTAGTCTTGATGAGGTGCTTGAAGAGATAGGGATGATTGTAGAAGGTGTTCGAACAACAAAAGCAGCTTACCAGCTTGCAGAAAAGCAACAGGTCGATATGCCGATTACCCAAGCGCTCTATGGTGTTTTATTTGAAGGAGTACATCCTAAGGAAGCTGTTGATACACTCATGCATAGAACGAAAAAGAGTGAGCTAGAGGATTATAAAACGTTTTAAAATTGTCAAAAAAAGAGTTGTAGGAAAAATGCAACTCTTTTTTTCTGTGATATAATGCTATAAGAAAGGTGGGGGAACTGTTGCTACTAGTATCTTCAATGGATAAAATGTGGATCTCCTTCGGGTCGATGGGATGCATGTTTTTAGCGATGCTATTTATGTTTTTTGTGAAAACAAAAATACAAAACAGATTTTTGAAGTTTTTATTTGGACTCATTGCATACATACTGTTGTTCATAGGTTTTATTACGATGATTTATATCATCTTTAATCCAACCAAGGCTTAGTTAGGAGATATCAATGAAAAAATGTACCTTTTGTGTCTTATTAGTTATAGTGGCATTGTTAAGTGGTTGTGCATATAAAAGTGGCTATGAACCAGAAAATCTATTACCCTATGAGGATCAGATAAACTCCGTTCAAACAGCGGTGGACAGCTATCAAGAAACAAATGGTGGTCTCCTGCCTATTAAGACGAGAGATATGGAAACTGATCAATATATTAAATACCCGATAGACTTTAAAAAGATTATTCCTAGTTTTATGGCAGAAACTCCTCCCAATTCCTATGAAGCCGGGGGTATTTATCAATACGTCTTGATGAATGTGGATGAAGATCCAACTGTAAAACTAGTAGACTTACGCTTAGCTGATACTTTACGTGATTTGAACTCTCGCATTACCATCAATAAATATGGACCAATTGCCGAGCAAATTGCGGAGGGCGTGTATCGCTTAGATTATAAGAAAATGGGATACAAGACGGAGCCGTCCGTTCAAAGTCCTTATTCTGATACCCAGCTTCCACTCGTGGCATCAGGAGAGGGGAAAGTTTATGTCGATTATTCCATTGAGTTAAATCGAATGCTACAGGAAGCAGAAGAGAAACCGAAGCCAGGAGAAGATATTCGATACCTACTAACAGACAATTTTGCTGTTGTTCCTGCTTATTCCCTGCCATATACGGTTAATGAAAATAACGAGCCTATCTTTATGTTAGATAAGTAAAAAGAAACGTTTTATGCACTGTGCATGAAACGTTTTTTTTGTGCATATATTGAAGTGCGAAGAAAGGAGAGTACCCATGACGAGTAAACTGTATGAACAAATAGCGGAAAGAACAAATGGTGATGTGTATATCGGCGTTGTAGGTCCTGTGAGGGTTGGAAAATCTACATTTGTAAAAAAAGTAATGGAACTGGTTGTGATTCCAAATATTCTAGAGGAATCAGAAAGACTCCGAGCACAAGATGAACTTCCCCAAAGCTCCCCAGGGAATGTGATTATGACAGCTGAGCCTAAATTTGTCCCTGCCCACGGAACAAATGTATATCTGGGTGAGGAACAGCTACGGCTGCAAATCCGTTTGGTAGATTGTGTCGGCTATATGATTGATGGGATTAAGACGCATTCTGGAGAGGAAGGGCAGAAGTTAGTTCACACTCCTTGGCATAACGAGGCTATACCATTTGAGGATGCTGCAAGAATCGGAACAGATAAGGTAATCCGTGACCATTCCACCATCGGCGTAGTGGTTACGACAGACGGCTCTGTCAATAATATTCCGAGAAAAGCGGCGGAAACTGCTGAGAAGGAAATAATCGATCAGCTAAAGGAAATTGGTAAGCCATTCGTTATCGTATTAAATTGTAAGTTACCTGGGAACCTGGAAACCTTACAGTTAAGTGATGAATTACAAAGAGCTCATGGAGTTCCAGTTATTCCAGTAGCAGTGGATAGAATGACCGGAGAGGAAATTCAATACATACTCCAACAAGCACTCTTTGAATTTCCTATTACAGATATAGAATTAATGAAGCCTGACTGGACAGATGTGTTGGAAGAGGATCACTATGTGAACAATCAAATCAATACCTCTTTACAAGAATGGCTCCAAATAGTTTCCAAAATGCGTGATGTAAAGGAGCTAGCAGAAAAATTTAAAGAGGTTGCCTTTATACAATCATCGGAAGTAGTAGAGGCAAATCCCGGAAGAGGCTCGGCAACCATTCGAATTGATCTAAAGCCAGAGGTATTCCAAGAAGTTTGTGATGAATGGCTGGATGAACCGATTAAAACGAAAAAAGATTGGCTTTTATTTGTAAAAGGGGCTTCCACTGCCCGTAAAGAGTATGATCGATTTGCTGATGCGTTGGAGGCAGCCAAGTCCACAGGCTATGGAGTTTCGCTTCCGACTCTTGAAGACTTCCAGCCGTCCGCACCAGAAATTATTAAGCAAAATAATTTCTATGGAGTCAGCTTGAAAGCAAAGGCTCCTTCCTTGCACATTATCCGTATTGACATGGAGGCAGAGTTTGCACCTTTGCTAGGCTCAGAGTTTCATAGTCAGCAGCTGCTGAAAGACTTAAAGCATGGGTTCCTACATGACAGAGAGGCACTGTGGCAAACACAGGTATTTGGAAGTTCTTTAGTGGAGGTAATGAAGGAAAGCATCCGTTTCAAAACAGAAAGTGTAACTGGGGTTGCGAAGAAAAGAATGCGCCAAACAATTGAGCGGATGGTAAACGAAGGCGATCGAGGCATGGTCACATTTATTATCTAAGAATAGAGGTAGGCAAAAATATGTCCGACGACTTGTGCCAAACGGGAACTAGATAACCGTTTGGCTTTTTTCTATGGGAAAATCCAAGGAGGTATTAGGTGAAAATATATAATCACAAACTATTGATGGGATTTTTAGGGGTAATAGGGGTTGTGGCGATACTGTTATTTTCAAAAAATGAAGCTCGTTTAGCAGACCAAGCTGCCGAAAACGAGCTTAGGCACGCCTACGCAAATGAATTTTCCGTTAAATTAGAAAGTACAAACTTAACTTCCGATGTTTTACAGGGCGTCACCCAAAAAGGGTATGACCACAATGACTCACTTGGTTTTTTAGTAGAATCTCCAGAAAATCAGATGATCGCTGTTTATTTGAAAAATATAGAGGAAGTGGATGAAAAAGTCGTACATGATATACAAGAAATCGTAGATCTGGCTGCAAAGAACAACGGCTTTCACCCCTTTACTGTGGATGTACAAGTGTCAGAAAACAATTAACGCCAGATAAAATATGTCAGTATTTTGTCCGTTTCTGAATAAATATATTTAGGATGAATTATCGATCTTTGCGCTTTGTTTTTTGGGAAAAAATTCAGTAATGATGAACCAATAAGGCTAACACGCCATTGCTAATCTTTTTTGCTAAAGTTACGTAAAGATTGAAAGTTGGGCAATATTTATATAGTTGTAAAAATTCTTGTTATCCCTTATTCGTTCAGCTTTCAAGAGACCTTCGAACTCTCTTTCTTCCCTCCTTCCTAGACAGGGACATGAGAAAAAAGTCCCGATAATGCCTTTATTTCCGCTATTTTTTAGGAAACTTGCACAAACCAGCGTAATTAGTGTTGCGAAGGGTTTTACGTTGTGATACTCTTTTTACAGGTTAAAGCTATCTTCCTTGAGAGGAGGTGAATGGGATGAACAAAACAGAATTAGTGAACTCTGTAGCAGAAGCTGCAGATTTATCAAAAAAAGACGCTTCTAAAGCAGTTGACGCTGTATTCGAAGCAATCCAATCTGCTCTTGCAGGTGGAGACAAAGTTCAATTAATCGGTTTCGGAAACTTCGAAGTTCGCGAGCGTGCTGCACGTAAAGGACGTAACCCACAAACTGGTAAAGAAATCGACATCGCTGCTAGTAAGGTACCAGCTTTCAAACCTGGTAAAGCACTTAAAGATGCGGTTAAATAATTGATGTTGTACATAGGGCGGTTACTGTGAAGAATACTTCACGGTAGCCGTTCTTTTCGTTTTTCTATATAATATTATTTTGTGGCCAAGTTACAGGCAAAAGTTATTTCTAATATTGCTCTCGTATGCTAAGATACATACGATATGAGTTAGTTCAGGGGGTCAGCAGATGACGAATGTCGATCTGAAAAAAATAGAAGAAGCAGTAAAAATGATACTAGAAGCAGTTGGAGAGGATCCAGCGAGAGAAGGCTTGTTAGACACTCCTAAACGAGTTTCTAAAATGTATGCAGAAATGTTCGAAGGACTACATCAAGATCCGAAGGAGCACTTCAAAACAATTTTCCATGAGGACCATGAAGAATTAGTGCTAGTAAAGGATATACCATTTTTCTCGATGTGTGAGCATCACCTTGTGCCCTTTTACGGGAAGGCACATGTAGCATACATACCAAGGGACGGGGTAGTGACTGGTTTAAGCAAATTAGCCAGAGCGGTTGAAGTAACTGCAAGAAGGCCCCAGCTCCAAGAAAGAATTACGTCTACTATTGCAGATGACATAATGGAAATGTTAAATCCTCATGGAGTCTATGTCGTAATAGAAGCTGAGCATATGTGTATGACAATGCGAGGTATAAAGAAGCCAGGTGCTAAAACAGTTACCGCTGTTGCGAGAGGTATTTTGGAAGAGGATAGTATTAAGCGTTCAGAAATACTTTCTTTCATCCAAATGAACTAACACTTTTGTCTGATTCATAGATATTGTGTTATTATTAAAGAAGTATGTCGAATAAAGGAGCAGATCCAAAATGGCTAATTCAGATTATATCATCATCAAGGCAGAGGAAGATGGAGTGCATGTTATTGGATTAACACGAGGATCTGATACAAAATTTCATCACTCAGAGAAGCTCGATAATGGCGAAGTGATGATTGCTCAATTTACAGAGCATACATCAGCGATGAAAATACGCGGTAAGGCTTCAATCCATTCAACAAACGGCATTATACAAAGTGACTCAAAGAAATAAAAGCTTTAACGGATGGATGCATTAAGATTAACTGCAGTTGGAAATGGAGTAAAAGTGTATGAATGAATCTTTAATTACACAGCAACTAGAACAAACAAGAGAAGATATTTTTTCTTATATTAAATATAGCACCCTATTAATCTATACAGGGACTCCTATTATTGATGAAGATCGTTTATTTTTTACACTTCTACCTTTTTTTAACGAAGAAGACTGGACCGATACTCATCATACTTCAGCTATTGCAGTTTCTTTGATATTTGCAGCATTAGCTGCCCATGACCTAGTAAAAGAAAATAACGCTACCACGAAGGACCAGCAGCTACAAGTGCTGGCTGGAGATTATTATAGCGGGAAATACTATCAACTTCTTGCACGTACAGGGCAGATCGAGCTGATTCAGTCCTTATCTGATGCCGTATCCATCATTACGGAGCATAAGACGAGATTTTATGATTTGCAGAAGTATTCTTTTGATGAGCTTCTACATTCCATCGAATTGATTGAAAGTAATCCAATTGAACGGTTTATGGAGCATTTTTCCTTCCATGATTATGTGTTTTTCGTTAAGGAAGCATTGCTCATCATCGCTCTTAAGAGAGAACTAGAGGCTTATGAAAATCAGCAAGTCTCCTTTTATCTAACTCATTCAGAGGAGCTAGCAGCCAAAATTGGACTTATGCACGCTGAGGTGGAAATAAAAGAACAGAATCTCTTGCGAGATATCAGAAATTCCAAATTATTAAATGAAAACGTAAAGAATGCTATTCTAGAGCGGTTTCCGCATGTGCGCTCAAGCGTAGCTGAGAGAAGGTTTTAAAGTGGGAAAATCAAAAGAGCAACATGTACATGAGGTCTTTGAGAAAATCTCTACTAATTATGATTCTATGAACTCTGTCATCAGCTTTCAGCAGCATAAGCAGTGGAGAAGCGATACGATGAAAGCGATGCAGGTAAAAGAGGGCAGTACAGCGCTAGATGTATGCTGTGGTACAGCAGACTGGACGATAGCGCTTGCAAGCGATGTAGGTCCAACAGGGATGGTAAAAGGATTAGATTTTAGTCAAAACATGTTAAACGTAGGAAAAGAAAAGGTGAAGGATCTTCCGCAAGTAGAGCTTGTCCATGGAAATGCAATGGAGCTTCCCTTTGAAGATAATACATTTGACTACGTGACAATTGGTTTTGGACTACGAAATGTTCCGGACTACGCTCAGGTCCTCAGGGAAATGACGAGAGTAGCGAAACCAGGTGGAATGATTGTTTGCTTAGAAACCTCCCAGCCGGATTCCAAGCTATTTAATGCAGCCTTCCGGTTTTATTTCCGATTTATCATGCCGATATTTGGAAAGCTATTTGCGAAGAGCTATAAAGAATACTCTTGGTTGCAAGAATCTCAAAAGGATTTTCCAAACAGAGCCGCGCTATCTAAGTTGTTTGAAGAGGTTGGGATGGTCAACGTTTCTAGTAAGCCATATAGTGGTGGAGCTGCTGCAAGGCATATCGGGTACAAAAAAGAACAATAAGTGGGAGAAGGTTTGGTTTTTGTGGATAAAATGAAATTAAGAATGCTATATTCTGACTTAAAATCAGATTTAGAAGTCATTGAAAACGAACTGGCAACAGCTGTGAATTCCTCCTCTCACTTATTAAACGATGCTTCCTTACATCTACTACAAGCAGGGGGGAAACGAATCCGTCCTGTTTTCGTCCTTCTATCTGCGAAGTTTGGCAATTACACCATAGAATCTATTAAGCGCGTAGCGGTCACAGTGGAATTGATTCACATGGCCTCTCTAGTGCATGACGATGTGATTGACGACGCAGAAACGAGAAGAGGTAGAGAAACTGTAAAGTCCCAGTGGAACAACCGTGTCGCAATGTACACGGGCGATTTTCTATTTGCGAAAGCAATTAAATACATAACAGCAATAAATAATACATATGCTCATCAAGTCTTATCCAATACAATGGTCGAACTCTGTATTGGAGAGATTATTCAAATAGAGGACAAGCGTTTCCTCGAGCAATCTGTCCGAGATTATCTAAAAAGAATTAAAAGAAAAACCGCAATCTTAATCTCTGCAAGCTGCGAGCTAGGAGCCATCGCATCCGGTGCAGATGAGCAAACAATCAAAAGGTTAAAGAGATTTGGTTATTATGTGGGCATGTCCTTCCAAATCATCGACGATATCCTAGATATCACAGCCTCTGACAAAGAGCTTGGTAAACCAGCCGGAAGTGATCTACTACAAGGGAACATTACCTTACCGGTACTCTATGCAAAAAATGATCCAACCATTGCACCACTTCTGCTGGAGGCATTTGAAGGGGACATTTCGGATGAAAAACTTCAAATTCTATTAAATGAGCTTCGTTCCTCCGAAGGAATTAAACGTGCAAAGCAACTTAGTAATCGATATTTAGAGAAAGCTTTACATGAATTAAAGCAGCTACCCGCAAGCTCTGCGAAAAAATCACTGCAAAATATCGCATTATTTATGGGGAAACGTAACTTTTAATTGAAATTAGAAGATTACAATGATAGTATTTTTAACGGTGGAGAAATATTATCCAATTTATATTTGAAGGAGTGTCATGCATGGAAAGAACATTTTTAATGGTAAAACCTGACGGTGTACAACGTAATCTTATTGGTGAAATCGTAGGTCGTTTCGAGAAAAAAGGATTCCAACTAGTTGGAGCGAAATTAATGCAAATTCCTACTGAATTAGCTGAACAACACTACGGAGAGCACAAAGAACGCCCATTCTTCGGCGAATTAGTAGATTTCATCACTTCTGGACCAGTTTTCGCAATGGTTTGGGAAGGGGAAAATGTAATCTCAACAGCACGTTTAATGATGGGTGCTACAAATCCAAAAGAATCAGCACCTGGAACTGTTCGCGGTGACTTCGCTGTGACAGTTGGAAAAAATATCATTCACGGTTCAGATTCACCTGAAAGCGCTGTTCGTGAAATCGGCCTATTCTTCAAAGAAGAAGAGCTAGTATCTTACGCAAAAGACGCTAACAACTGGATCAACTAATAAGAAACATACCGCAGACCCCCGTGTCTGCGGTATTTTTTGATTATTTAGAAGGGAGGATATTTTCTAGGTTGCTAGCTAATTTACTTAATTGCAGTCTAAAACATCTTCCGGTATTTTTAATAGATTTAGCTGCAAAATGCCGATTTGAGAGGATTCTCCTTATAGGATGCTTTTGATATTTAGCTGTAAAGCAGACTGGATTGGAGAAAGGGTTTAGCAGGAGATTTAGTTGTACAAAGTCTTAATTTAGTTGCACTTCTAGTAGATGTAAGTTGCGCTCACTCCTGATTTAGTTGCAAAACATGTATGGTTGCTCTCCTAGTCAAATGGGGGGATGGTGATGTGTGCGTATATCCAAACTTCTCACCTATGCTAGCTTAAAAGTAGTCACTCTCATGATGAGTTTAGTCACGTTCACTTCCAATTTAGTCGCTCTCCGTCCCCATTTAGTAACGTTCGCAGCCGATTTAGTCGCTTTCTTGCCCTATTTAGTCACTTAACGGAATTTACTGGAAACTCGTGAACTTAGATTATCCAATTATTTAGTAATACTTACATTATCCAAATGTTATTTGCGCTCGGCAGTGACTTACTTGCAGTCCTCGCTCCATTACTTGCGATTTCAGCTATATTAGTTGCGCTTGCTTGGAAATAGTAGTTCCTCTTATCTTTGATTAGTCGCGTTCATGATTAGTTTAGTAATGTTCACTTGCCCTTTAGTCACTCTCCATCAACATTTAGTCACGTTCGCAACAAGTTAAGTCACTCTCATCACCCATTTAGTCACTTAACGGAATTTATTAGGAATTTATAAACTCGTATTATCCAGTTTATGGTAATACTTACGATTAGCCAAATGTTACGTGCGATTAGCCAAACGTTACTTGCGCTCGGCATTTGGTTACTTGTGGTCCGCACTCCATTACTTGCGATTTCCTCCATTTTACTTGCGATTGTCAACAGCGCTACCCTCAACCCTTATTTAAACACCATTCCCTGCCTGACCATCTCATCTCCATCAGGAAGCCATCACCATTCAACATATTTCTCTTTTATTTTGATATGTTCGAAACATTCGGTATACGATATACTTGAAATAGAAGGATTTGAAAGGAAAGGGTACGATGGATGATTATCTTCGATTTATAGAAAGTGTGAAGCGGAGGACGGGAATTGACTTAGGTGCCTATAAGGAAGCGCAGATGAAAAGGCGGCTGACGTCCTTGTATGAGAAGAAAGGATTTGAGAATTTCCAAGCGTTCTTTCAGGCAATGGAGAAAGACCGGGATTTGATGAATGAGTTTCTGGATAGAATGACGATCAACGTTTCGGAGTTTTTTCGGAATCTCAAACGGTGGGAAGTGCTAGATACAAAGATTTTTCCTAAGCTCTTGTCGACAAATCGCCGACTGAAGATTTGGAGTGCTGCTTGTTCTACAGGGGAGGAGCCGTATACGACAGCGATGGTTTTGTCGAAGCATGTTCCTTTATCCCAAGTTTCCATTAAGGCAACCGATTTGGATGAAAAGGCGATGGATCGGGCAAAGGTAGGAATTTATCCGGAGCGGTCCTTAGCTGAGGTGCCGGAGGAAATGAAGAAGAAGTTTTTTGAGCAGCAGAACACCTTTTATCAGGTGGATGAGGGGATCAAGCAAACGGTGACCTTTCAAAAACATAATCTTTTAAAAGATACATATGATAAAAATTATGACCTCATTATTTGCCGAAATGTGATGATTTATTTCACTGAGCAAGCAAAGGATGAAATTTATCGAAAGTTTAGTGAGGCTCTTCGTCCAGGAGGTATTTTGTTTGTGGGAAGCACAGAGCAAATTTTTAACCCTGCGAAGTATGGCTTTGTAACAGAGGATACGTTTTTCTATAGAAAAGAAAATTAACGACTGCCGCTTCAGAAGGGCAGTTTTCTTCTATACATTAATATGATATAGTAAAAAACAAACACTTTAGCGAGTTGAAGGAGGAAAGCGTTTTGCGATATTTAACAGCAGGAGAGTCACATGGCCCTCAACTTACAGCAATTATCGAAGGGTTGCCGGCACAATTAGAGATAACCGCAGAAGAGATTAATAAAGAATTAAAACGTAGGCAGGGTGGACATGGACGAGGCAGAAGGATGCAGATTGAAAAGGATACCGTTTCTATTACTGCAGGTGTTCGACATGGGAAGACGCTGGGTTCCCCGGTATGTTTGACAGTTACGAACGACGACTGGAAGCATTGGACGAAAATTATGGGCATCGAACCTCTTGGGGAGGATGAAAATCCAGAGGAAATAAAACGCCAGATTACAAGACCACGTCCAGGGCATGCTGACTTAGTAGGTGGAATGAAGTATGGACATCGCGATTTACGTAACGTTTTAGAAAGATCCTCTGCAAGGGAAACGACGATTCGAGTGGCAGCGGGAGCTGTTGCCAAGCAGCTATTAAAGGAATTAGGGATTACCGTGGTAGGCCATGTCACGAAAATCGGTGGCATACAAGCGAAGGATATCGCATCGACACTTTCACCTGAACAAATAAAAGAAATTGTAGAAAAGGATCCTGTCTATTGCTTGGATTCTGAAGCTTCAGAAAAAATGGTTGAAGCTATTGATGCAGCGAAGAAGGCTGGCGATACGATTGGTGGTGTAGTAGAGGTAGTGATTACTGGTATGCCAGCAGGTGTGGGAAGCTATGTTCACTACGATCGTAAGCTAGACGGAAAGCTTGCAATGGCTATGATGAGTATTAATGCGTTTAAGGGTGTCGAGGTTGGACTGGGCTTCGAAATGGCAAACTTATTTGGCAGCCAAGTACACGACCAAATTTCTTGGAATGAAGAAGACGGGTATGTTAGAGATACAAATCGACTTGGAGGAATTGAAGGTGGCATGTCTACTGGTATGCCGATTGTGATTAAAGGGGTAATGAAGCCAATCCCTACATTATATAAGCCACTTCAAAGTGTAGACATTGAAACTAAGGAGCCGTTTAAAGCAAGCATCGAACGGTCCGATAGCTGTGCTGTACCGGCAGCATCTGTTGTAGCGGAGAATGTGATTGCGTGGGAAATTGCTGCAGCTTTATTAGATACGTTCCACGCAGACCGAATGGATCAGCTGAAAAAAGAAGTCGCAGAACATAGAGCATATACAAAGGGGTTTTAATATGATCATCCCTGTACACACAAAAGAATCCACTTATTCTGTTCATTTAGGGAAGAATGTCTTGAAGGACTTCAGTGATAGAAACCAAGAAACGCTTGGGAGCTATGATCAGCTAATTGTGGTAACAGATGAGCATGTTTGGAGCGGTCACCAGGCATATTTTGATGCTTGCTTTCATTTGCCTTACAAGCTGTTTATCGCACCAAATGGAGAGGCTTGCAAGACCTTTGAATCCTTTTTTGCGGTACAATCGTTCCTTTTACAAGAGGGCTGCTCGCGAAACTCCGCTTTACTGGCACTTGGCGGAGGAGCTATTGGAGATTTAACAGGCTTTGTTGCCGCAACATTTATGAGAGGAATTCCGTTTTATCAGCTTCCTACTACGATACTTGCGCATGATAGTGCGGTCGGTGGAAAGACGGCTATTAACCATCCGCTAGGGAAAAATATGATTGGAGCCTTCTATCAGCCAAAAGAGGTAGTGTATGACGTTCATTTTCTTCAAACCCTACCGCCTCACGAGGTGATGTCAGGTATGGCAGAGGTGATCAAGCATGCATATATAAGTGACGAGTCGTGGGTGGAAGATTTTCTTCTGCTTGATCGTATGCCAAAGCTAGACAGCCCAAAACTTCTTGAATGGCTTGGGAAAGGCATACAGGTCAAAGCTAAGATTGTTTCTCAGGATGAAAAGGAAAGCTCCGTTCGGAAATTCTTGAACTTTGGTCACACATATGGGCATGCTGTCGAGGCGTCGATCGGTTATGGGAAGATTACGCACGGTGAAGCGGTCATGATCGGAATGATTCCGGCACTTTTGCTTAGTGAGAAGCATGGCGCACTCAAGCAAGGAGAAGCGGCACGTCTTTTTGACTGGGCTAGCCAAGTAGGGTATGATTTTTCAAAAATAAAGGATATTTCCTTTGAACTGTTAGCAGAATATATGTTAAAGGATAAAAAGACTACAAACAAAGAGCTTCATTTTGTTTTATTAGAATCCATCGGCAACCCCTTTGTAAAACGAATATCGATGGAGGATATACAGGATGCAGATCGACTACTAAAAAAATGGATAGGAGGGGATTTGGATGATTAGAGGAGTAAGAGGAGCAACAACTGTCCCAGAGGATCGGAACGAGTTGGTTTTAGCGGAGACAGCAAGGCTTGCACTGGAGATGGCAAAGAAAAACGATATTTCTCCCTCATCCATCGCCTCTGTTATAATCAGCACGACGAAGGATATTTCATCTGCGTTTCCGGCGAAGGCAGTCAGGAGTCTAGAGGGATGGACATATGTTCCGGTGATGTGCACACATGAGATGGATGTACCAGGGTCTTTGGAAAAGTGTATACGACTACTAATGCATGTTAATACAGATAGAGAGCAGCAGGACATCGTACATATCTATTTAAATGATGCAGTTCAGCTTAGACCAGACTTAGTAAATAAATAATTGGGGGATGTCGTATGAAGTTCAAAAAACAAATTGCTGGGTTAAAGGCTTATCAACCAGGAAAATCTACGGAGGAGGTAAAAAAGGCATTCAATTTAGATAGCGTGACAAAGCTTGCATCTAATGAAAATCCTTATGGTGCCTCTCCGAAGATAAAAGAGTATTTGGCGAATGCCCAAATTGAATTTGCCATGTATCCAGATGGCTATGCAACAAAGCTTCGTTCTGCTGTAGCAAAGCATTTAGGGGTTAATGAAAATCAACTGTTATTCGGGAATGGCTCAGACGAGAATATATTAATCGTTTCTAGGGCCATCCTTCAGCCAGGGTTAAATACTGTTATGGCTGATTGCACATTTGGACAATACAAGCATAATGCTGTAGTAGAGGGAGCAGAGGTTCGTGCTATTCCCTTAACTGAGGACGGAGGACATGATCTTCCGAAGATGTTAGAGGCGATTGATGAACATACAGCCATTGTATGGATTTGTAACCCGAACAACCCAACTGGCACGCTAACACCAAGCGATGAAATAAAAGCATTTGTAGAAAAAGCGCCTAAGGATGTATTAATTATTCTGGATGAGGCTTATACAGAGTATATTACGGATCCGAATTATGAGGACTCTATCCATCTTCTAAAGGATCATCCTAATGTGCTAATTATGAGAACCTTCTCGAAGGCATATGGCTTGGCGAGCTTCCGTGTTGGCTATGCCATTGGATCGGAGGAAGTGATTCGTCAGCTGGAGCCTACTAGAGAGCCATTCAATAATACCGTTCTGAGCCAAGAGGTAGCAATTTTAGGATTAGAGGACCAGCATTTTATTGCAGAGTGTAAGGAAAAGAACAATGCTGGCAGAAAGCAATATGAGGAATATTGTAAAGCTCGTAATCTACATTTCTATCCTTCTCAAACGAACTTCGTATTAATGGAGGTTAAGACGGACAGTGATACTGTATTCCAAGAGCTGATGAAGCGAGGATATATTATCCGAAGCGGCAACGCACTTGGCAAGCCTGGATATGTTCGTGTGACAATCGGGACAAAGGAGCAAAATACTGGTTTACTAGAAAAAATGGATGAGGTTTTAAAAGAGGCAGGGGTTTTATAAATGAAAAACACCATATTCATCATAGGCCTAGGCTTAATAGGTGGATCCTTGGCCTTAGGTCTGAAGAGGAACGAGTTTAATAGAGTAATTGGGTATGATGCCAATGCTCGTTCATTGCTTACCGCTAAAAAGCTTGGAGTGATTGATGAAGAGGTAGCTTCTGTTTGGGATGGACTTGAAGATGCAGATGTAATCGTCTTTGCGACACCTGTAAAGGAGACGATTCGTTTAATAAAAGAATTGCCGCTTGACCGGGTAAAGCCCACTGCGATCATTACGGATACAGGGAGCACGAAAAAGGAAATAATGGTGGCAGCTGCTGAACTGGTCGCTAAAGGAGCCAACTTCGTAGGAGGTCACCCGATGGCCGGCTCCCATAAGAGTGGAGTCGAGGCAGCAAAGGCATACTTATTTGAAAATGCCTATTATGTACTTACTCCTTTTCCAAACGACAATCCACAACATGTACAAAGACTGATGGACTTGCTGAAGCCTACAAAGGCAAAAGTGGTGGAATTAAATGCAGAGGAACATGACCATATGACCGCTGTTGTTAGTCATTTTCCTCATTTAATCGCAGCCTCTCTTGTCCATCAGTTATCAGCAGAAAATAGAGCTTTCCCGTTTACAAGACAGCTTGCCGCAGGAGGATTCCGAGATATTACTAGAATAGCCTCCTCGAGTCCTGTTATGTGGAGGGATATAACTCTCCAAAACAGAGAAGAGCTTCAGGGACAGCTTGCTGTATGGATGAGAGAAATGGAAAAGCTTCAGGAGCTACTAGGTGAGGGGACCTCTCAGGATATCGAGTCTTATTTTGAAAGTGCAAAAATGATTCGAGATAATCTACCTATTACTACGCAAGGTGCATTGTACACCGTTTATGATTTGCATGTTGATATTCCGGACTATCCTGGTATCATCTCGGAGATAACTGGTTATTTGGCGGAGGAATTGATAAGCATTACGAATTTACGTATCGTAGAAACAAGAGATGATGTGTATGGGATCCTCGTGATCAGCTTCCAGACGGCCGAGGATCGCGAAAAGGCTGTTCATTGCTTGGCAGCACATACAGATTACGAAACTTATATTTCATAAGGTGGGATTGATTTGGGGAAAAAGGTGTTAGATTATCAACAGCCTTCTTTACAAGGCAACATACATACTCCAGGTGACAAATCGATTTCTCATCGGTCCATCATGTTTGGAGCTATTGCAAAAGGAACGACAACAGTAGAAGGCTTTCTACAAAGTGATGACTGCCTTAGCACGATCGACTGCTTTTCTAAGCTGGGTGTAGACATTCAGGTATCTGGAGAGAAGGTTCAAATTACTAGCCCTGGTATTGCGAATTGGCAGGAACCAAAAGAAATACTTTATACTGGCAACTCCGGGACAACTACTCGCTTAATGCTTGGTATTCTAGCGGGATCAAATGTTTCGGCAGTATTGTTTGGTGACGAGTCTATTCAAAAGAGACCAATGAAACGTGTGACTGAGCCTTTAAAACAAATGGGCGCCATGCTCATCGGACGAGAAAATGGACAGTATACGCCGATTGCTGTTCAAGGGAGCTCTTTAAAGGGGATCCATTATCAGATGCCTGTCGCTAGTGCACAGGTAAAATCTGCAATTCTCCTAGCCGCTTTACATGCGGAGGGAAAAACGATTGTAGAGGAAATGGAAGTCACCCGCGACCATACAGAAAAAATGCTCCGCCATTTTGGGGCAGACATTCAGGTAGACGGGACAACTATTTCTTTCGACGGGGGACAGACGCTTTCGCCAACACATGTGATTGTGCCTGGAGATATCTCTTCCGCTGCATTTTTCTTGGTTGCTGGTGCAATCGTTCCAGATAGTAAGCTTGTCCTGAAGAATGTTGGGCTTAATCCAACTCGGATTGGTATTATCGAAGTTCTGGAGAGAATGGGAGCATCTTTGACCATTCAAAGGGACGAGAATGTAAGCCATGAAGAAACAGGTACTGTAACAATAGAAAGCTCTACACTCCAAGGGATTGAAATCGGCGGAGATGTAATTCCAAGATTAATTGATGAAATTCCTATTATCGCATTACTAGCCACGCAGGCCAAAGGAAAAACGGTCATACGAGATGCTGAGGAGCTAAAGGTGAAAGAAACGAATCGCATAGATGCGGTAGTAAACGAGCTGAAGAAGCTTGGTGCCAATATTGTCGCAACGGACGACGGCATGATTATAGAAGGACCAACTCCACTCTCCGGAGGCAATCTAAAAACCTATGGAGACCACCGGATTGGGATGATGGGTGCAATCGCTTCCCTACTAACAAGCGAACCAGTCACGCTTGACGATGCTGGCTGTATTTCAGTTTCCTACCCAGCTTTTTTTGAGCATTTGGACGGGGTTATCCGTTCAAAGAAGTGATAGGACATTTTCTTTAGCGCTCTCCTTTTTTGGAGAGTTTTTTTCTTGTTCAAAAACGGATGTTCTTGTACGATTAGAAGATAGAAAGATTGGTGATAGATGTGGAAAAAATAATTCCATTTTTAAAGGTAATGGAAGAAGGAAATATAGAAAAGCTGAGAAAAATGCTTGATACTTTTCTTTTGGAGGGAGACCCTGATGAGCAGTATCAGCTTGCTGATCAATTAACCGAGTACGGATTTTTGCAGGAAGCACTAATAATTTTAGAGCATTTGCATTATCTATTCCCAGAGGAAGAGCAGCTGAAAATAGATCAAGCCCAGCTGTATTTAGAGCTAGATAAGGAAGATGAGGCGCTTGAATTACTTTCTTCTGTTAGTCAAGCAAGTGAATCGTATCCTCAAGCCTTATTAACTTTAGCAGATTATTATCAAATGATTGGCTTATACGAGGTGGCAGAACAAAAGATTAATGAGGCCATTAAACTAATGCCGAATGAGCCGCTTCTGCAATACGCAAAAGGTGAGCTGTTGTTGCAAACGGGTCGATATTTAGAGGCTGCACGTTTAATGGAAGAACTGTTGCCGTTAAAGGATTCTATCCAAGGGGTAAATCTCCCTCTTAAAATAGCGGAAATCTACAGTGCTGGCGCTGCATATGAGGAAGCCATTTCCTACTATACAGAAGCATTAAAAAAAGAGGTAGCACCAGATGTGCTGTTCCATGCAGCCTATGCTTTTTTTCAGGTCCGCCATTATGAAACAGCGATCAAGCACTTAGAAAGACTTTTGGAAATAGATCCGGATTATTTTTCTGGTTATATGCTGCTTGCAGAAGCATATGCGATGGTAGAGAGAAACGAAGACGCATTGCGTATTATTCAGGAAGGAATCTCACGGGATGAGTTCGAGAAAGAATATTATTTATTCGCTGGTAAAATTTCCTTGAAATTGAGTAAAATGAAGGAAGCAGAGCAATTCTTACAGGAGGCAATTGCTTTAGATCCAGAATATATGGAAGCGATTTATGTTTTATCCACTCTTTACTCCAACGAGGAGATGGATAAAGAGCTTGTAGAGCTTTATGAACTATTGAAGCAGGAGCAGTTTGAGTGGTCCTCTTTATACCCTTTATTAGCCGAAGCATATAATCGGTTAGAATTGTACGAAAAAGCATACGAATTTTATAAGCTTGCATATAATGACTTTATAGAGGATCCAGCATTCCTAGAAAAATACGTATATTTCCTATTAGAGGAAGGAAGAAGAGACGAAGCAAAAGAAATCGTTTTGCAGCTTCAACGCCTTCAGCCTGAAAATAGTGAATGGTTTGAAATCATGGAATAACCTGTTGATGAATACGGAAGCCGAATTTGTACTATCCTGAGAGAACCAATACCTTAGATAAAAGGAAGGAGAGGTTATGTGACTGCTTCTGTTTCAGTTGGAGAGAAAAAAGAGTTTGTGCGTTGGTTTTTGAAGAAATATCAAATGAAAAGAAGAGAATGTGTTTGGATTTTAAATTACTTAATCAGCCATGAGACGATGTTAAACAATGTACACTTTGTGGAAGAGGCGCACTATTGTCCAAGAGCAATGATCATGTCGGTGACAACATCCTCCGGAATCCCTTTCCGTTTCTATAAGGGAAGCATCATGACGGCGGATGCGGAGAAATCTTTCCATGATTTACGCCTTCATCCAGATGAAGAGATGTACATTCAATTAAACTTTCAAACACTTCCGCCAAGTCCGGAATATCTTGCGGTCTTAGAGGAAAATCCTTATATGCCAAAATACTTGCATATTAGTGAGAAGGATAAGATGCTCGCAGAGGACATTTTAAATGAAAGCCTTCAATCCTTTCAGCGTGAGCTGATTAAAAAACAAATTGACCAGGCAATCGACGAAAACAACAAAGAGAAATTTCTCGAGCTTTCTTCCTTATGGAAGCAGCTAATGAACAGAGAAAATTAGGAGAGATGAGCATGCATTGGAATGGGAAAGACGTAACAGTATTTCAAACACAAAAAGAATACATTGACACAGCAGTAGTTCCGTTAGTTTTAGTGGATGGCTCAGAGCAAGGATTTCAATTCGCAGCATCTGCTGCGGATTTTACTTTGTCGCTAGCAAATGTAATTGAAAATCAATTTAAGGGAAGGGTTGTTTTATTTCCTTCCTTTTCTTATACACCATCACAGGACAAGCCTTCTTTACTAGAGGCTTGGAAGGGTGAACTAAGAAAAGCAGGGTTTAAGCATACTTTTTTCGTTACTTCTGATAGAGAGTGGAGTACAATAGCAGAAGATAGCATAATTTGGATACCATCCGTCCCGCTTGAATCGATGGATCAAAAAATGAAACTATCAATCTTGGAGGATCAACTTAGACAGCTTGTTCCTACTTTTGCGAAAAATTGGGCAAATCAGTGACAATATCTTTCATAAATTGTTCACAAAGTGTATAATTTGGCAAAGGATTATTGACCTTGGATTTTTATTGATATATCATGGATATGTCCTAGTATTGTCATTTCAAGCAAGTATGTCCATTGGACTGACCTTTAAGTTAGAGGGGGGAAAAGGATGAGTAACAATAAAGTTTCAAGACGCCAATTTCTAAGTTACACACTAACCGGTGTTGGTGGATTCATGGCAGCAGGTGCTTTAATGCCAATGGTTCGTTTTGCAGCTGATCCAATTCTGCAAAAGAAAGAGGACGGAGATTTCGTCACTACTGAAAAGAAAATTGCAGATATTACGGAAACACCAGAACGAGTTGACTTTACTTTTGAGCAAGTAGATGCTTGGTATACTTCTGATGTTACAAACGCTGCATGGGTGTACAGAGAAGGCGATCAAATTATTGCGCTTTCACCTATCTGTAAACACTTAGGCTGTACAGTTAACTGGGGAGGAGATCCAAAACAACCAAGTCAGTTCTTCTGTCCGTGTCACGCAGGCCGTTACGAAAAGAGTGGTAAAAATGTTCCTGGAACACCACCTCTAGGTCCGTTGGATCAATTTGAAGTTCGTGAAAAAGATGGCTTCCTGGAAATTGGAAAAGCTATACCTAACACAATAGCATAAGTAAGGGGGTACGACATCAGTGCTTAATAAAATCTATGATTGGGTGGATGAACGTCTGGATATTACACCGATTTGGCGTGATATTGCAGACCATGAAGTGCCAGAACACGTAAACCCTGCACACCATTTCTCTGCATTTGTATATTGTTTCGGAGGATTAACGTTCTTTATTACAGTAATTCAAATTTTATCTGGTATGTTCTTAACAATGTACTATGTTCCAGATATAGAAAATGCTTGGGAATCCGTATACTACCTTCAAAATGAGGTAGCGTTTGGTGAAATCGTGCGAGGAATGCATCACTGGGGAGCATCTCTAGTAATTGTTATGATGTTCTTACATACATTACGTGTATTCTTTACTGGTTCTTATAAAAAGCCTCGTGAACTAAACTGGATGGTCGGAGTATTAATCTTCGCTGTTATGTTAGGTTTAGGATTTACAGGTTACCTACTTCCTTGGGACATGAAAGCATTGTTCGCTACAAAAGTAGGTATTGAAATTGCAGCATCTGTGCCAGTTATTGGTGGAGTAATTAAGACATTGCTCGCTGGTGACGAAGCGATTCTCGGTGCTCAAACATTAACAAGATTCTTTGCGATTCATGTGTTCTTCCTGCCAGCCGCGTTGTTTGCGCTTTTAGCAGCACACTTTATCATGATTCGTCGTCAAGGTGTTTCTGGACCACTATAATGGGTAAGTGGTTCTGATAATTCGTAAAAGGAGGGGACAATATGCATCGCGGAAAAGGTTTAAAATTTGTAGGTGACTCACGTGTAACAGATCCTTCTAGCCGAAAAAAGAAAATGCCTAAAGATTATTCAGAATATCCTGGGAAAACAGAAGCTTTCTGGCCTGACTTCCTATTGAAAGAATGGTTAGTAGGAGCGGTTTTCTTAATCGGTTATCTAGTACTGACTGTTTCACATCCTTCACCATTAGAACGACCAGCTGATCCAACTGATACAGCGTATATACCTTTACCAGACTGGTACTTTTTATTCTTATACCAATTATTAAAATATGAATTCGCTGCTGGTCAGTATAATATTATCGGTGCAATTATTATGCCAGGATTAGCGTTTGGTGCATTATTATTAGTACCATTCTTAGATACAAGCAAAGAAAGAAGTCCATGGAAACGTCCATTACCAACAGGCTTCATGTTATTAGCAGTTGCATCTATTATCTATTTAACTTGGGAATCAGTAGCAAACCACGACTGGGAAGCTGCAAAAGCTCAAGGTGAAATTAGAGAAGAAGTTGCGATTGAAATCGATGAAACAGCTCCAGGTTACGAAATCTACCAAGGTTCTACTTGTATAGGCTGTCACGGTAACGCATTTGAGGGAGGTATAGGTAAGCCACTTATTGGTTTAACCTACACTGCTGAAGAAATCGTTGAAATAGCTCATGAAGGTATTGGATCAATGCCTGGTAATCAGTGGACTTCTGGAACAGAAGAAGAGTTACAAGAGCTTGCTGAATTTATCACAACGCTTCAACCAGAAGAATAATTTATTTGTAAGAGAGTCAGATTCTGACTCTCTTTTTCTGAAAATAGGAATGTTTATTTATATTTTCAAATTTATGTCTACCTTGCATACGGGAGAGTCTAGCTAAGTGAAGAATTATCTACAGTTAATCTTGTTTAATAAGACATTTATGTGGTTGTTAGTCATTATTAATCTATTCGGCACCATCTATGGGTACTTATGGTATGGAAACCAGCTATCCGTGACAGAACCAATATATTATATTTTTGTACCTGACAGTCCAACAGCAAGCTTATTTTTTACGATTGCATTGTTTGGCTGGCTAATGAAGAAAAACTGGAAGTTGATAGAGGCTTTGGCTTTGATTACATTAGTAAAGTATGGTTTGTGGGCTGTCGTGATGAATATTTGGACGTATTTTGAGAATGACTATCTACATTGGACCGGATGGATGTTAGTAGGATCTCATTTTGCGATGGCTTTACAGGCCGTACTTTATATTCCATTCTACCGCTTTCGTTGGATCCATGTGCTTATAGCTGCGATTTGGACATTGCATAATGACGTCATAGACTATTTATTTGGTCAAATGCCGGTATACAGTATTATAAATAAATATACGGAAAATGTCGGGTATTTTACTTTTTGGTTATCAATCGCATGTATTGCTCTGGCAATCATTGTAACAAAAAAAGTGGAGAGCGAGAAAGTTGATTTGAAGCCACATATCTATTAAAATGTTATATATAGAACGAGAGGGGGATATCTGTAAAAAATGTCAATGACGTCGATGATTATTTACTTCGGGATAATAATTTTGTTACCTATTTATGCACAGATGAAAGTCAAAGGTGCATACAAAAAATATTCAAAAGTTCGTTCTACATCAGGGATGTCTGGTGCAGAAGTTGCAAGAAAGATTCTAGATGCAAATGGTCTATATGATGTAAAAGTAGTAGAGAGCTCAGGTTTTCTAAGTGATCATTACAACCCGATGACCAAAATAGTAGCACTGTCTTCTCATAACTATCATGAAGCTTCTGTTGCAGGAGCAGCGATTGCAGCGCATGAGGTGGGACACGCAATTCAACATAAAGAGGCGTATTCTTTCTTAACTTTCCGCCACAAACTAGTTCCGATTGCGAACATCTCTTCTAATGCATCATGGATTTTCATCATGATAGGTATTTTTTCAACGATAAGCGAGTTATTACTTTTAGGTATTGTGCTTATGGCAGCTGGAGTTGTTTTCCAACTGGTTACATTACCTGTAGAGTTCAATGCATCTAATAGAGCCATGAATCAAATGGTATCCTTAGGCATTATCCGAAACGAAGAAGAGCCGCATGCCAAAAAGGTATTAAACGCAGCTGCGTTAACATATGTTGCAGCAGCAGCAGTTGCAGTACTTGAGTTATTGCGTTTAGTGTTAATCTATACTGGTATGACAAGAGACGAATAATAAGCAAAAGGATTGTGGAGCAACTATGCGCACAATCCTTTTTTATTTGTTAATCTCCAACTATTTCAAAGAAATCCTCTTGAATTTTTGGATCAATGATTTGATAAATTTCTTTTTTCTCTTCATCAAAAATGGATAGATAACCGTCTTTTGAGATATCGATATGGAAAGATATATTACTTCCTCTAACCGTAAGAATATAGTCAGCAGGGTCATTTTTAGAAAGCCAAGCTTTTTTTAGTTCTACATTTTTTAATATTTCCTTTAGTTGAGTAACCTCTTCTTCAGATAAATCCTGCATATTAACCTCTTCATCTAAAGTTATCACGGTCGCAGCATTGATTTTCTCTAGATGCTTATTTTTTTCGGTCAAAATGTCATCTACTAAGGATTTTGTGCTTGATTCGCTTATGAAATAAAAGAATAAAATGCTACCTATTAAGATAACTGTTGTGATCATGAAGTACTTTTTTCTACTCAACTTCTCATTCCTTTCTTTAGAAAACCAAACTATCTTATCTGTTATTATATGGTATTTTTTAGTATATTCAAAGATTTGTTGTGCTACCTCTTGTGGAAGAGGGTCTTGAATGCTCTCCTTAGGAGTAGCAAAATGAACGGAAAGAAAAGGGAAACAACGTAAAACTGCTAGTCAATGGAATTAACCAGTTACCTAACAAATAGCAATAAAAAAAACCTTCTGTCTTTTCAAGGGGAAAAGATAGAAGGTTTTTGTCTTTAATGGATTGGTTTCTTTTCTTCATCTAATGTAAACCCTTCACCCATGACATCGTTTGTTTCGGTAACAGAAACAAAGGCATGAGGATCTACGGAGGTGATAATATTTTTTAAACGGATAATTTCATTTTTAGAAATGACACAGTAGAGAATCTCCCGGTCTTTTTTTGTATAGTGACCATAGCCTTTAAGTACTGTAACCCCACGACCCATTTCCGAAATAATCCGGTTGGCAATGGCGTCTTGATGATCTGATATAATAAATGCACCCCTAGCAGCATATCCACCTTCTTGTACAAAGTCGATTACTCTCGCTCCTACAAACACGGCAACCAACGTATACATCATCGAGCGCATATCTAAGAAGGTGATCCAAGATATCAGAATAATAACTGCATCGAATACAAACATTGTTTTACCGATACTCCATCCGAAGTATTTTTGTACAAGCCTTGCAATTATATCTACACCACCAGTAGTCCCGCCTGCTCTGAATATAATTCCTAAGCCTACTCCTACAAATACCCCCGCAAATAGAGATGCCAAAAATAAATCATCTTGAAGTCCCATCTGTTGTTCATACATTTGAAATATTTTCAGGAAGACAGACACTGAGATTGTTCCTATAATAGTATAGTAGAATACTTTCCGCCCCAGCAGCTTCCAACCAATAAAAAATATGGGGATATTTAATAATAAATTCATTAGTGAAACATCCCAGTTGAATGCAAAATAAAGGATTAGTGTGATTCCTGAAAATCCTCCTTCTCCTAAAGCATTTTGCATATTAAAATGAACAAAGCCAAAACTAAAGATGGCTGCACCAATTATTATCATGAGTATATTTTTAAATTTTAGTCCCAATCCCATTGAACCACCTCTTTCGTTCGTCCATACTTTAATCTATATTATTTTATACATTTTGACAACTGCAGTACATTTTTATTACGATGTGTGTAGGAGAGTGAAATTATGCCAGAAAACAAAACGTTACATAATTTACAAAAAGAAGTGGACGCATACATAAGTCAATTCAAAGAGGGCTATTTTCCGCCTATGGAGCTGATTGCAAGATTAACAGAGGAGCTTGGTGAGCTTTCTAGAGAAGTTCAACATAAATATGGAACGAAAAAGAAGAAAAATACAGAGGTTGAAAAAGAATTGGCAGAAGAGATGGGCGATATCTTTTTTGTCTTAATCTGCTTGGCGAATTCAGAAGGAATTGACTTGCAGCAGTCTTTAGAAAAAGTCCTGCACAAGTTTAATACGCGAGATAAAGACCGTTGGACGAGAAAGGAGGACTAAGCATGGTGATTAAAGTAGCAATTGCTGGACCAAGAGGCAAGATGGGAAAAGAGACTGTAGGAACGATCATTAAAAATGAAGAATTTTTATTGGTTGGTTTATTAGATAACAAAAAAGTAGAAACTTCTTTAGGGGATATTCCTATTTTTACTTCCTTAAAGGAGCTGATCAAGGAAACAGAGCCGGATGTATTAGTGGATTTAACGGTTCCTTCCTCTGTTTATGAGCATGCCATTACTGCACTGGAATATGGGGTTAGACCAGTAATCGGTACAACGGGCTTTTCTGAGGAGCAGCTGGAAATAATCAGCAACATGGTGGAGGAGAAAGGAATTGGCTGTATAATTGCACCTAACTTTTCTATTGGAGCTGTCTTAATGATGAAATTTGCACAAACAGCAGCAAAATACTTACCGGATGTAGAGATTATTGAAATGCATCATGATCAAAAGCTTGACGCACCATCAGGAACTGCTCTAAAGACGGCCCAAATGATTCAACAAGTAAGAAACAGTAAAACACAAGGGAACGAAAAGGAAGAGGAGCTAATGGAAAGTGCACGTGGAGCTGAGCTTGATGGGATGCGTATCCATAGTGTTCGACTTCCAGGCTTGGTCGCCCATCAGCAGGTCTTACTAGGCGGAGAAGGGCAATTGTTAACGTTGAAGCATGATTCCTTCCATCGTTCATCTTATATGTCTGGTATTGTCCTTTCCATAGAAGAAGTGATGAAGCAAAATAAATTAATTTATGGTTTAGAAGAAATAATCCTGTAGGAGGAAGTTATTTTGAAGATAGCATTAGTAGCACATGATAAGAAAAAAGATGATTTAATTCAATTTGTTACCGCTTATAAGCCTATTTTAGACCAGCATGATTTGTTCGCTACTGGAACAACTGGTACACGCATTATCAACGAGGTTGGCTTAAGGGTATTCCGTTATAAATCAGGTCCTCTTGGAGGAGATCAACAAATTGGATCAGCCATTGCAAACAATGAAATGGATATGGTCATCTTTTTCCGAGATCCGTTAACTGCACAGCCTCATGAGCCTGATGTTACTGCATTAATTCGACTTTGTGATGTATACCAAATTCCATTAGCAACAAACATGGGAACTGCGGAGGTTTTGCTTAAAGGAATCGAAAGCGGCTTCTTAGATTGGAGAAAGCTAGCAGAAAGACGAGCCCTCTAAGAGGGAAAGGAGCATAAAATGAGAAAGTTGAAAATAGGGATTACCTGTTATCCAACAGTAGGAGGCTCAGGTGTTATTGCAACCGAGCTAGGAAAGATGCTTGCTGAAAAGGGACATGAAATACATTTTATTACGTCCAGCATTCCTTTTCGGTTGAATAAAGTTTATCCTACTATTACATTTCACCAAGTAGAGGTGAATAGCTATTCTGTATTCCAATATGCTCCTTACGATATTGCATTGGCAAACAAAATGGCAGAGGTAATCATTGACCAAAAGCTGGATGTACTGCATGTTCACTATGCGATTCCACATGCAGTTTGTGCCATATTAGCAAGAGACATTGCCGGAACAGATGTAGGGATTGTCACCACCCTTCATGGTACTGATATTACCGTTCTTGGATATGATTCTTCCTTAACCGGCGCCATCCGTTATGGAATAGAGAAATCAGACGTGGTTACTGCTGTTTCTCAATCCTTAGTAGACCAGACGAAGGAATTGATCGATACGGACAAGCAGATAGAAACTGTTTATAATTTCTTAGATGAACGAGAATATCATAAAAAGGATAGTAGTCATCTAAAGGAAATGCTCGGGATTAAACCGGATGAAAAGGTTGTTATCCATGTTTCTAATTTCCGGAAGGTAAAGCATGTACCAGATGTGGTAAAGAGCTTCGAGCTAATTCGAAAATCGCTTCCTGCCAAGCTTTTGCTCGTAGGAGATGGTCCAGAAAAGCACCCGATTATGGAATATATCAAGGGATCTCCCTTTGAGCAGGACATCCTTTTCCTTGGAAAGCAAGAGAATGTTTCAGAGCTGTACTCTATAGCTGATTTAATGCTTTTATTGTCGGAGAAAGAATCATTCGGTCTCGTGCTACTGGAGGCGATGGCTTGTGGAGTACCATGCATAGGTACTGAAGTAGGTGGGATTCCAGAGGTAATTACCCATGGAGAGAATGGTTTCCTTGTTCCCCTTGGTGATATAGGAAGAGTATCGGATTATGGAATCCAAATTCTAATGGATGATCACTTACATAACACCTTAAAGGAAAATGCATTAAAAACAGTGCAAGAAAAATTTAATTCTGCAAAAATTGTTCAGCAGTATGAAGCGCTATATGAAAGAGTGGCGAAAAGGTAAAATGATGAGAACACGCTGGCCAGATGCTTACAAAATCATCGAGGTACTAGAAGAAGCGGGCTTTGAAGCATATGTGGTTGGTGGTGCTGTTCGAGATTATGTGCGGGGAGTGGCAGCAAATGACGTGGATATCACGACCAATGCTCTCCCTCATGAAATTCAGTCGCTTTTCCCCAATACGATTGACGTGGGAATTGAGCATGGAACGGTCATAGTGGTCTTGGACACGCCAATCGAAGTAACCACTTATCGAAGCGAGTCTACCTATACCGATCATAGGAGACCCGATGAGGTGACCTTTGTACGCTCTCTCCAAGAGGATTTAATGAGGCGCGATTTTACGATGAACGCTATGGCACTTTCTAAACAGGATGAGCTTATTGATTTCTTTGGCGGAAGAAAAGATATAGATGCGCAAATCATCCGAGCGGTCGGAGAGCCTCTTAAGCGTTTCTCTGAGGACGCCCTTCGTATGCTCCGAGCAGTTCGGTTCTCCTCTCAGCTTGGCTACCAGCTGGATGCGGCTACTTATGAGGCGATAAAAGAGCTTGCTCCCTTGTTATCTCACGTATCCATGGAACGGGTAAAGGTAGAGCTCGAGAAAATCTGGATGAGTCCCTATCCAACTCAAGGGATGCAACTTTTTGTGGAAACCGGACTAGCTAACTGCTTTCAAGGAAAATGGACAGAAACTGTTTGGAACGAGTTTCATAGCTTTGGAATAAAGAAAAATGGTTGGGCATACTTCTTTTCATGCCAAGAAAAAGAAAATGTCGAACAACTTCTTTCCTATTACAAATGCTCCAACGAGGAAAAAAAGCATGTAAGACAGGTATTACAAGCTATAGAAGAGCGAAAGAAGGGACCATGGACAGTAAATCATTTTTTTCTGTATTCCACAGAGGTCTTACAAGCCGCTCAAGCATACAGCTCGGAAACTGGTACGCTCTATACGATGGACGAGCTTTGTGCAATAAAGGAAGGGCTGCCTATCCGTTCGGTCAAGGAGCTTGCGGTCAACGGGAATGACTTGATGAATTGGTCTGGAAAGAAAAGAGGTCCATGGATTAAGGAAGTATTACAGCACTTAGTCCAAGAGGTGCTAACAAACCAAGTAGCAAACGACGTTGCTACCATAAAGGAATGGTTCATTCATGAATATCCAAACAAAGAAAATCATTCTGGATAAGCTGGGTTCAGCGAAAGAGCCGATTTCCGGCCAGATGCTAGCCGATGAGCTTCAAATTTCTAGGACGATGATTTGGAAATATCTAAAAATCCTCGAGGAAGAGGGCTATGAAATTGAGGCAATCAAGAAAAAGGGCTATTTATTAAAAAGTACCCCTGATTTGGTAAGCCCGGAAAGAATTGAGCCTCTTCTTCAAACGGAGCATATTGGATGCACTCTTCTTTATTATCCAACATGTGATTCTACCCAACGAATCGCAGCAATCGAGGCAAGAGAAGGAGTACCTCATGGAACGGTCGTCATATCCGATGAGCAAACAGCAGGGAGAGGTCGACTAGATCGCAGCTGGAGTTCTGCTCCAAACAAAGGAATTTGGATGAGCGTGATTCTAAGACCGGACATCAGCCCTCAATATGCCTCCGCCTATACGCTTGTCGCTGCCGTTGCGGTAGCAAAAGCAATAGAAGAGGTTACTGACGGCTTGCCTCGCATTAAATGGCCAAATGATTTACTAATAGGCGGGAAAAAGGTAACCGGCATCTTAACGGAGCTACAAGCGGACATGGACCGAGTGCATAGCATCATCATTGGGATAGGGATAAATGTAAACCATGAGGCAGCTGCCTTTCCAGAGGAGCTCCAGTCCATAGCGACCTCTATCAGGCTTTCAACTGGAAAGACAGTCGACCGTGCTCTTCTCGCAGCTAAAGTAATGCAATATCTAGAAAAGTACACAAAGCTATACGAAGAACATGGATTCAAGCCTATCAAACTGTTATGGGAGAGCTATAATTGCACAATCGGCTCCCGTATTAGAGCCACTACCATACGGGACACGTTTGAAGGAGTGGCTACTGCTATTACTGACGAGGGCATTCTACTACTTCAGCTCGACACTGGGGAAATAAAAGAAATAATTTCTGCAGATATCTCTCTTCTTGGAAAAAGATAATTTGGACGTAAGAAGAAATTTCTGTTATTCTGTAAGCGATGGGTAGTATCTTTTAAAGAACTGCACCAATGAAAACAGTAATTCATAAATGAATAGTTCTGCCTTGATCTTTTATTGACAGGGACGGAGAAAACCTGATTATGACTTTTCTGCCCTTATGTCCATTTGGATATGAAGGGCTTTCTATATGGTTTTCTCTTCTTCAAACAATTAAGGAGGGAAAAAGTTGAAAACAACTAGCAACTTTTTAACAATGAAGCAAAACAATGAAAAAATTACGATGATGACAGCGTATGATTATCCGACTGCGAAGCTTGCCGAATATGCAGGCATCGATATGATTTTAGTCGGAGATTCTTTGGGAATGGTCGTACTAGGCTACGATTCTACGGTTCTAGTGACATTGGACGATATGGTTCATCACGGGAAAGCCGTTCGAAGAGGAGCGCCAAACACCTTCCTTGTGGTAGATATGCCTTTTGGAACATACCACGGCTCACTGAATGAGACATTGCATCACGCGGTTCGCTTAATGCAAGAGACAGGAGCACAGGCTTTAAAGGTAGAGGGTGCAGATGATGTCATTCCTGTTATTAAAAAACTGACAAGTGCTGGAATTCCAGTTGTTGCTCATCTAGGCTTGACTCCGCAATCTGCTGGAGTGCTTGGTGGCTTCAAAGTGCAAGGTAAAACAGTAGAGGCTGCTGAGAAATTAATCCAAGATGCCTTAAAATGTCAAGAAGCGGGAGCTTTTGCCTTGGTATTAGAATGTATTCCTTTCCAATTGACAGAGCAAGTATCTAAGAGACTGACCATTCCAACCATTGGAATCGGAGCAGGTGTCACAGCGGATGGGCAAGTACTTGTATTCCATGACATGGTCAAATTCGGTTCCCACCATATTCCGAAATTTGTAAAGGAATTTGCCAATGTGGGAGAGCCAATCAAAGCAGGCATCGAGCAATATATCGCAGAAGTGAAAGCAGAAGTATTCCCAGCGAAGGAACATTCTTTTACAATGAAGGAAGATCAACTTCTTCAACTCTACGGAGGTAGTCATGCAAATAGCGAAAACAATTGAGGAGCTTCGTACAATCATTGAAGCCAATAAGCAAAAAACTATCGGTTTTGTCCCAACCATGGGATACTTACATGAGGGTCACCAATCCTTAATGAACAAGGCACGCGAGGAAAATGACCTTGTAGTTGCCAGCATCTTTGTAAATCCGGCTCAGTTTGGTCCAAACGAGGACCTGGACCGTTATCCAAGAGATTTAGAGCGTGATAAAAAAATAGCCACTGCAGCAGGCGTTGATGTACTATTCACTCCGACTCCGGAGGAAATGTATCCCTTTGAAAGTGGCATCAGCATTCACGTGGGCGATATTTCCACCAAGCTGTGTGGTGCAAGCAGACCCGGTCATTTCGATGGCGTGCTAAAGGTAATCACCAAGCTTTTCCATCTTGTGCAACCGACAAGAGCTTACTTCGGTCAAAAGGATGCACAGCAGCTTGCCATTGTGAAGCTATTCTCTGTCGCATATAACTTCCCGGTGGAGGTTATCGGCGTACCAACTGTGAGAGAAGCAGATGGCCTAGCGAAAAGCTCTCGTAATGTGTTTTTGAGCGATAAGGAAAGACAAGAGGCTACACATTTATATAAAGCATTACAGCTAGCAGAACAGGTATGGTCCGAAACAAAGGACATCGATAAAGCGGTTGAAAGTGGTAAGGAGTATATCTCCCAAAATACCTCAGGTAAAATCGACTACTTTGAAGTCCTAACCTATCCAACTTTGCAGCCAGTCACTGAATATGCAACACAGGTTTTATTTGCAACTGCCGTATTTTTTGAAAAAGCTCGTTTAATAGATAATATAATAGTAGAAGTAAAGGAAGTGTAATGATGTTACGTATGATGCTAAACGGGAAAATTCACCGTGCAGTAGTAACAGAAGCGGATCTAAACTATGTGGGAAGCATTACAATCGATCAAAATATTCTTGACGCAGTAGGCATGCTGCCAAACGAAAAAGTGCACATCGTCAACAACAATAATGGTGCACGCTTTGAAACATACATCATTGCTGGAGAAAGAGGCTCAGGAGTTATCTGCGTTAACGGCGCAGCTGCTCGACTTGTACAACGTGGAGACGTAGTAATCATCATTTCATATGCTTATGTCATGAATGAAGAAGCGAATGACCACCAACCAACAGTAGCAATTATGAATCCAGATAATACAATTAATCAAATCATTCACTACGAGCCAGAAGCTACAGTAATGTAAACGAGAGACTGTATACAAGCGTCCTATCGCTTGTATACAGTCTTTTTAGTTTGAGGTGGAGGGGTTGGTGAAGGTGCTTGAGGTTAGTAAAGACAACTGGCAGTGAGAAGTTGCGGTAATTGAGGTGGTTTTTGCGACGATGAATTTCTAGGTGCTCTGCTGGAGCGCTTTTGCTACAATGGTCGCTATTTTTACGACAATGGACATGGTTTTTGCTACAATCAAGCTCATTTTTGCTACAATCAATTTCTCGGGAGATCTGCTGGAGCGTTTTTGCTACAATGATCGCTATTTTTGCGACAATGGAAGTGGTTTTTGCTACAATCAAGTTCATTTTTGCAACAATCATTTTTCTCAAGTCCAGCAGGGTCATTTTTAAGTCATTAGGAATAGTTTTTACAACATTAAGCGTAATTTTTACAACATACAAGCCCATTTTTACAACATTAAGCATCATTTTTACACCATTCCAAGTTTCCGTTATTCGGCGGCTTTGTTTTTACAACATTAAGCGTAATTTTTACAACATACAAGCCCATTTTTTCAACATTAAGTATCATTTTACAACATTCCAACTTTCAAATGCCTGGGGATACATTTCCCCGATACTAGAGCTCATTTCTACAACAAGAATCTTTTCGCTATATAGCTCATGCTCTATCTAACGGAATTCCATCCCAATACTCCAGAATAACGAGCAGTCCTATACATAAAAACATCATCATGTTTCCTTTCTCAACATTTCCTATCCCATGAAAGAATATGGTACAATTTTTTTGAGGCAAAATTGTACATCTACCTTCTTTGTGAAGGAATAAGCTATATAAATGAAGGGTTACGTTGCTCTAGCTTTAGGCTAGAGAAGGACACCCGTTAACCTTGAGAAGTAAAAAAATGAAATTATGACGGTGAGTTGAGAAAATTGAAAAATCACAAATATGCTGTTGTGGATATTGAAACAACAGGTCATTCATCTTCTGGTGGCGATCGGATTATTCAACTTGCCATTGTGTTTATAGAGAATCAACAAGTGACGAATACATTCACAACATTTATTAATCCAGAGCGAAAAATTCCTGCTTTTATACAAGATTTAACCCATATACAGGATGAGGATGTAGCGGATGCTCCTATATTTGAAATGGTAGCGCCGAACGTGCTTGATATGCTGCAGGATACGATTTTTGTAGCGCATAACGTGCTGTTCGACCTTTCTTTTTTACAGAAGGAGCTGAAGAGAGTTGGATTGCCAAAGCTGGTCTGTAAAACGATAGATACAGTGGAATTTGTGAAGCTTATGTATCCGAACCTTTATAGCTTTAAGCTTCAGGATATCGCAGTGGAGCTGGGGATCGAGTTAGAATCAGCACATCGAGCGGATGATGATGCTCTTGCAACTGCTCATTTATTATTAAAATGCTGTGAAAGGGCTAGGCAGCTTCCACTTAAGACGCTCGAGTTACTGCATAAACGATCCTTTCAGTTGAAATCGAATGTATCTCTTCTCTTTTATGATATGTTGAATGAAAAGCGAAAAGAGACAGTTAGCAAGGAATACGATTTATTCAAAGGTATTCCCATTAGAAAAGCACCTTCTCTTCCACTAGTGACTTATGAGGATATTAGCTATCCAACTGATATGTTAGAAAAGAAGAAGCTTTTGAAAAGAGGCTTCTCCTCCTTTGAAGAGAGAGCAGGACAGTTTGAGCTAATGGACAGAGTGTACCAATCCTTTGTCAATAAAGAAGAAATCGTATGTGAAGCGGAAACGGGGATTGGCAAGACGCTTGGTTATCTGATACCCGCACTCATACATGCACTGAAGGAGCAGAAGCCGGTCATTATTAGTACGCATACGTCAAACTTAATTGATCAATTGATCGTGGATGAGATTCCAAAGCTTAAGCGTATATTGGGGGTCGACCTTCAGGTTGCCAAGCTACAGGGAATCCAGCATTATATCGATTTAAATAGGTTCTATGAGCAGCTTCATGGAGAGGACGAATCTTATGATGAAACCTTTACCATCATGCAAATTCTTGTTTGGCTGACTTTTACGGAAGAGGGGGACCTATCTGAGTTAAATGCCTCAGGTGGTGGGCAGCTTTTTCTCGAGAAGATTAGAAGAACGGCTGATCAATTACCGGTAGAGGGAAGAGAGCTAGACTTCTATCTCCGCGCTATCCAAAAAAGCAGAGCTTGTCACCTGCTTATCACGAATCATGCGATGATTATGACTGACAAGGATAGAGATTATAAGCTGCTTGCTCATGGCTGTGGCACCATTATTGATGAAGCCCATCAAATGATTACGGCAAGTATGTCCAAAAATGAACGTATTTTCTCCTATACGAATTGGAAGTATGTACTTGGTCAGTTTGGCTCCTTGGATACGGAGCAGTTGTTAAGCAGACTAACTCTGTTGAACGTTTCCTTGACCAATCGGATCAAGCTGGAGAAGGCATTATTCTATGTGATAGAGGCCTTTGATTCATCGATTTCTTATTTATTAAACGTTGTGCAGGCAATTCCTTCTTCGAATAAAGTAACGAAAAGGTCCTTAACATTAGAAGAGTTAATGCTGAACAAGTCGACTTTCGAGCAGGTTTCTGTCTGTATGCAGGATTTTATTGACTTGGCGAAGTCTATTCTTGCTACACATAGCAGCTTTTCAGACGATAAAGAAGTGGGCATCTTGAAGCATGAGTGGGAATTTTGGTTACGAGAGCTAGAGATCAAGGTGAGCGAATGGGATGAAATATTCCTAGTAGATGTGCCTTTAGAAGCGAAATGGCTTGAATTGGATACGAGAAGCATACCAGGAAGCATCACCGTGATTAAAAAGCCGTTGAATTACCAGCAGACAATAAAGGATGCAGTCGAGGGATTCCGACAAAATGGTGGAATCGTATGGACTTCAGGAACACTAACAGTCCCGACCAATCAGCACTTTATAACCAGTCAGCTTGGCTTGTCAGAGGATATTCCTATTTACAAGTTTTCCTCGTCTCCCGATTTTTATCAAGGAGCCGAGCTTCTGATTATAGACGATATGCCGGATATCCAACAGGTTTCCCAAGGAGAGTTCATTCAATCGGTTGCGGAGGCAATTGTACAAACGGTCCTTGTAACTGAAGGAAGATGCTTTGTTTTATTCACATCACAGGAAATGTTGCGTAGGACAGTAGAGCTGATACAAGAAACCGAGCTTTTAGAGGATTACATGCTATTTGCACAAGGCATTACCTCTGGGAGTAGGATGAAGCTGTTGAAATCCTTCCAACGATTTTCCAAGTCGATTTTATTTGGTACTAATAGCTTTTGGGAAGGGGTAGATGTTCCGGGAGAAGCCCTTTCAGTGGTCATCATGGTTCGACTGCCGTTTTCTTCCCCAGATGACCCACTTTTCAGACGTAGAGCCGAGTTGATTACGAAGAGTGGGGAAAATGCTTTTACCGCATATTCACTTCCCGAGGCGATTTTACGTTTTAGACAGGGCTTTGGACGATTGATTCGCTCAGCGACGGATAAAGGGGTCTTTATTGTGCTAGATAGACGAATTGAAACGAAATCATATGGAAGTAATTTCTTGCGAGCAATACCTAATATTCCGGTTAAGAAAGTATCTCTAGAAAATATAGTCTTAGAGCTCGAAAATTGGTATAATAATTAGGATGAGTTTCAGAAAGCAGGTAGAAATATGGAAAATAAAATCGAAGTTATTTCAACTGTAACGATTAAGTATCAATCAGATCTTTATAAGATTGTGGATGTATTAAATCGTTCTCTTAAAGAGCAGGATTTGATGTTTGGCTTGGCATTAGACAAAGAAGACCAAGAAAAAGCAGTCTTTACGATCTATAGGACGTAAGCATGGCTCTAAAAAGATGGATAATATTTTTATCTGTATTTACATTGAGTCTCGCCGTCATCATTACCCTGCTAATCTATTTTCAAGCAAAATCTCCGTTCGAGGAAGCGAGTGAGACTGCTGAATCTTACTTGATTCAAAATAACCTGATTGAAGAGGTAGTGGAATCCTATCCATATAACAGCACAACTAGTTATCATACTGTGGTTGGAATTACTGATAAGGGTGAAGAAAAAGCATTCTTTATTCCTAAAAAGGGAAGCGAAGAAACCATCATGGAAATCAACCTTGCTGATGGAATATCAAAGGAGGATGCCATTTCTGCCGTCATGAAGAATGCACCAAACGGTAAGCTGCTGCATGCAAAGCTAGGGGTAGAAGAGGTCGGCCCAGTATGGGAAATAACATTTGTCACGCAATCTGATACCTTAAACTACATTTATCTTCTTTTTGAAAACGGAGAATGGTGGAAGAGAATATCAAACCTATAATAATAGCTACGGAGGATACAATGAAAAAAATTATGATTAAAGACATGGCAAACCATGTCGGTGAAACAGTAAAACTTGGAGCTTGGCTTGCAAATAAGCGTTCAAGCGGTAAAATTGCTTTCTTACAATTACGCGATGGCTCTGGATTCGTACAAGGTGTCGTAGTAAAGGCAGATGTGGAAGAGGAAGTTTTCCAAACTGCAAAAGGATTAACACAAGAAACTTCTATGTATGTAATTGGAGAAGTAACGAAGGATGAAAGATCTTCCTTTGGCTATGAGCTACAAGTGAAGGACATCCAAGTCATTCATGCTGCGGTTGATTATCCAATCACACCAAAAGAGCATGGAACAGAATTCTTAATGGACAACCGTCATCTATGGCTTCGTTCTCGTAAACAGCATGCCATCATGAAAATCAGAAACGAAATCATTCGTGCAACTTATGAGTTCTTTAATAAAGAAGGCTTTGTGAAGATGGATCCACCAATCCTAACTGGTTCAGCTCCAGAAGGAACATCTGAGCTTTTCCATACAAAATATTTTGACGAGGATGCATTCCTTTCACAATCTGGTCAATTATATATGGAAGCAGCTGCAATGGCTCTTGGAAAAGTGTTCTCATTTGGACCAACATTCCGCGCAGAGAAATCAAAAACACGTCGTCACTTAATCGAGTTCTGGATGATTGAACCGGAGATGGCATTCGTAGAATTTGAAGAGAGCTTAGAAGTGCAAGAGCAATATGTGGAGCATATTACTCAATCTGTACTAGCTAACTGCAAATTGGAGTTAGAGCGTCTAGACCGTGACACATCTAAACTAGAAAACATCAAAGCTCCTTTCCCAAGAATTACATATGATGATGCAATCAAGTTCTTGCATGAAAAAGGCTTCGATGATATTCAATGGGGAGACGACTTTGGGGCTCCGCATGAAACGGCTATTGCGGAAAGCTTTGATAAGCCAGTATTCATTACACACTACCCAGTAGGCATTAAGCCATTCTACATGCAGCCACACCCAGAGCGCGACGATGTAGTGCTATGTGCGGACTTAATAGCTCCAGAAGGCTATGGAGAAATCATTGGTGGCTCAGAGCGTATCCATGATTATGATCTACTAAAACAACGTATTCAAGAACACGGTCTTGATGAAGCTGCTTATGCATGGTACTTAGAGCTTCGTAAACAAGGATCTGTGCCTCACTCAGGATTTGGTTTAGGACTAGAAAGAACAGTTGCTTGGATCAGCGGTGCTGAGCATGTTCGTGAGTCTATCCCATTCCCAAGACTATTGAACAGACTGTATCCATAATAGATAGATGTTAGAAAGGGAGTGCGATTATGTCTAAAAAAGACCGACTCCGTATCTGGATTGAGCAGGGAAATGTGAACATTTCCCAGCTTTTTTTTAGCCATTATAAAGCAATAAATATGAAAGATGAGGAAGCAATTATCCTTCTACATCTAATAGCATATGGGGAAGCAGGAAACCATTTTCCGACCCCACAAAATTTAGTGGAGCGCACCCATTTTTCAGAGGACCGGGTGACCTCCATCCTTCAACGCCTTGTACAAAAGGGTTTAATTCAAATAGAGCAGCATACGGACGAAAATGGTGTCCATTATGAATATTACGCATTCCATCAGCTATGGGATTTATTGCTTGATTGTGTGGAGCAACAAAGCATCTCTAGCGAAGAAAAAGAAATAAAAGGAGAAGAAGGCGAAATATACAAGCTGTTTGAACAAGAGTTTGGTCGTCTGCTATCTCCGATGGAATACGAAACAATTGGCATGTGGTTTGATCAGGACAAGCATTCCCCTTCCTTAATTCGTCATGCATTAAAAGAGGCAGTCCTCGCTCAAAAGCTAAGCTTACGCTACATTGATCGGATTTTATTTGAATGGAAGAAGAAAAATATTCGGACCGTCCAGGAGGCAGAAAAGCAATCTGCCCAGTTTCGTCAGTTCGTGCCTGAGCAACGAACAGAACAGCCGGCCAGAGCGACAAAGGTACCATTTTACAACTGGCTAGAAGAGAGAGAGTAGGTGGTAGCATGCTAACAAAAGCGCAGTGGAACTTTTGTCTAGAGGAAATGGAGAAAATGTTTCCGGATGCTCATTGTGAGCTTGTACATGACAATCCATTCGAATTGCTGGTTGCAACATTACTGTCCGCCCAATGTACAGACGTATTAGTAAACAAAGTAACCAGAACACTGTTTCAAAAATATAAAAAGCCAGAGGACTACCTTGCTGTCTCCCTAGAAGAACTGCAAGCTGATATTCGCTCTATCGGTCTATATCGTAACAAGGCAAAGAATATTCAAGCACTCAGCAGACAGCTAATCGATCAGCATGGGGGAGAAGTACCTGCGGATCGTGATCTACTAACAACCTTTCCGGGAGTGGGACGAAAAACAGCAAATGTCGTCGTTTCCGTAGCGTTTGATATTCCTGCAATAGCAGTGGATACGCATGTGGAGCGCGTATCTAAAAGACTTGGCTTGTGCAGATGGAAGGATTCGGTTTTACAAGTAGAAGAAACGTTGATGAAAAAGACTCCAATCGAGCTTTGGTCGAAAACTCATCATCAGCTAATCTTCTTCGGTAGGTACCACTGCAAGGCGCAAAGTCCCAACTGTCCAGAATGTCCGTTGCTATCGGTCTGCAGAGAGGGTAAGAAAAGGATGAACAAAGTTGTCAAACTTGCGTAAAGAGGATTTTACAGAGTACTTGGAGGCTTGGAAATCAATCGAGCCTTCTATTGCCGAGGCCTTCAGACAAAGGCAAAAGCCAATGGAGCTGATGTCAAAAGGCATCGAGCTATTAGAGGCTATTCAAGTGAAAACCGATGGAATAGCGCCAGTCAACTACGAAGAGCGAATAGCCTTCATTAAGCAAAACATCACCAACTACTCGGCGTTTCGCCAGCTAGATGAGTTGTTCAAGGAAGCTGAAAAGAAAATCGCCAGGTACTTGATACTTCAAAAGAAAAAAGGAGAGGAGCAGTGATGCTCTTGCTCCTTTTTTTGTTGGACTTTTCCATTGAGAGGGGAGATTGAATAAATCGTGATTGAGTGTGCAAGTAAATTGGCTCTTTCCGCAAGTAAAAGGCACGAGACCGCAAGTAATTAACGAGTGTACGCAAGTAACTTCTAGGGGACCGCACGTAAGGTCATGGCTACCGCAAGTATTACCATTTAGCTTCCAAATTGATAGGTTTTTATTTTCCAAATAATTCCGTTTTACAACTAAATGGAGGGAGACTGCAACTAACTTGAGGGAGACCGCAACTAACTTAGCCAAAACCACAAGTAACAATCAGTTTTCCGCACGTAAGCGACTGACGACCGCACGAACCAGCTAACCAATCGCAAGTAATCAAATTGAGTAAGGGTATGTATTACCATTTAACTGGAATAACTAAGTTGGTTTTTACCAATAAATTCCGTTAAGTGACTAAATGGTTGGTGAAAGCGACTAAATTGTTACTAAGAGCGACTAAAATGCTGATGTGAGCGACTAAATCATTATTAAGAGCGACTAAACCGTTACTGAAAGTGACTAAACCAAAAGCAAGCGCTAGTAAAGAGACCGGAATCGCAAGTAACGAATCCTCTATCGCAAGTAAGTAACTTCCCAGCGCAAGTAACTGGACCACAACCGCAAGGAAAGGGGAGAAGACCACACTTATTACCACTTATTTTCCAATCTACAAAGCAGTAGTGCTTTTCAAATCTACTATTAGTACCTCCAGATGGAACGCTTACCTTGGAACCATTATCCTACTAGCTACATATCGCAAAACCACCAACAAAAAAAAGATAGACCCACTTTTAGGTCTATCTTTCGTATCTTTTATGTGCCACTGCCGGCTCCTGGTTGGGTACCGTTTTGGTTCACGTTAGCGGAGGCATCTTCGCTGGAATCACCAGCTCCAGGGTCAGAACCGTCTCCAGATCCGGTATCATTTCCACCGCCAGTTCCGCCTGCTCCAGATCCATCACCGTTTCCAGGATTATTTCCTTCGTTGTTTCCATTGCCTTCACCATTTCCAGTGCCATCTTCTCCGCCTGAATCTCCTTCGTTTCCTTCATCCGGATTTTCATTTTCGGCTGGTTCTTCAGGCTCGGTACCTTCCATGTCTTCACCAATTCCTTCTAGAGTTAGGGATACGGAAGCAGGCTCACTTCTTACATCCTCTGCGACTGCGGTCACATAGAAGACGTAGGAGCTACCTGGTATCAGGTTTTGGACGATTAGTCCTTTTTTATCGGTAGTTTGTAGTGGTTCTGTTGGGCCACCATCTATGGCTACAGAAACTTCAAATTGTACGTTTACTTCTTCGTCCTCCGGTGGAGTGAACTCCCAGTTTAGCGTTCCAGAAGAATCCACATCAGAGTACTCGACTGTAAGGTTTGTCGGAGCATTTAATTCTAGCTGCTCATATTCCTCAGAGACCTTCGTTGGCTCTGTACCTTTTACAAATAACTCTGTAAGTTTCAAGTTAGAAGGAGTGTATTCACTTGCCAACTGAAGTGGATTTGTTCCTTTTTCCACTGTAACTTCCACCACAGAGCTTGGTTTCTTGAAGCGCTCCGTAGAGATTCCTTGTGAAATATTAGACATTACCTGTTTAAAGATAGTCTGTGGAAGATAACGTTCCTCATTCGTCGTCATTGGATCTTTCAAGTCTGAGTAGCCAGACCATACCGTGATGGAATAGTTGGTCGTATATCCTGCAAACCAAACATCTGGGAATGCGCTAGAAGGTAGATTCCAATCTTCCATTTGCTTCGAGCTATAGTTGGATGTACCTGATTTACCGGCAACATCTAATCCACTAACAGCAGCTCGTGTCCCAGTACCTTTAGTCATTACGTCTCGTAATACGTCTGTCACCATATATGCCGTAGAATCCTTCATTACCGGCTTCGCATCTGGTTGATATCTCTTTTCTGTCTTACCATCTCTGTAAACAATTTTCTTGATAGCGTATGGTTCTGTATGGACACCGCTATTACCAAAAGCAGCGTATGCTCCAGCCATTTCAATTGGGGTCATGGCTTTGGATACACCACCAATTGCTGTACTTTCTGTAATGTCGCCTAAATCAATGCCGAAGCGATTAATAAATTCTTTGGCATTTTTAGTTCCAACTTCTTTTAACGTTTTTACTGCCGGTACATTTCGAGACTGGTACAATGCTTCACGCATCGTCATTGCACCTTTATATGTTCCATCAAAGTTACGCACCGTTTGGTCTGTACCAGTGTACTGGATTGGTTCATCTACAATGGTTTGACCAGTAGACCAGCTTAAAAATTCAACTGCTGGTGCATAGTCAATTAAAGGTTTGATTGTTGATCCAGGAGATCTTGTTTTCATATCCTGTGCATAGTTCCATCCTCGGTCTGCTCCGTAATTACGTCCACCACCTACAGCTGCGATAGCACCTGTTTTCGTGTCCACAACTGCTACTGCAGATTGGATTTTATCGTTCGGGAAGATATCCGAATTCAATGTCTGCTCAACTTGCTGCTGTACTTTTGGCTGTAAGGTAGTATGAATAGTGATACCTTCTGAAATAGCATCGCCATCGCCATGCGCCTCTAGTTCATCTAACACGATGTCGATAAACGCATCATATTTGGAATCAATTCTTGCTAAACGTTGTTCCTCTGGTAATAAAGAATCTTCAATAGGGATAGCCTGTGCAGCTTTCATTTCCTCATCCGTAATTTTGCCATGCAGATTCATTAGGTAAAGTACAGTATTACGTCTTTTCTCTGCAGCTTCTGGGTGTTTAAACGGATTGTAGTTGTTTGGACTTTGAGGCATACCTGCTAGAACAGCCATCTCATGAAGCTCTAAATCCTTCAATTCTTTCCCATAAAAGATTTCTGCTGCGGTACCAAATCCATAGATACGTCCTGACATTAATACCTTATTGAAATACATCTCGAATATTTCTTCTTTTTCATACTTACGCTCAAGCTGAAGTGCTAAATGTGCTTCTTGTGCTTTTCGCTTTAATGTTTTTTCATTCGTAAAGAAAGAGTTTTTGATTACCTGCTGAGTGATCGTACTAGCTCCTTGTGCTCCAAATCCTTCGGTGATGTTGGCCAGAACAGCTTTTGCTAATCGTAAAATATCAACACCCATATGGTCGTAGAAGCGCACGTCCTCGGTCGCAAGAATCGCATCCTCCATCATTTGTGGTATTTCGTCATAAGGCACATACTTCCTGTTTTCGGACCCCACAGTAGCAAACTCATTGCCTTCATTATCTAACAGAATAGGACTAATCGGGTCCTTTAATAGTTCCTCATCAAGCTCAGGAGCTGTGCTTGCATAGTAGGCATACATGGAGCCACCAGCCACTAGACCTATCACGCCAATTGCTACGAATGCAATAAATATACGTTTAACCCATGTTTTCCATGAGACTTTTTGTTTTTTCTTTTGTTTTTGTAATTCTTTTCTTCGTTGTTCACGAGTTCTCTTTTGCTCACTCATAAACGTCTCCTCGCTTTCACTTTATACGTACAAGTCATTAACTATTTGTAAATAATCAATTCTTGGAGCATATTTAGGGGATATTTCCAAGGCATGCTCTTCAAATTCTTGAAGGGCAATCGATTTTCTCCCACCACTATTCATTCTTTCCCAAAAGATGTTTAGTTTTTCGAAGGGTAAATAAAAAACCCGATCTAAAGATGAAAAACGTACTAGCAAGAAGCAGATGCCATTCTGCTTACTAACTTTTTCCATGTGGGTAATTTGATGAAGATGGATATTCTTTAAAGGAAATGCTGTTTTATTTTCCGTTTCTTTTGCTTCAAAGTCAATATATTTTCCTTGAAAGACTCCATTATAGTCAGTTGTGGAGGGAGTACGGTAATAAGCTTCCTTAATAACAGCACTACTCCTACTAGGATAATCTACCTTGACGACTTGAATCGGAATAGGTTTCTTATAAATCACAGCAATGTTGTGTTGAAGATAGTATTCGTTCGAATCATTAATATCATCCTCTAACGTCTTTCCCCTATTACTGAAAGAATAATCCTTTATTTTTTTTTCTTTTATTTTTTTCTCCGGACTGTAAATCTTTCCATTTGGATAACGTATAGCCATACTATCACCTCTTTATGCTATTAGTTTATCACAAGTTAGTTAGACGTATCCAAAGGTGAGAAGTTTCATTTTGTTTAAGGAAATACGATGTGGTTGTTGTTACCATGAATGGAAGTGTGATGGGGAATATTTGGCTTCTCATAGTTCCTTTTAAGTAGTCGCTGAACAGTTCTAATTGTCGAGCAGTTACTTGTTTTGTCTTATTCATAGAAGCTTTGTCGAGCGGGAAGGGATTTGACCAAGATTGGTTAAATACCTAGAAAAAGGAGTGATGGAGATGAACAAAATAGAAAGACTCATAGATCAACTAGAGCTGCTAGAATATTTACTGGAAAATAGAATGAACGACGAACAGGATCAGTTTCAAGAGGACTTTAGTAGGTCATCGTTTAAGCTTCTGGGAAAAATAGAAAAAATTGAAGGGAAGCTATAAAGAATATATGTTCGTCCCTGCTGGAAAATAGTCGCTGTATTTGATAAACTGGTACTAGAATGCGAGGGATTCATTTGACATTATTCCATTTGAGTACAAAGTTAATAAAAGAATGCGATGAGTGCATTACACGTTTTTATTCATATAGAGAACTAGATAAAGAGCCTGATTTTTTTCAAGACGTCCGTCCACATGCGCTTGAATTAGATGAGGTTCTTTTGGAATGGGAAAATTTAGTGAGGGTGTGGATTCAACAGAAGAAACCTAAGTATATCCATCCAAGCCAAGTAGACTCTTTGCTGGAGTCCATGAAGCAGTTTGTGGTGCAGTCCTTTTATAAAGGAACAAGTAAAAAACGCTTCCTACAATCGGTGCATTCCTCTAAATATACGCTAGAGACTATTCTCCAGGCAATAAAGGAGGTTGGTGACCAGCATGCTTAAACAGAAGAAGACAATCACCGAGCTGTTAGATGATTGGCGAGTGAATAGTGAGCGATTCCCACAGATTGAGCATATCCATACAATGGAAGAGAAAGAAGCAGTCTATGCGTCCTTTCCAAGCACGATGCATCCTTCTATTCGAAAAGCTTTAGAGTCTCGCGGAGTGTCTAAGCTATACATTCACCAGAGACAAGCCTTTGATACTGCGTTAAGCGGGAAATCCTTTACTACAATCACTCCTACTGCCTCCGGGAAGTCACTATGCTACCATCTGCCAGTCCTGCAATCTATATTGGAAGATCCTACGGCAAGAGCCATTTATCTCTTTCCCACAAAAGCCTTGGCACAGGATCAAAAGAGTGATTTGAATGAATTAATAGAAGCTAGTGGAGAAGAGATTCTGAGCTATACGTACGATGGCGATACAGAGCCTGGGATTAGAAAAAAAATCCGTAAGTCTGGTCATATCGTGCTAACGAATCCAGATATGCTGCACTCTGGGATTTTGCCTCACCATACAAAATGGGTGACGCTCTTTGAAAATCTAAAATACATTGTCATTGATGAATTGCACACGTATAAAGGGGTCTTCGGTAGCCATGTTGCACATGTGATTAGAAGATTAAAAAGGATATGTGCCTTTTACGGTAGCTATCCAACCTTCATTTGTACTTCGGCAACGATTAAAAATCCGAAAGAGCTTGCAGAAAGCCTAACCAACACTGATCATGTGCTAATTGATCAAAATGGTGCTCCGGCAGGCAAGAAGCATTTTGTCTTTTATAATCCGCCGATTGTTCATCCAGTTTTTAACGTACGAAGAAGTGCAGTACTAGAAGTTAGAGACCTGGCGCAAGAATTATATATCAATGGGATTCAAACCATTGTCTTTGCGAAAAGCAGAGTCCGAGTGGAAATGCTTGTGACCTATCTTCAAGCATTGGTTAGTAAGAAAATAAATGATCAATCGATTCGAGGCTACCGAGGAGGATACCTCCCATCCGAGCGAAGAAAAATTGAAAAAGGTCTTCGTGAGGGTGAGATTCGGACGGTGGTGAGTACCAATGCGTTAGAGCTAGGAGTGGATATTGGCCAGCTGCAGGCATGTATTATGACGGGTTACCCGGGGAATATTGCAAGTGCTTGGCAGCAGGCAGGACGAGCGGGAAGAAGACAAGACGAAGCATTAATCATCTATGTTGCGCAATCCACCGCTTTAGATCAATATGTGGTCAAGCATCCTGACTATTTTTTAGGACAATCACCGGAGGAAGTACGTATTTATCCAGACAATATGATTATCCTAATGGATCATCTAAAGTGTGCAGCTTTCGAGCTTCCCTTTACTACCTCCGATACGTATGGTGAGTTTACGGTACAAGAGCTGTTAGAATTTCTGGAGAGCGAAGGGGTGCTATTAAAAACAGCGGACAAATGGCATTGGATGTCTGAAAGCTTTCCGGCGAGCAATATTAGCCTTCGCTCTGCGTCGCAGGATAATGTCATTATTATCGACCAATCTATACCTACAAAAACGAGAGTCATTGGAGAAATGGACTTATATAGCGCCATGACCCTTCTGCATGAGGAAGCCATCTATCTGCATCAAGGAACTCAATTCCAAGTCGAAAAGCTCGACTGGGAGGAAAAGAAGGCCTTCGTAAGAGAGGTAGATGTAGACTACTTCACTGATGCTAACCTTGCAATTGAATTGAAGGTGCTCAGTGAGGATAAAGAAAGACAAGCAACTATAGGAACTTTACGATTTGGAGACATTGTGGTGCTTGTCCAGCCGACAATCTTCAAAAAGATAAAATTTGATACACATGATAACATCGGGTCAGGTAAGATTCATATACCTCCGCTTGAACTTCATACATCCTCCACTTGGTTTAGCTTTGACAAGCCAGAAGATTGGAAGGAAACACTGCTTTCAGATGCAATGACAGGAGTGGCATATGCTTTACAATCCTTTATTCCCCTATTATTGGATTGCGACTCCAAGGATATTCATGTCGTTCCACAAGTAAAATCCGTGAACGACGAGAAGCCGACCTTTTATATATACGACAGCTATCCAGGGGGAATTGGCTTGTCTGAAAGAATGTTTGATCTATGGAATGACCTGCTTCCAAAGGTGACAGAGCAGGTGGAAAGCTGTCCGTGCTCGAATGGCTGCCCAGCTTGTATCGGGGCACAGGATGCAGAACTAAATCTAAAACGTGAAGTGATCAAGCTGCTTCATATATTGCAGGTGAATCAACATGTCCTATGAGAAGAAGCTCATGCAGCTGAAGGGACTTGTATCCAAAAATAAGCCAGTGGAAAAGAAAAAGGAAGTGCAGGAGGTTGCACTTCCTTTTTATACAGATTCGTGGTTGAATGCCGGCTTATCGCTTAAAAGAAATGAGCATGGATTTTATTTTCAAAGAGAAATATTTTATGAACTGGACCATATACATGGAAAGGTGGATTTATCCAAGCTAGATGATGCCATACGATATATGCAGGATTCCTTCCCAGATCACCCGTTGACCATGCAGATAGATCAGCCATTTCGCTTTTATGATACCGAAACAACCGGCTTAAAAGGAGCAGGCGTGCTTATCTTTTTAAATGGCATCTTGAAAAGAGTGGAGGATGGCTTTTTGTTGACTCAGCACATTCTAGCCGATCCTAGCTCGGAGGCCGCGTTTCTATATGCCTCCGACTTTTGGAGAGAGGAGCAGAGCATCATTACGTATAATGGCAAGAGCTTTGATTTCCCACAGCTGGTCTCTAGATGGACAATGAACCGCTCAGCTTTACCACCTCTTCAAACTATTTCCCATATTGACTTAATGCATTCGTCTAAACGAGTTTGGAAGGATGATATAGAAAGATTTAAGCTCAAGCAAATTGAAGAATCAAAACTAGATTTCAGGCGAGAAAATGATATACCAGGTCATTTAGCACCAATTATTTACTTTGACTCTATACGCAGTGGAGATCCTACCAATTTACTCAAGGTGCTGTTGCACAATGAATGGGACATTCTTTCGCTTGTGGCTCTCTATATTCAAACAGTGGAGCTGATCAAGGAAAAGGAAGGATACGAATCAGCGATCACCTACACGAACATTGGGAAATGGTTTCGTGATTTAAAGGTGCTAGAGGAAAGCCAAGATTGGTTTCAATACGTGATTGACCAATACACAGAAGAGGAAGCAGGTACTGCCTATTACTTTGTTGGTCTTCATTTAAAAAAGCAAAAGCAATATAGAGAAAGCACTCAAGCATTTCAAACAGCCGTAGCTCAATTGTCTGGGAAATATAAAATGAATGCGCTGATCGAGCTCGCAAAGCTGTATGAGCACCGAATAAAGGATTATGAGTTAGCGCTAGAGCACACCAATATATGCATTAGTTATTTGCGGGAAATAAACGCTGATAGAGAGTCCAAGCTATGGCATGACTTGCATAAGCGGAAAATAAGAATAATCAGGAAATGGAATATTTCCCGGGAAAGCGCACAACCTAACAAAAAGCGTGTTTAGATGCCTTAAAATGCTCCATTATTCGACATCAATATGCTATAATACGTGTAGCGAATTGTAGATGGAAGGAAGATGCTTTGTGGAATTAAAACTAAAGGCTTCAGATATATTAGAAAAGGAATTTAAAACGGGTTTAAGAGGTTATAACCAAGAGGAAGTAGACATGTTCTTGGATGATATTATTCATGATTACGAAGCGTTTCAAAAGCGAATCTCTCAGCTAGAGCAAGAGAATAAGCAGCTGAAAGAGGAAATCGAGGAAATGCCAAAGCGTACTGCGCCAGCTCCGCAAGCAGGTGCCACTAATTTTGACATTCTAAAAAGACTCTCTCACCTAGAGAAACACGTATTTGGTGCGAAATTGTACGAATAGTTATATTAATAAAGGGATATTGTATATCTTCGTAAAATCGTATATAATACTAATACCACTTATATATTCGGGCAATCGCTGCAATGCATGACATTGTAGAGGAAAGTCCATGCTCACACAGTTCTGAGATGAATGTAGTGTTCGTGCTTAGTGAAAAAATAAACTAAGGCAGTCGATTTCGGCTGACGGCGGGATGAAGGCCTAAGTCTTAGGATATGGCTGAAAGTCCCTGAAAAGTGCCACAGTGACGTAGCTGTATAGGAAACTATACAGGTGGAACGAGGTAAACCCCACGAGTGAGAAACCCAAATTATGGTAGGGGCATTTTCTTGAAGGAAATGAACGGAGAGAAAAACAGATTTATCTGTAGATAGATGATTGCCGTCCACATACGTACGAGGTGGAAACCGTTTGAGTACCGTGGAAACAAAACATGGCTTATTGAGTGTATGAGTGGCTACTTATTTTATAATGCATACAAAAGCTCTCCATCACGGAGAGCTTTTCTTCTTATACGGCAATTTTCTTGTGATATATATTTTACGAAAGCAGGTAATGAAAGGTGACAATTCAGCGAACACCTCGATTTTCCGTGTACGATGATGGTTTGATTGACCAATTGTTTCATTCCACAACAGAGGGGATCATGGTAACGGACGAGCATATGCGTATTACGCTTGTAAATCGTGCCTTTGAGGTTGTAACCGGCTATACGATGGAAGAGGTCCGTGGCAAAACCCCAAGGATATTGAAATCAGGCAGACAAGAAGCAAATTTTTACGCGAAGATGTGGGAATCTATCCAGATTAATGGGATGTGGCGAGGGGAAATATGGAACAAGCGGAAAAATGGTCAAATCTATCCTGAATTTTTGATGGTACAGGAATTTCAAACTGAGGATGGGAATATCAACTATTTCGGGATCTTTAGCGATATTTCCCAAAAAAAGCTGGTAGAGAAAAGGTTGGAAGCACTTCTTCAAATGGATCATTTAACCGGCATCCCCAACAGAACCTTATACATACAGCTTTTAGAAAGCCTCATACAGCAAACAACCATCCAAGACACACAGCATGCTATTTTATTCATTGATATAGATCGATTTAAGCAAATAAATGAATCGCTTGGAAACGAGGGAGGAAATTCCATTCTAAAGGAATTTACGGGCAGACTGAAGGCAATAACTAACTCTAGCGATATATTAGCCAGATATGCCGGAGATCAGTTTTTATTAACTATTCCTGACCTTTCCCAGCCTAATGTAGCCATTCAATATGCAAAGGACATCATCAGAAGCTTGGATACCCCTTTTTATATTAATAATAGCGAAGTCTATCTAACTGCAAGTATTGGAATCAGCCTGGTTCCACAGGATGGACAAGAAGTGGAGCAGGTCATACAGAAGGCTGACAAAGCAACCTATTATGCAAAGCAAAATGGGAGGAACCAATATGCCTTTTACTTTGAAGAACTAAAAAAGGATTCTGAGAGGGGTCTGCTTTTAGAGGCAGAGCTTCGCAAGGCAATTCAACAGAAAACCTTTGAAATCGTTTACCAGCCGAAAGTTGCGTTAGAGACAAACGAGGTTATAGGCGTGGAAGCTTTGGTACGATGGAATAGCAAGCGGTTTGGCAGTGTTTCTCCAGGAGAATTTATCCCGCTTGCGGAGGATACTGGTTTAATTGTCCCGCTAAGTGAGATTATAATAGAAAAAGTATGTTTAGATATTTTAGAATGGAGAACACTAGGGATAGATCAATTGCCGGTGTCTATTAATATTGCATCCTTACATTTTAAACAGGATGCGTTCTTAAAACGAATGAATACCATACTAATGCAATATAATTGTAGTCCACATCAGCTTGAATTAGAATTGACGGAAAGGACCGTCATGAAGGATTCCGAAATGATTGTAAAGAAGCTGATTGAATTAAAGAAGCTGGGTTTTATGATTTCGATAGATGATTTTGGGACCGGTTATTCCTCCCTTAGCTATCTGAATCGATTCCCGCTAAACTATTTAAAAATTGATAGAAGCTTTATACAGCAAATTACCTCCTTGGCGGATAAACAGGCAATTGTAGAGTCCATTATTTTAATGGCTCACCGTCTGCATATCAAGGTAGTGGCAGAGGGAGTAGAGACAAGGGAACAGGTTAAGCTGTTAAAGCAGATGAAATGTGATATTATTCAGGGGTTTTACTATAGTAAGCCTCTTCCAAGTAAAGAACTAATGGATTTTCTGGAAATGTGGGAAATCCAAAAGCAAGAAGGGACTGTCTAAATGACAAAATTTACATTAGTAGCTACTTCTGCAATGGGCCTAGAGTCCATTGTTGCAGATGAAGTGAAGGCACTAGGATATGAAACAACTACAGAAAACGGCAAGGTATATTTTGAAGGGGATGAGACAGCGATAGCTCGAGCGAATATCTGGCTTCGTGTGGCAGACAGAGTAAAAATTGTAGCTGCTCAGTTTCCTGCGAAGACCTTTGATCAATTGTTTGAGGGAACAAAGGCAATCGAATGGGAAAAGTTTCTTCCAGTGGATGCTAACTTTCCTGTACAAGGAAAATCAGTGAAATCTACGCTATTTAGCGTACCAGACTGTCAAGCAATTGTGAAAAAAGCAATTGTGGAACGAATGAAGTTCGCTTATAAAAGATTAGGCTTTCTAGATGAGTCAGGGGCAACCTATAAAATTGAAATTAGCCTATTGAAGGATGTAGCCACGATCACCATTGATACGAGCGGTGTGGGGCTACATAAACGTGGCTATCGTCAAGGTCAAGGGGAAGCACCACTTAAAGAAACATTGGCTGCAGCATTAGTGAAAATTTCTAAGTGGAGCCCTAATAGACCATTTGCAGATCCGTTCTGTGGTTCTGGAACTATTCCTATCGAGGCGGCGATGATTGGTCAGAATATCGCACCAGGATTTAACCGCGACTTCTTAAGTGAGGATTGGAACTGGATGCCTGCTAAGGTTTGGGATGCTGCAAGAATCGAGGCAGAGGATTTGGCCGACTATGATCAGCCACTTCAAATCTTCGGCTCAGATATCGACCATAGGATGGTGGAGCTGGCAAAGCAAAATGCAATGGAGTCAGGCTTTGGCGAATTAATCAACTTTAAGCAAATGCAAGCAAGTGATTTCACGACCGACTTAACGGATGGCGTGATGATCGGTAACCCTCCATACGGTGAGCGTATCGGAGAGGTTGAAGTAATTGAAAAAGTTATCCAGGACTTGGGGAGTGTAATGGAGCAATATCCAACCTGGTCTGTATACATGCTTTCCTCCATGGAGAACTTCGAGGCTCTTTATGGAAAAAAAGCTACCAAGAAACGCAAGCTCTTTAACGGCTTTATTCGAACAGATTACTACCAATTCTGGGGCAAACGTTCCTAAGAAAAGCGCAAGCGCCTGTCCTGCCCCGACAAGCAAATGGGGGACGGCGAGGAGGCAGCTCTTCAGCCACCACAGCCGGACCACATTTGACCTCGAGGGGCAAGGCGCTGAAGCTGGACAATAAAGAAAAGCGCAAGCGCCTATGTCTGCCCCGACAAGCAAATGGGGGACGGCGAGGAGGCACCCGGAATCGGACCACATTTGAAATTGAGAAATTAAATACTTTCGTATCTCTTATAGATGGGGAGTGTCCCACAGTCTAAATCTTTGGGAGCTCCCTTCCATTTGTTTCATGCAAGAAATTTTTAGGGCTCCGCTTTGATAAAAGGCGGAACCTGTTTTTATTATGATGTTGAGGGAGTTAAAATATGAAGCAAGCATTACCTTTTCAGCTTTCAAAAGATCGTTCTTTCTTTGAGTCGCTTGGTGACTGGATGGGAGACGTCTTATACGATGAACTTCCCGAAAAAGGCTTTGAATGTCGGGATGAACAGATATACATGGCTTATCAGATTGAAAAAGCCTTAAAGGATAAAAAAGTATTATTCGCAGAAGCGGGTGTTGGTACTGGTAAAACAATCGCCTATCTGCTGCCTGCTATCTCTTACGCAAGATATACTGGCAAGCCTGCTTTAATTGCTTGTGCAGATGAAACATTAATTGAGCAACTGGTGAAAGAAGCAGGAGACATTTTTAAGCTACAGCAATACCTGGATATAAAAATTGATGTAAGACTTGCGAAATCTAGAAATCAATATTTGTGTCTCAAGAGATTTGAAGAGGCACAAAAGGATGATCAAAATGACTTCTTTATTGAAGTAATTGAAGACGTCATTCCAGATTTCGTATACGGTCATTCCTCGTTACAAAAAGTATTCCCTTTTGGGGAACGGAGTCAATTTCCAGGCATCAGTGACCAAGACTGGCAAAAGGTGAATTTCCACCCGACGCAGCAATGTAATACTTGTGATTTACGAAATAGATGCGGGCAAACAATTCATAGGCAACACTATCGTGAATCTACCGATTTGATTATCTGCTCCCATGACTTTTTGATGGAGCATATCTGGACGAAGGAATCACGTATACGTGAAGGCCAGCTACCTTTCTTACCAGAGGTGTCCATGATTGTACTCGATGAGGGACATCTGCTAGAATACGCAGCCCAGAAGGCATTGACTTACGAAATCCAAAGTGAAACGCTTATCAGGTTATTAGAGAAAGTCATGGTGGACGGGGTACGTGAAAAAACACTTGGTCTAATGGAAAGATTGCAGGAGGTCCATGAACGTATTTTTGATGTCCTACGCATAGGGACCTTCCAGGCAGAAACGGAAAGAATGAAAATCAATAAAACAGAGGAGCTCATGAATCTCTGTAAATTGGCCATCAAGATAACAGATGATTTACTAGAGGAGTTCGTTTTTGAATCTGAGCTGTACACCATTCCGGAGTACGAGCTAAGAATGGTAGAGGAATTTTTAGAGCAATATTCCTTCTCCCTGCGACTGTTCACGGAAAAAGGAGACGGAGTTGAGTGGCTAGAAATTATCGATGGCTATGAAACATTAATTATCATGCCAAGACTGGTGACAGATATTTTAAATGAAAAGCTATTTACGAATAAGCTTCCTATTATTTTTTCATCTGCCACTCTATCCATTCAAAAGGATTTTTCTTATCTTGCTGATTCGTTAGGTGTGGAGGAGTATCAATCCTTCTCGGTTCCATCTCCGTTTGATTATGAGGAAGTGATGAAAATCTATTCTCATAAAGTAGCACAGGATGATAAAGCGAAAACAGTGGAAAAGATCCTGCAAGACCATCAGCAAACATTGATTTTATTTAAATCAAAGGCTGCGATGGAGAAGTTTAGAGGAGCAATCAGCCAGACAGAAGGAATTGGCTTTGAAGGAGACAGAGAATTGTCTACCATTGTAAAGGAATTCCAAGAAGGCAGATTGACGACGCTTTGCTCTTATCATTTATGGGAAGGCTTAGACTTACCTAAGGAAGCATTAACACGTGTAATCATTTTTGATCTACCGTTTCCTCCTTCGGATCCATTATTTGATGCAAAACGCTCCTTCTCCAATAATCCATATGAGGAAGTAGATCTTCCTTATATGCTGCTGCGAATTCAGCAGGGTGTAGGAAGATTAATCCGAACATCAGAGGACTTTGGAGAAATTCATCTATTGTTAAATGAAGAAGAGGCAGCATTAATGCCACGATTTGAGACGGTATTACCGACAAAAATAAAGAATATGTAAAGTAGAGCCTTTTTAGCCATTGTGCTAGAAAGGTTTTTCTTTATCTAGGCACATGAATCCGCTGAAGTGAATAGTATAGGTAATATGGTTTTTTAAGAAGTGAAATTCTTTTATAAGGTGGGATGAATATTACAGAACAAACCTTGCGATTGGATTCTCATGATAGTAAAAAGTGGGCTAGTTTGGTGGAGAAACTTCATGCGGATTTATCTCTACAACAAGTAGAAACCACACCATGGTTTAATTATCGTGCAGTGGATGTCCTATCGAGGCAACTACATGGAGAGCATCAGAAGGATTCAAAAGAAAGTGCAAGTAACCATCGAATGAAACTGCCTCGCTTTAAACTCCGAAGAAGAATAGCCGAAAGACCATTCAATATCTTAATGTATAGGAATCTTCCAAGTGAAACTAAGGATGTGATTAATCATCCCAAGCAATATAAGGGAAAGCCTATCTACCTTTCGAAAAATACAAATGCCTATACAAAATTCTCCTCTTTCCAAAGCGGGATTATAAATATAAATCCTGTACCATCAACCATAGAAACACTACCATCCCTAATAAATGTGGAGCCATTTATAGAAGAGATAGAAGATGGCTATAATTTAGAGCTTGAATTAATGGCCTATTCGGAAAGCGACAGTGTATATGTTTCAAAGAAAACTGTATTTCCACCATATGATTCCTCTTACTTATACGACTTAGTAAAACAAGAACATAATAATGACAAACAAAAAAGTAAGCTGAAGTAGATAGAATAAGAGGGAGAGAGCAGAAATAAAATTTCAATCGTTTTCTTAAACATAAAACTAAATATATTCATGAGATTTAGATTCCATGGTGCTTAAATGCAAAAAAAGCGCAAATTCTTTTTTAGGAATTGCGCCCGATTGTAGAGGATTTTATTTCAAAAAGTATTCAACATAAAATAACTCATTATTATAACTATAAATACTGCTTTCTATCTAATAAGGATTTCTTTTTGGTAATAATTAGCCATAATATGGAGAAATAATAAATGATGATTGTTCCTATTACACTATAATATAGTGCTGATACTGAAGTGGGGCCCCATACTCTAATAAACTTCCAAGTCATTCCTAATAAAAATTTAGGAGCCACTATCATAAGTACCAAAATGGCTGTTGCAAATAATGAATGGAACACTAATAGAAAGAGTCTCTTTCCTTTCAATGATGCCCAGGATCGTTGTTTTCTTTTAAATTTCCATAAGTTTCTTAGCAATAAAAGACTAAAAATTAGTCCTAGAAAGCCAATAATAATACAGAGAATTGATACGATTTTATCTAATTGTTGATATCCGTCAGTATGATTCAAGCTGACATTATTTTCTTCCCATAAATCCATTACACCTTGACCTATTGCTGTCGTAAAGGTTGTATCCATATTGGATAAAATTGCTACACCTATTTGTTCTTCAGGTTGCATGATAAAGAAAGATGAAAATGTTGGATTTGCACCATCGTGCCATATGTATCGTTTGTCATTCTTTTGCTCAACGCTCCAACCACTTGCATAATAGGTGTCTGGAAGGAAAGGCTCTACGGATTGATCAGGGATGTGAGATTGTTCAATCGTTTTTTTACTAAATGTACTGTTTTGAATGGTTCCTAACTGTAGGTTTAGCCATCTTGCGATATCGTTTGTATTACTGACAATATAACCAGCAGGTATATTTCCCCGATAAATAGGTGGCGTATAAACTTGCTCTCTCATGAATCCAATCTTATAACCAGTTGCCAGTGCATCGGACTTAACTTGATGTATGCCGACATAGGAATTATCCATACCGATTTGTTCAAATAAAAGTTCTTTTATATACAAATCATATGGCTGTTTTGAAACTTTCTCAATAATAAGTCCTAAAACATCATAATTGATTGTTGCATATTCATATGAGCTGCCTGGTTCACGATTCAAGGATTGTTCAAGTAAGGTTTTTACAGTTAATTCAAGTGCGTTTTCTGCGTTGCTCTCGGGAATATGTACAATAGTGTTCGAAGCAATACCACTGTTATGATAAAGTAATTGATTTATTGTAATGGTCTGCAGTTCGCCTTTATATTTTAATTCTAGCCAGGGGATGTATTTCCGTATATCATCAGTTCGTTTTAATAATCCTTCTTCTTCTAACTGTAAAATAGCAAGACCTGTAAATGCTTTCGATGTTGACGCCAGTTCAAATAAAGTATTAGAAGTAACTGGTATTTTCTCCTTTACATCAGCGTATCCAAAACCTTTTTGATAAACTGTTTCTCCCTTCTCTACAATAACTAATGATATTCCGGGAATTTGACTAATCTTTCTTTGTTCCTCTACAAATTGTTCAATCTTATTAATTTTATCATTTACCTCTGCATGACCTATGGGGATTGAAATATTAATTAAACCTAAAAATAGAGCGACCATTAGAATTACTTTTCTCATCTCTTTATTTACTCCTTTTCAGATGAAATATGGATTATTATATTTCCATAATAAACCTATAATACCATAAATAATTAGAATGAAATAGCCAATCGAGTTAAAATCTTTACAATCCTAAATATGATATTCGACAATTTAAACTGTTTGAAATTGGCACAGGTGTACAATTTTTTATAAACAATCATAGTAGAATTACGGTAATAGAACTGTATGTTATACAAAAGCAGTAGCCGTAGGTTAATGATTTTTTAGTTAGAAACTGACAGGGAAATGAAAGTTAAGAAATATAAGTAAGAAGGAATTTTACAGTTGAGGAAGTAGGGGGGACCTCAAACCCTACAGGATTGGACATTTTAGTCAAATCATCTATAAATGAAAAAACGGCGAGAACCTATGAGGAACACGCCGTAAACTCTATTAAAATACTTTTACCAAAGCTTGTAGCCTTTCGATCCTGGTGGTGCATTTTGAATCATATCAATGATCGGAACAGTGTAAGCGAACAATATCAAGAGAACAGTAATCGTTAACCAAATCTTCCAGTTCTCTAGAGCCATCGGAGTTTTTTCTGCATTCTCGGATACTTCTCCAACAGGGAACTCTGTTTCACCTTTTGGAGCAAACCATACCAACTGAACAACGATATAGATAATCAAGATAATCCCGATAAAGAGAATCGTTCCACCGACTGCTTGTGCAATCTGGTAAGGAATCCATTCGCTCGCTTGAGGTGAGCCGCCATAAGTAGAATAATCAGAGCGTCTTGGAGCACCTAATAATCCGGCAATATGCATTGCTCCCGACATTATACTCATCCCAACTGCCCAGACAATACCTTGAATGATGGCAAGTCGGTTAATTTTCTTCGTTAACACTCTACCTGTTAGGTGAGGGATCAACCAATAAGCAGCACCAAAGAATGTGAGTACTACAGTTGTTGCAAGAGTCAAATGGAAGTGTCCAGTTACCCAAATGGTATTATGGACAACTTGATTCATCTGGTTGGATGCATTGACGATACCGCCAGCGCCTGCAGGTATAAATGCCGCCATTCCGATGAACGGAACTACGAATCTAGCATCCTTCCAAGGTAGCTTTTTAAACCATCCAAAGATTCCTTTTCCACCTAATTCTCGTCCACGAAGCTCGAAGGTTGCAAACATAGAGAACGCAGTAAGAAGGGAAGGGATAACAACCATCATTGTTAAAACAACCTGTAAGTACTTCCAGAAGGAATCGATACCTGGCTCAGTTAACTGATGGTGGAACCCTACTGGAATAGAGAATATCAAGAACAGCATGAAGGATAATCTAGCTAATGAATCAGAGTAAATCTTACCACCAATAATTTTGGGGATAATTACATACCAAACCATGTAGGCTGGTAATAGCCAGAAGTACACTAATGGATGTCCAAAATACCAGAACAACGTACGAGAAAGCAATACATCTACTTTATCAACCCAGCCTAATGACCACGGGATCAGCTGGAAAACAACCTCTACTGCAACACCAAGGGAGCAGATGATCCACATAGTTAAATTGACAATTACCATAAAAGTAAGCAGAGGACTCGGTTCGCCAGGGTTCGCCTTACGCCACTCTCTATATTTCATTATAAGGCCTGCTCCGCCAATCCAAGAGCCCACTACTACCAATGCAAGCCCTACATAGAAGATCCAGTGTGCTTGAAGGGGAGCGTAGAATGTATAAAGTACAGATGCTTCATTTAATAAAACCATTACGGAAGCTGCAACAGTTCCGATTGTCATGACCCAGAAGCCAATCCAGCCGAAAAGGCGTTGCTTATCAGTTAACGTACCAGCTGTGCGACTGACTGCTGCAATTTGAAAACCAAAGATAAAATAAGTTGTAAGAATAAGTCCCAATAATACACCATGGACAGTGAGAAGCTGATAATAGCCAATTCCCCATGGTAATGTAAATTGTCCTGATCGTACTAATGTTTGAAGGAGTCCACATAACCCACCTATCAATAAGGCGATGAAGGCCACGTGTATATGAGCCATCGCCAGTCTTCCATCACGACGGTCAACCTTTATAAAGCCTGTTGCTTTTTCTTTTATCGTTGCCATGTTACTCAACCACCTTTAGCATAGATGACATAGAAGTGTGTCCTACGCCACAATATTCATTACATAAAATCAAATACTCTCCAACTTCATCCACTGTCGTCACGTATTCAGAGATATATCCCGGCTCTAGCATCATATTGATATTCGTACCAGCAACCTGGAAGCCATGGATGACATCAGAGGTTGTCGCGATAAATTTCACTTTTGCTCCTACAGGAAGTTCAATTTCAGGTGGGTTATAATAAAAGGCAGATGCATGAATAACTACTTCATAATCCCAATCCTTTCCTTCCACCTTATGTACCCCTGGATTATTAAAAGGTGCTATTTCAGTTACTCGCTCAGGATCCACGTAGACCTTTGCACTAGGTGGATGCGAGCCGTAATGAAACGCACTGAATCCCACTATTACTAAAAATAGTACAAGTGACCCAACTCCAAAAGTTAGCCACCATTTTTCATACTTGTGAATATGCATTGCTTTGTACCTCCATCCAATTAAAATCGATCAACAAATAAGTAAAATGCCATGAACCAAATAATTAAGATAAATACACCAACAAATGTAACTGAGATTAAAGTCCCTTTTAACTCAGGTTCCTTTGTCTTCTTTTTTGACATTTGTTACCACCTCCGTAACTTTTTTTCACTATAGGTCAATCATAAGGAGATTGGAAAAAAGAAGATGTGATTTTTATCACACTTATAGCGGATAATGTGAAGATACTGTGAAACTTAGAAAAGCTAGAGAGTTTTACCTTCTATTTCCTGCTCGAGAGAATAAAAGATTGTCAAAAAGTAAAAAGCTGCAGTCCTAATGACCGCAGCTTTCGTATGTATTAAATATCATCAACCGTTAGAATAATCGTGATCTTACCTATATTCAAGAGTTGTACGGGAAGCATTATGGCACGCTGAAATCCATAGAATTTTGTGTTCCCTACTAAAACGGTCGGGGGAGTAATATCAATCTCCAGCTGATCACTGGAAACTACCGTGCAAAGGTTTCCGGCTATCATGTTCCCTAGCTCTCCTGTAAAGGATTCGAGCATTTCCCCCTCTAATGGCATCCCAAACATGTGCTGACTTATAGAAGAGAAAGTGGCACCGGTTGAATCAATGATGATACGACCTTTCATATCCCCAATAATTCCAATTAACACACCCATTTCACTTTGCTCAAATGGCTGCTGCGAAGAAGAAGGGGACTGGAAATCCATAGATATAGGAATTACTGACCGTAGAGAGGAAATAGTCCCATTTAAAAGAGTTTGAATTTGCTTAGTTGTAGTCATAATAAATCTCCATGTAGTAAGTATGTCTTAATGTTAGCACAATTCATAGGTAAAAAGAATAGGGGCTCTAGTAAAAATATTAAAGCTGTGTTATTATTTAAATGAGAATGAGTTTCAACATCATTAAAGGAGAGATACAGGATGATTCTAATCCCTATCACAGCAACAGTTATCATCTACGGACTTACGACAAAATATATTCTTAAATCAATCACACCACAGCCAAAATAAAGAATGGAAGGGTTTATTACCTTGCCATTCTTTTTTTATGGTCGAGAATTGTGGGGGGATCTTGATTAAGCCTATGTATCTTGCGAGGGCAGCGAGCTGAGCTTCGAATCTTGCGATAAACCTGTTCTATTTTGCAGTTAAGGCAGGGGATCTTGCGATTAAGCCATAGTATCTTGCGATTATGGAAAAAATCTTGCGGTTCAGGGAGCCGCTGCTAATAAGTCATCGTTCATGTTCGAAGTCTTTACGATAAATGAAGTGATCTCCACGATTACGTTAGAGAGCTCTACGATTAAGAGCGAGATCTTTACGATACAAGAAGCCGCAACTAAGAAGTCAGCGATTAAGGTTGAAGTCTTGACGATAAATGGAGTGATCTCCACGATTACGGCAGAGATCTTTACGATTAAGAGCGAGATCTTTACGATACAAGAAGCCATAGCTAAGAAGTCAGCGATTATGGTCGAAGTCTTTGCGATAATGGAGGAATCTCCACGATTACGGCAGAGATCTTTGCGATTAAGAGCGAGGTCTTTGCGATACAAGAAGTCGCGGCTAAGAAGTCGGCGATTAAGGACGAAATCTTTACGATAAATGGAGTGATTTCCACGATTACGCTAGAGGTCTTTCCGATACCAGGGAGCACAGCTTCGAAGCTTCCAATAAATCCGTTCGATCTTGCAATAAGATCTTTTTTTCACTATAAATGAAAAAAGCTGGAGAACCCCCAGCTTTCATAATTAATTAGTAGATAGTTGTTCAAGCGTTGGCCACTTCACGATTTGCTGGTGTTCTTCTCCATCCATCGCGTAGGTCATTTTTACTCTTCGAGAGTCATCTTCTACAACATTCCCCAACTTAAGCTTCCAAACTATTTTCCCTTCGCCGCTGAGTTCAAAGTCACCTAGGCTTTGTATATCTCCGATGTTTTCTTTGCCGCCATAAATACCGCTTTCCTTTAAAGGAGCTGCACCAAAAAATTCATACTCCATTCCGTCTTCTTCATATGTAATAGGCATATCGTTATCTTTTATCAATTCGATTGATTGAATGGTTACTGCTGATTCTCCAGTCCACTCTATTGGAGCAACTAGTTGATAACTTTCATTTGATTGTGGCTCGAATCCAAAGTTCCCAATGAGGAATTCTCCTTCGGCTGCCTTTTGATCATTGCAGCCCATTAATATACCTACTAATAATAAAAACAAGAAAATCTTCTTCATCATATTCACCTCCCTATTTACTGTACCATAGAGAACGAAAAAAGTTATGTGAATATAGCTATTTTTTAAACAAATCGTTATAGAGAACCTCTCTTGAAGACTTTATTTCTCGGATAAATTAAGTCATATTTTGTTGAAATTTCTGATATGATAGACATAGATTGTGAAGATTTATAAAAGGGGAATAATTACGTACATGAATGATTTAGAGCAGTTACAGTCAATCAAAACCAAAAATGCATTACTCGCAACAATTTTTAAATTACATAACGATGAAGAGCGCTATGCGAAGGCAAAGCTCTTTGCAGATAAATTGGAGAAACAGACATTTACGATAGGCTTTGCAGGACACTTTTCAGCAGGTAAATCCAGTATGATCAACGCTTTGGTGGATGAGCAGCTTTTACCGACAAGCCCTATACCAACCTCTGCGAACATAGTGAACGTTAAAAAAGCAGAAGAAAACTATGCAATTGTGCACTTTATTGATCAGCCACCTGTGAGGTTTTCAGGGGAATATGATATACAAATGGTGAAGAAATACTCCAAGGATGGCAGTCAGGTTTCTCAAATTGAGATTGGCTACAAGGATTCTGCTTTACCGGAGGGCATTTCCGTGATGGATACGCCTGGTGTTGATTCCACCGATGATGCGCACCGTGTTTCCACAGAATCTGCACTACATCTAGCGGACATCGTGTTTTATGTAATGGATTATAACCATGTGCAATCAGAGTTGAACTTTCAATTTACAAAGGAATTGCTTCATTATAATGAAAATATCTATTTAATTGTCAATCAGATTGACAAGCATCGGGAAGAGGAGCTGTCCTTTGAAAGCTTTCAACAGTCCGTGGCCGATTCCTTTGCGGCTTGGTCGGTTTATCCGAAGGGGATTTTCTTCACTTCTTTAAAGAATCCAACGCTGTCTCATAATGATTTTCCTTCGGTACAAGAGATTGTTCGAAAGTCTATTGAGCAGAAGGAAGAGCTGTTTTTATTATCTTCAGAGGCAACGCTTCAAAAACTGATAGACGAGCATAAGAGGTTTTTACAAGAAGAACAGACTTCTTCGTTATTAGAGGTCGAGGAGATTCTTAGCCAGGACGAATGGGAGAATCGGGAGGAAATACTGGAGCAGCTTGCGATTTCGTTAAAGCAAGAGGCATTGCAGGATGAGGATGCTTGGAAAAAGGAATTTGAAGCGAAACGTAAGCAGTTACTACAAAACGCTGGCATCATGCCTTATGAAATGCGGGAACAATTAAGACTTTACGCAGAAAGTAAGCAGGACTCCTTTAAGGTCGGCTTCTTAGGAAGTAAAAAGAAGACAGAGCTGGAGAGAGAGAAGCGACTAGAGGATGCTAGAAGCCAGCTTGCGAAAATTGTAAATACAAATATTACGACTCATCTGAAAGCGCTAATGAAAGCGATGCTAAAGGATGCAGGTGTCTCGAAGGATGAATACATGAGAGAGATAGAGGAGCTTCCGCTCGAAATTTCAGCAGATATTATTCAAAATACTCTTCACGAGGGAGCAAGCGTGACAGGGGATGCTATCCTGAACTATGCGAACCGTGTAACGGAGGCAGTGAGCCGATTCTTTATTAAAGAAGCAGATGCTTGGAAGGAAAAGGGTGCGTCTCATGTCAAGGAAGCAGAGGCGGGGACAGCTAACACCTCCTCCAAGCTTTCCAAGCTGCAGCAAAAACAAGAGGCGATCCTACGTATCCAGAAGATTGCCGATCAGCACGACTCTTTTGAAAAGCTGCTAACTGCACCATCTATCCAGCTTCGTAAGGACAGGGATTCCTTAATGGCTAGGTGGCAGGAGGAAAAGGATCGCTTTGAGAAATCAATCCGTGCATACGATCCAGCAGAGCAGGAGCAGAAAGAAGAGACTGCTGTTCAGCAACAAGAGGAAATAGTGGAAGAACAGCAGGACGTATTGCCAGTTGACCAAATTGTTGAACGTGCTAACCGAATCAGTGAAATATTATCAGAGCTGCCGGAGTTCAAGGAAGCGGCTGCAGTCATAACTCGTAAGGCTTTAAGGGTACAAAAGCAGCAGTTTACCATTGCCTTGTTTGGTGCGTTTAGTGCCGGGAAGTCCAGTTTTTCGAATGCGCTGATGGGGGCAAATGTGCTTCCTGTCTCACCAAATCCGACCACAGCAGCTATCAATAAAATACATCCGGTTTCAACGGAGCATGCTCATAATACTGCAGACGTTACATTAAAAACAGCATCTCAGTTGCTAACGGATGTGCAGTTTGCGTATCAGCAGCTTGGCATACAGGTTTCTTCTCTAGAGGAGGCTTATACGAAAGCACCATCTATATTAGAAGGAACAGCTCATCAAGAAGTACACAAATCCTTTATTGCCGCTTATTATAAGGGCTTTGAGAATGTGAAGGACAAGCTCGGGGAGATTTTACGGGTTGATGGTGACGACTTCCGCCGCTATGTGGCAGAGGAATCAAAGAGCTGCTTTGTCGATAATATTGACTTTTACTATGATTGTGAGCTCACAAGACTAGGGGTTACATTAGTAGACACACCAGGGGCTGACTCCATCAACGCGCGTCATACTGGGGTTGCGTTTGACTATATTCGAAATGCGGATGCGATTTTATTTGTTACGTATTATAATCATGCCTTCGCAAAGGCGGATCGTGAGTTTTTAATTCAGCTCGGTCGTGTGAAGGACGCCTTTGAGTTAGATAAGATGTTCTTCATTGTCAATGCGATTGATCTTGCGTCTAATGAAGAAGAAGCGGAGCTTGTGAAGCAGTACGTGAAGGATGAGCTTCAACGATTTGGTATACGTTTCCCACGTGTCTACGGAGTATCCAGCTTAGAGGCACTAAAGGAAAAAGTGGATGGCAAGCCTCTTCACGAAGGTATGAAACAGTTTGAGTCTGCTTTCGAGCAGTTCCTCGAGAAGGATTTAAAGCAAATAGCAGTCACTGCTTTAGATGAGGAAGCGACGAGACAGAAGGAGAAACTGCATTCGCTAATTGAACAAACGGAGCGCAACCTTGCTAGAAAGTCGGAGCGTTTAGTGGAGCTGAAGCAGCAGGAGCACCAAATTGTTGGGCGCTATGAAAAAATAAATGCAACTAACATAACGAAAGCTGCAATAGATGAGCTGGAATCACTGATTTACTATTTACATCAACGAGTATTCTATCGGTTTAACGAGTTTTTCCGTGAAGCCTATAATCCTTCTTTATTTGCAAATCAGTCTGCAAGTGTGGCATTAGACATCGCCTTAAAAGATATTTTAGAAATGCTGCGTTTTGACTTGGAGCAAGAGCTACGTGTTACCAATTTCCGAATTCTTCAGTATAGTCAAAAGCAGGTGAAGCAGCTGGAGAAGGAAGAAATTCGTTTCTTAAAAGAGCTAAATGATAGCTTCGCTTTCACACCGATGGAACCAAGCGACGAGGAGCTGCTAGATTTTAGCGGACCGTTCCAGGATAGAACGAAATATGCTGGAGTAAAATCATTTTATAAAAATCAAAAATCATTTTTTGAGAAAAATGAAAAGGAAAAACTGCGTGATGCATTAGCAGAGCAAACGAAAAAGGATGCAGAAGTCTACTTGCAGGGAGAATTAACACGCATTTCCGAATGGATAGAAGCTTATGTAATAAAAGAAATAGAAGGATTACGCAACAAGCTTGTAGAAGATAGCGTAAAACAAATAGATGCGGAGAGAAATCTGCTGGAGAAGGAAGACATTCTGACACTTTGGAAGGAGATTTATCAACGCATTGATGAAGGAGAGCAAGCTTCATGACAAAGGTATTTGTAAATCTGGAGGATATCCAGGATACACAAAACGCACGTTTTATCGATACAAGGTTTGATCTGGCTGATGCTACAATGGGCAAGAAATTGTATGAGGAAGGACATATTGCTGGTGCTGTTTATTGGGATTTGGAGCAGGATCTCTCAGATATGGACAGCAAGAGTGGAAGGCATCCGATGATCTCAAAGGAAAAAATGACTACCCTTGTCCAGCAGTTCGGTCTACAGCTGGAGGACACGATTTATCTATACGACCAAGGCGGTTCTCCTTTTGCACTAAGAGCCTACTTTTTACTGGAGTGGGCAGGCTTTGAGCATATCTTTGTGCTAAGAGAAGGCTACGAGGAAATAAAGAAAAAATTGCCGACAACTTCAGAAATCACTGCTTATTCACCTTCCACTGTCACGCCGAAGTGGAAGGATGAGCTAATTGTAGATGTGGCAGTTGTCGAAGAAGTGGTAGCTGGTATTACAAAAGCACAGCTGATAGATGCTCGGGCGGCAAAAAGATTCCGTGGAGAATTCGAGCCAATTGACCCGATAGCAGGCCATATCCCAACTGCGATCAATTATGACTGGGAGCAGCTGAAGAAGGAAGGCCAATTTGCCGATTCTGAAGAAATAAAGGAAAAGCTAGCGGACCTTACCTCTAAGGATGTTCCGGTTATCGCTTACTGTGGTAGTGGCGTAACAGCAGCTCCGCTATATGCCAGCCTAAAAGAAGCTGGCTATCCAGAAGTAAAAATTTATGTTGGCAGCTATAGTGACTGGATACGAGAGCATGAGGTAGAAACTGAGTTGTAAATAGAACAGCACTTTCATTTGGATGACCAAAGAAAGTGCTGTTTTTTTATTCTCCATTTCAGAGGAATACGTATCTTGAATCTGCCTAAAATATGGTATAATTAGGTTATGTAATAACAAGGGTTTCATGGGCGGCAGCACATCTTTTCAACTCACTTTCTCAGTGGGAGAGAGGGGGTGTAGCTGATGACAGTATATGAAGCAATAAGCATTATGATTGTATTTTCAGTGCTAATTGTAGCAATCATTGTACTGTTATTTACTTTTACACAAAAAAAGTAAACCGCCCGAGCCTGGAAGCAATGGCGGTTTACTAAACGCTGTGCTGTTCGCCTTTGAAGCGAACTATGTTATTACTAAGACTGTTGGCGAACCCCTCGCCAGCAGTCTTTTTAATATACTCATTTCTTACATTCATTATAACATAGTGTTTTTTATATTCAATCAATTTAATCTAGCTTAGGAAAGCAGAAACTATGCTTAATGATTAAGATTTTTAGATTGGCTCTTTCCACAAAGAAAGTTGGTGTATGTTATTCGATTGTTAAAGGTCGTTTCTCAACTAAAGCACCTCGTTGAATGAGAAGCTACCATGAAGTTGTATAGCAATTAGTAAAAAATCAAAAATAGCAGTTGCAACCAATTACATAAAGTGGTAATTTTAATCTAATATATGGTTGATTAATCAATCAAAAATGGAGGGTTAAAATGGGAAGAAGTATAGATCAAAAGAAAAAGGATGTCTTACATGTTGCAACTAAATTATTTGCTGAAAACGGGTTTGAAGCAACGACAATGTCGGATATTGCTAAGCTCTCAGGTGTTGGGTTCGGAACTGTTGCCTCTTATTATGAGAATAAAGAAACGTTGTTGTTCAAGTGTGTAGAAGAGCCAATGAAAGATCTTTTAGAGAAAACTCTCCAATTTGACTGCACCCCCCAAAGTTATAAGAAGGAAATTGAAGTGATGGCATTTCATCATTTTAAATTATTTCATCAAAATAGAAATTATCTATTGTTATTAATTCATGTAACATCTCAATGGGAAAGATATTTTAAACCATATGAATTAGCTCACGAGTTTGCTCTATCGATAGCGAAAAAAATAGAATTGCTTATTAAAAATGGGCAAGATGCTGGGCAAATTTCTGAAGGGGACCCGTGGATAATTTCGAATGCCTATATTTCATTTATTCTAGGTCTATTTTTATCTAATACAAATGAATTTCCAGAGGAGTCTTTAAAGTCTTTTGCTGAGACTTCTATTCGATTATTTGGACTGCGATGAGCAGTCTACATATTTATATAGACTTGATTGATTAATCAATCGTAATTTGTAACTGAAATAAAATTTAATATAACATAGGAGGGAAGGGAATGAAAAACAGTTATTTAAAAAACCGAAATTTATTGGTCAGTTCTTTCACTGTAAATAAATTAGCAGAATCCATTTTTTATTTAACGATTATTTGGTATATCTATGAGGTAACAGAATCTCCGATAGCAACAACGTTCTATTCCATCATATCCATTATTAGTAGTGTATTTTTAGGACCAGTAGTTGGTGTATTTGCAGAAAGGAAATCACCAAAGACAGTTGTCCATTACTGCTTTATACTGCTTAGTGTAACTACTTTTATATTGGCACTCTTATTCTATTTAGAAATAGGATATATATTGATCTTTATATATTTATTCACTTTTATAAATACTATCCTGACAATGACAGCAAGTATTTCTAGGGGTCGATTAATTGGCCAAATTGCACCTACGAAAAACATACCACAGCTTTCGGGCTTATTAACTAGCTTTAGTTCGATTTCAGATATGGTAGGCAATGCTATTGCAGGTTTTTTACTAGTAGCATTAGGATACGCTGGTGTCATACTAATACAATCAGGTAGTTATTTATTATCTGTAATTTTAATATTATTTATTTTTGTAACTATAGAAAAACCACAAGCCCAATCTGCTACTAGTTCTATCCAAAAGCCAAATTTCTTTCAAGAATTAGTAGATGGAATGAAAGAATTTAGGGAAAATCGACCTGTATTTAAATTAATTATTATTGGATCTATGATTAATATTTTATCGATTGGTAGCGCCTTACTCGTTGTGCTCATACAAGAGCAATTTCAAGCAGGAGCAAAAGAATATGGTTTATTTCATACTGCAGGCACTATTGCGACACTTATAGTAGGTTTAAGTGCAGGTAAATTATTAAAGACTACTCGACCTGGAATTATGTTTGCTATTTGCTTATTTTCAGTAGGAGCTTCGATGTTGTTAATAAGTATAACGACCAATTTTTGGATTGGTACTATCTGGTTTATGTTTATTGCTGGTGCAGAAGTATTAATGTTCATTTCAATCAACTCTATGTTAATCATTTTAGTTGAAGAACATTTTAGAGCCAGAGTTATGTCCCTTGCGTTATCTATATCGAGTATATTTATGCCAGTTGGAATGCTTTTTAACTCTATTATTTCGGAATACTTTGCAATTAATTATGTTTATATAATCGTTGGAATATGGACGTTAATTTGGGCAGTGGTTGCTTTATTAAATAAAGATATCCGTGGTCTTAAATTTGATGAAGAACAATTAAAAGATATATGATAAGAAATTGAGCTTAAAGTTTCAAAAGACCCAATGCATTTCGTTGTTTAAGATAACTCCAATTCAATACAACTGGGGATCAATGGAGAAGGTTCATTCATTATAACGAAAAAATTTTTCTGATTATTATGGATATTTGTGTTAAAATAGGGTTGTAATGTAAATTATTTACTTGTTGGAATTGTGAGGGTCTCTCATAAATGAACAGTGATTTACTGGCAAAGGTCAGAAAGTCCTCGCCATTTTTATTATAAAATCAAGAACGGATAGATTTGAATAGAATAACAGAATAACTATCTTAATTTTTCAACTAACCAAGCAGTTTTTTTCAATAAGATCATTATTATAGGTGGCTTTTCATATGAAATATTTTTTGAAGTTACATGTTATTAGTCTTCTGTACGCTCTTATGATATTTGTTCCAATTGAGCTTATGGTGAATGTGTATAGGATTAGCAGAGTAACGAATTGGGAAGTTGGAAAGGTAAGTATGCTGACCAATGTAACAGTTGGTATAGAAATTTTAGGTGGAACAATATTACTCTTTTTCCTAACAAGGAAGTGGTTGGGTGAGCGAAAGGTAAATTTTTTTACGGCGATTCTCTGGATTCCCTACTTTGTTCTTCTCATTTATATATTCGCATCTTTATTTCCAATAACTAATCGGGGAGATACTCCTAATCCTGTTACAGGACTTTTCGTAATAGGAGGTTTGCTGGTATATCCATTCTATATACTAGTTCTGAATTTATTCTGTATAACAAATGAAAAGAAAGAAATGGAAGCAGGGGGTAAGGCGGATGTTAAATATCAATAATGCAGAACCGATTGTGAAGTCTTGGTATAAAGACGCTTATGCTTTATCGGGGATTGTAACAGCAATATTCTCTCCATTAATGGGGTTCATAGCATTCGTCATAGGTTATTTTTGTGGTTCAGAGCATTCTGGAAAAGTGATGGTGGCAACACTTTTTTCCTTTATCCTTTCATTTACAGTAGGATTACTGTTATAAAAACTGTGGGTGAACCAAAGATTTTATTTAGGAAGTGCTTATTAGAGAACATTAGATATAGATAGGGGGTCATTACATGCATTGGATAATGTGGTGTTTTTGGGGACTGCTAGCTTCTTTAGTTGTAGGTGGCTATGTTGTGGATTATTTAACAAAGGGAAAATATAAGATCTATAAGCAGGAGAAATCTTTAAACCAAACTGTTGCTGAAGCAGATGCCACTAGAGAAGTCGGTCGATATAATAGTCAAAGTGGCCTGTAAACGAGAACCTATACAGGTATATTATCTTCGTGAGCTTGGAAGGGGTTCCTTGCTCGCTTTTTTTATAGGGTTTAGAGAGGGGGAAATTGAATGTTCTTTCGTAAAATGACTGATGAAGACTTGGTAAACATGAGGAAAGCCAATCGATGAAAGATTCGTATTTTGTGGAGGAGATAAGATGTACATAGAGGATATATTTAGTGATTTACCAATGCTAGAAACAGAGCGTCTAATTCTTCGGAAAATCACTTTAGAGGATTTAGAAGATATACATGAATACGCTTCAAAAGAAGAGGTTTCCAAGTATGTAACCTGGGATACCCATGCAACAATAATGGATACACGAAATTATATTGAACTTGTACTAGAGAAATATCGGAACAAACAGGTTTCTCCATGGGGAATTCAATATAAGGAGAATAGTAAATTGATAGGAACAATCGACTTTGTGTGGTGGCAGCCAAATCAACAGATTGCTGAAATTGGATATGTCCTATCCAAAGAATATTGGGGACAGGGTTTAGTGACAGAAGCAGCTAATAAAGTAATACAATTTGGTTTTGACGAAATGGGACTGGTTCGTATTCAAGCTAGGTGTGACGTAAAGAACCTTGGTTCATCACGAGTCATGGAAAAGTTAGGCATGACCTTTGAAGGGATCATCCGAAAAGGGATAGTTGCAAAAGGAAAACATCGAGATGTAAAAATGTACTCAATACTTGATGAAGAGTTTGCAACTTTGAAAGAATCTAAACTCACAGGGGTGTCAAGGCTATGAAACTTCAAGTAAATAAAAGTGAACTGCAAACGAACGATGACATATGGAATGCGGTTTTAGCAGCCTATGTAGAATACGTATCTTTATTTCCGACAGAAGACGAGAAAATAAATGATTTCATCATTTTATTCAATTATTTTTGTGAGCTCGAAAGCGGAGGCCATGAAAGCTTATTGAATTGGTTTTCAGAGCATATAGAAGCAATGGGTATTCAAACGTATCTCCATAGATTGACGAACTTGCTTGAAAAGATTGGTGCATCCAGCTATGCAGAGATAGAAAAGAATAATCTGGAGGAACTTTGGAGTGCTTTTCTGGCATTAGAAAATAGTAGTAGTGAAGATCCACCAATTGAAAGCTTGGAAGTAGAATTTTATGGTCTTATCGAAAAAGCAGACGCTGCATATTTTAACCTTGGTCAGGAATTGAGTGAGCTACTAAGTGATTATGCTACTAAATGCCATGTTGAGATAATGGAGATAGTAGACTGTTAGATGTTTTCTAAAGCGCGTTGGTTAGTGGGTATTCAATCTTTTCGAAGGAAATTGCAATGGGAGGTTAATGGATGCGAGATTTTTTATTAACAGCTTTTCTCCTTGTGACAACTATGTCTATAATCGTTTGGATAGCAATGAATACAAATGGTATGAACGAACCTCAAACTACTAGAGAATGTAATACGAAGGATGAATCTATCTCCAAAAGTCATCAAGAGTATTTACTACAACACGGTTGGCATATTAAATCATCATGTGGCGCAAGAAAGCAGGTAATAGAATATTACTCAGAGCTTATACAGTCTCTACAGAGTGCTGGCTTGAATTTGGAACCATATAACCACAAAGGAATAGAAGCTAACATAACTACTTATCTTCTAAAGGAAAAGCAACAAACTGGTGATAAACTAACTGCCACGATTGTTGAAATAGATGGGGAATTAGTAGGTGGCTATGGAGGGTTAGAGAACTGGATTCCTGGGATTTTTAACTTGAGCGAAAAGAAGCGACTAGTGGAAGAAGGAATAATAGAAAGTAACAGTTTTTAGATTTTATAGACTGAAGATTCAGCTAACACGTGTAACCCGTAGCTAAAGGCAATGGGACTCGAAAGAAGTTTTTAGGGGGAAGTCAAATGGATATATTTATGGTGATCTTACCAATAATCAGTGTCATGTTAGGTTTATATTTAGTTTGTTTAGGATTATGGGAATTAAGAGTTGGTATGGATAGAAAAAGATTTATAAATTTCATGTTTTCAGGACTATTTTTGATTTTTATATTACCTATCATTTTGGGCTATCAATATATTAGTTTTTCTACTTATTGAACAGATATTAGTTTCATGAGGGGTTAATTTAGGGGGAGCAAGTGACGTGAATATTCATAAAAACGTAATTACATCGGGTGCTTATGTATTATATCAGGGGTTGTTTATCTTTCAGGTTGGACCTACAAAAAAGGCAGATGCGCTGGGAGTAGTTAGACTTGGTGGACATGTAGAACTTAATGAGACCCCCTTAGAGACCGCAGCATGTGAAGTATTTGAAGAGGCTTCTATGAAAATAAATCCTATGAATTCCCCTATTACCTATCATTTAAGTGATTGGGGAAGTAAGCCTTCCATCATTCAGCTTAACGAGAAAATTGCTCCGATTTTAGTCAAAGGAAATGAGCGAGGACCATTATCCATCATGTATCTTTCGTACTCTGAAAGTGAACCAGTTCCTTCCTCAGAAACTAATGGACTTCTTTTGCTAAGTCCAGAAGATGTTCAATTTATCTGTACTAATAAAATTACTTTATATGAATTTATTAAAAAGAACGGAAAAGTGATCTTAAAAAGCGATATAGATGGAGATTTACTATTAGCTCCTTTTCCTCAACTATTACTTCTTTCAAAACTGCTAAAAGAACATGCAGATTTGTTCATTCTAAAATCGTGAGTAGAGGAGGATGCATATGAAAAAGAGTATAAGCTTTACTTTTTTCTTACTAATTTTGATTCTCTGTGCCTGTAATCATGTAGAAGGAAATTCGCCTGAAAATGCATCAACTAACCAGTCTGAAAATAGAGACTATAAAGCACAAATACTTAAGGTCGAAACAGATTTAGAGGAGGAAAATGGTTGGCTGATTGTTCCAAAAGGGAAAAGTACGATGACTATTTTAGTGGAAGCAGAAAACGTGGAAACATTGTTATTTTGGATTGCTGAAACAGGAACAGGGACTTGGGAAGACAGAACGCTCATTGGTACCGACATAGACGGGAGTGATGGATGGGCTATTAAGTGGGATTTTGGTGAGAGAATATTTCACGATCATATTGTTATCCAGGCATTGGGAATGGATCACGTTACACAAGCAAAAGAGACCATCAATGTTCATTCTCTAATAGAGAGTGATTCGAAATAAGCTATTTGGTTATTGGTAATAAAATACATTATTATCTATAAAATCGAAACTTACTTCTTCCTCTAACGTATGTAAAGCAGGAGTACACCTCAATTTATCTTTCATCGTTCATTTGAAAAGATAGGAATAAAGGGAGGAAGATATGATGAACCATATAAAAGTTAGTTTACTGATATGCTTTGTGTTGTTATTTTTTGTCGGATGTTCATCTTCCGATGTGGAAATCACAAGTTATAAAGAGTCAGGGATAAACGAAGATTTTCCTGTTCCGTCTAAAGCGAAAGTAAGTGAAGTGCAATTTAACAATCCTCATATTAAAAAGGGCGAAAAGTATACCTTGAGAAATATCGGAGGAAAACAAGGACTTTATCCACCAGCTGATTATTTTGAGCAAATCAGTCTCGAAGGCTGGGAAGAGCTGAAAGAAGAAAGAATGGGACATGTCCATTTTTTTCAGAAAGAAGCTACCGTTATTTCTCTAGTGTTAAAAGAGGATTATTTTGAGTTATTTGAAATGAAGGAAGGGTATTTTGAAGACGAAATGTAATGAAGGGATAATCATTTGAAAGAAGACAGAGAAAACCATATAAAGAGTAATATCGATACAGATGATGGGTGGAATCGAACTTTATACGGAAGTCCAACGATTGGTGGCTTACTCGTTATTGGAGCAATCATTCTATATATCATTTTTAATAGTAATTGGTAAGGGGAATCCTCCTCCCAATTGGAATGTATTACATTTAAAAGGGAGGTCACCATGATAATCCAAAAGAATAAAATTAGATTCTGTATGTTTTTCGGAGTATTATTGCTCATCTTAACAGCTTGTTCCCAAGAAAAGACAGAAGAAAAAGAATTGATACAAAAAGTGCTTGAGCATCAATTTACTGGTCCTGATGAGAAGTTTGTGGATTTAGTATGGAATCCTAAATACAAAACTGTTGTGGATAATAAAGAAGAGAACAAAGAGTTAGATAAGTATGTAGATGAAGTGTACGGTCCATACTTTCTTGATTCTTATATTAGCTCTTTCCTAGCTTCATCTGGAACGACATATCCTATTGTTGCTCATCTCTCTGGACATCAGTTAAGTATGAAGGATTTGGTGATTGAGCAAAGCGAGAAAATGTCTAATCGATATACCTTCGTTGTAACGGTTGGTTATCAAAAAGATGGGGAGAAAGAACGAACAGCAAATGTAACAGGCGAAGTAATCTTCTCCACATCAGAAAAAGGGAAAATAGGTAAGTTCCAATATCAAGATATAGATGGTCTAGTGAATCAACTAATGAAGGAAATGAATAATTGATAGCTGCATGAATGCTTTTCCTATAAAGGGGGCAAATGCAATTCTCTTTCTAAATTGCACGATTTGGAGGTGAAGATTTGTTTTATTTTATTGAACCGATATTCTGGCTTAAGTTGATTTTGGTGCTCTTGATTACGGCATTAGCATTTTATATTTTTGGTTTTCTCATGAGAAAATGGTTGAAAGTTGAAAAGAAGAAACTGTTTTCCCATAACCATGTGAATGACATGCACAAAAAAATAGATTGGACGCTTCGAATAATTTTTATCGCATTTATCATAGTAGGCGCTTTTTATAATGCAGAACGAGGCTATTTAGAAAGAATTTGGTACATAGAGCCATGGTCTTTATTAATTGGCTTAACAATTATGACGGAAGCTGTTCGAGCTTTCATGGAATGGAGATACATTCCAAATACAAACGACTATATTTTCACTTTAAGTCAGCTAGCATTTGGTGTCCTATTAGTATATACAGCGATATCAACTAACTTTTTTGGCATGGTTTAATAGAATGTAACAAACTGGAATATGGGGGGAGAAATTTTATGATGTGGAAAAAGGGTTTATCGGTTGCAGTGTTCTTATTAAGTTTCATTTCATTATTTATTTCAGTTAGATTGTTTTGGAATATGGGTCTATTTGTAGATGAATATAATTTGAGCCCGGACGTGGTCAATGGAGGAGAGTTTTGGGTTTCAATGGACTGGCTAAGATTAGTTCTATTGTTTTTGCTTTGTGTTGTATCTGGTTTAAGTATTTTTAGTAATAAGCAAAGTAATTAAAGCAAATGCAATATGTAATGAGGGGGAAGGTTCTTGGATAAGAGGGTGCAGTTTTTTGTATGTATATTATTTAGTCTGTTCATATTCACTGCATGCCAAAATAGTGCGGATCGCCAAGAAGAAAGTTCTTCTAATGACTACGAAGATGATAAGATGGTGGGAACTATATGGGAAATAAATAAAAAGGGCAATAGTGTGGTAGTTAATATTTCTGATTGGATGAAAAGAGGTAGTAAAGGTACTCACACTGATGAAGGATATTCCTACACAGCAAAGATAACGGAAGAAACAGTCATGAAGCATGAGAATGGAACAAAAGCCTCTTTTGATGAATTAAAAATAGGGCAAAAAATGCAAATCAATCTACCGATTGAGAATAATTTTGAGGTTCCACCAGAAGAAATAATTTTATTAGAAATGACTTACGAAGAAAAATATGCAAGTCTTCTCTCGCATATTGAGGGGTTTAACATTGTTTTTATGTACGAACCTGGAAAATACTTTTCTTCAAGTATGCCTGATACCGTTTATCCAGAAGTATTGAGTATATTGGAAGACACAGAACACAAAGCGGTAGCCGCATCGATAGAATACAATCCAGATTTTATTATAGATTATAAAGAAGAGCTCGGTATTGAACAATTCCCGGTAATTTTAGTGTTTGACCAGGAAGAATTTCTTTTTAAAACGGACAATGTCAAAGAATTATATGACTTCTTTAGAAAAATGAAAGAATAAGGGAACCCAGTTTGTGAAAATAATGGTACAATAAGAACGCATGTGCGATTATTTTAAAAGGGGATATTTTATGAATAAAGGGGCTATCAAACATATTCAAGCAGTATCGCTTTACACTCCCAACTTGGAGCAATCAGTAGAGTTTTATAAAACTACGTTTGGAGCAAGTGAATTGTTTCGTTCCAACCAGACGGACGGATCCAAAATGGTAGGCTTTTCATTTGCTAATGGGAATACAGAGTTTGTTTTACACGACAGTGAAAATTTTAAGGATCCTGATATCGAGGTTTTTGTAGAAGATGTGAAAGAATTCTACCATGCTCATAAGGAAAATCAAAACATCCATTGGATTCAGCCGCCGATTGAAAAGCCTTTTGGAGGACATCTTGCGGTTATGCGTACAATAGCGGATGATATAGTATTAATAGTTGTGGGACCATAATAAAATAACATGCCTTAGCTAATGCTTTACTTCAAAAAAGGAGTAGAGCATTTTTAGTGTCTACTAAATGGTTTCCTAGAGAAAAAACTTTTGGAAAATTTGAACAAAATGTAACTTGAGTGTATTTTCATCGTATAATTAAGCTAAAGCTTCTAACTCAGGTTTAAAGAGGGGTGTGTTCATGATTTTCATCCTATTAGTGTTGTATGGCATGATAGCAGGTTTTTTCATTTCAAAAAGAAAGATGAGAATGTCTCAAGCTATTATACCGATGTTAGCCTTTTCTATTCTTTCAAGTGTCGCTTTGGCTCAAAACTATACACAAAGCTTGGTACCCGAAGTTAACGATGGTATAGGAATTTCCAATTTCTTAGTTGCATTTTTATTACCAGAAGACTATTGGTCAAAAGAAATGTTTTTAGAAACATATGAATTATACCTTGGTATTTCTATTGCGCTAATTCTTTTCTATTTTATTGCTATAGTAGTTGAGAAAATTATTTTTAATACCGGAGCAAAAAAATCATAGGGGGATATGGATGAAGAAAAAGACCAGACTTTTCTTCTTGTTTACTGTAGTGTTCTTACTTACGAGTTCCTTTATTTCTGTGAAATTAAAACCTAATGATGAGGATCTTTTCCGTTGGATGGAAGAAACTTATGAGATAAAATGTCTTTATTCAAATTGTGATACTTTTGAGCTTTTGGAAGAAGGTAAAGAACCGATTATAATGCAGACAGTACGTGGGAGCTACTCACCCGGTATTTTTGTCATGGAAGTAAAAAGGACATATCGAAACTTAGAAGATTCTTCTTACAAATTAGATATCCATCTAAGAGGCTTTTTAGGAAAGTTTTCAATAAAAGAGGAAGCAATGAATAAAATATCTAAAAAATGAATGTGAAGGTAGATGACCTATTTGAGAGAGCTGTGTAGATGCGATGAAACCTATACTTTATTAGTTGAAGCGGATATAGGAGCAGATCCTATATGGTGTAAGAGATGTTATTGTAACTTTGACATAGAAGATGTTCCAATTTCAACAGAGCTTAAATCGGAATTGATGGCATGGGTCATGAAATATGGGGCGTGGATTGATTGGGGGAATGATCGTATCTCCCCAAATGGAATTGAACTTGAAGATAAACATAATATACAGGGAATAAGGCTTACAGAAAAAGTACAAAAAGAATTAGAGGGAAAATATAACGTTTCTTTTAAGCCATCTACATTTGCAAGAAAACAGGTAACCAGGAGGCAGTAATCTATTTCAAACATTCAGAGTGAAAGGGGAATAGTTTTGTTACCTATTATTACTATCATTCTTCATAGTATTTCACTAGCACTTGGTACTGTACTACTTTTTAGGTGGAATCAATTCAAAAAACGTAAAGAGAAATTATCTCTAATATTTCTATTTAGTTGCACTCTACTTAGTTTTTCCATGCTATTGTATTTTGAGTTATTTTAAAATAAATAAGACCTTCAAAATTTTGGGGAGTAGAAGGTTTCTAGAGCAAACCTCTTGAATCAAACTATAAACAAGATGACAACCCAATATTTGTAATGGTAATATTTAGTTATTATAGATAAAATTAGGATTATCTGTTAATATAATATAAAGGAGTGTTCATCATGATTAAATCAGCCAAATGGCAATTTATACATTACATAATATTCGCCGGTCTTTTTGTTATCGCTTCTTTTTCTTATATTGACTTTGTTGATCATAAAAATTCATTTTTTGGACCTACTGTCTTTTACTTTTTCATGATTATAGCTGTTTTTAATGCTGGATTAGTTACTCAAAAATATATTCAGTGCAAAAAAGAAGAAAACTAGTAGAAGTCAGATATTTCTATGTACCAGTATTATGCTTTACTTCATACAGGAGTAAAGCATTTTTCTTATTAAATAGAGAAATTAATGGAAACATAGGAGGTAAAGCTTATGAAGAGAAGGACTATCTTTTTTTACTTGATTGGTATAACTATGTTTATTTCTGCCTGTTCTATTAATAGCAAACCAGGAGAAGAGTCATTAACTACGGAATCTGAGTACGGCGAATTACTGAGCACATTTCAAGAAGAAAAAATGGAGATTGAAGTATCTACAGATAAAAATGTATATCCAAAAAAAGAAGATGAAATAATTTTCAAGATTGATAATACTAGTACAGAGTCCGTAGGTTTTGGGGTACCAATCTATGTAGAAAAGTTGAAAGGTGACAAATGGTATAAAATCCCTTATACAGAAAGACTGGCATTTACAGACAATGTTCTAGAGGTAGAACCTAATTCCCAATTTGAACAAACTATAGACCTTAGATATTTGGATTATCAACTGACAGAAGGCCATTATCGTGCAGTTAAATCCTTCTATGTAAGTGGTGAGGATATAGTTCTTGGTACTGAGTTTGAGCTTAGTGAATAACAATTTAGTTTTTTTGATGTAGTTAATCTTGGTTTAATAAAGGAAGGCTTAAACAGGAGAAAATAGGTGCGCTTTGATACTAACAAAGTATAAAATCTTATTGATTTCAGGTGCTTACTTTACGAATGAGTAAAGCCTTAAAAAGGGAGGTAGAAAAATGCTGTTTTTATGGAATCTTTCCTTCGTCGTTTCCATTTTTACTTTTATAATCGGTATCACAAAAAAGTCTTGGGTATACTTACTAACTAGTACCATTACGTTTATCCCAATAGCTCTTTATTTCATAGGTGCTAAAAATGCTTGGGCTTATGTTGGTTTAAGCCCAATATTACTTCTTATCCTCACAATAGTATTTTGGTTTATACGAAAGAAAAGGGTTGAAGTAGACCAACGCCTAGTAAGACGTTGATCTACTTTCCGTAATAGCTTATTTAGTCCATTGCAGCTATCAGTATCTCTATATTGTTTTCTGGATCGTTTACAAACCCGATAAATTTATATGCTGGACGATAATATCCTTTTGTATCGTAAGTATAGGAAACTTTTACATCTGTTAGTGTGAGTGCATCTCCTGGTTCTAAAGGATTAAACAAACTAAATTCTCCATTTTGCAATTTGTTATAAGCTTGTTGCTCAGAGATTACTTTCTCTTCTCCAGTGAATTTATTATTTTGGATATCGTACATGATATTGAAAGGTATTTCATTATTCGAAAGAGTCACAATCAGGAAGCCTTGGGAAAAATCCTCGCAGAAAGAATCTAAATGTTTGGTTTCTGGAATATCCCAACGAATAGTGGAATCATGTTGATGCTGATAAATAGCGTTAGCTGGAAGTAAATTCTCTTCTAGGAACCAGTTCTCCAACAGCTGCTTTTGTTTTTTAATATCCGCTTGTGACGTTTCCTCTCTATTTTGCTCATAAAAGCCCCAAGTTCCACTTTGCATGAAGTAGTTTAATGAATATTCTGTTCCGTTTTTATCCTCATAGAAAAATAGTCGATTTTCTCCTTCCATGCGCATGCCACCTTGCTGCTCCAGTTGGAATTGTTTTGCTACCTTCTGTGAAAAGTTTCTTGCAGCATCCAAGTTTTTAATATTTTGATTCAAATAAATACAAGCATTGGAGGAATTCTGCGACAGCTCGGTTTTTAACTGGACTTTCACAGACTCCATCGGTTGTTTTTGTGCTGGCTTATAAGGAAGATTCCCGTATTCCTGTGTTTGATAAGCGATATATCCAATTCCAAAAATGGCCACAAATAATAAAGGAATTACAAAAGCCCTTCCTAGTGCCTCCCAATGCAGCTTGCGCTTCTCAATAGACAATAGGAAAACCATGATTAGAAAATATCCAGCGATGCTACCGAGTGTATTATGGAATAAATCATCTAGCTCAAAAATACCTTTTCCAGTAACAAGTTGAAAGACTTCAATCCCAGCGGTGAAAGTGAGGGAGATAAAGATAACACGCCAAAATGATTTACATTTTGGATGAATAAAGGGTAATAGCATCCCTAATGGCAAGAACATGATCATATTAAAGATCATTAACTGAAATTCTGCTAGAGACCACTTGTTCCAAGCGCTTATATAGCCGCTAAACAGGCTCACGTTTACCTGTCCAGTATACATAGCAGGTCTGTCAGAGGTTGTCAGAGCAAATACGGTCATCACCCAACACAACAGGAAAGAAAGACTGAGGAAGGTAGCTAAGCGAAGTGGATACTTTTTCTGAAAGAACCTTCGATAGATAAAGTATCCAATTACAAAAGCAAGTACTATCAGGAAAGAAAATTTTGCATAAGGCAAAAGGGATGAAACAATCGTTTGAAAATCCATTGAAAAGCCTCCTAAGTTGTTTAGTGGGTTTAGCATATCAATATATTCTGAAGATACTAGTAGGATATTTCTTAAGATTTTCTTAAAAGGGTAAATATGGTAAAATATAATTAGGGATAACTAACTGGGGGTGAAAACGTGCATGCTACTTTTAGTGTGATAGATGCTTTATATCAGATAATGTTCTTGGCTTTTATCGCTGTAACTATTATTCTGATTGTTTCCTTGTTTCGCTATATAAAAAGTCGGAGACATCAGCTCGACAGAATGGAAAGAATGCTCGAGGATTTAAATAAAGAAATAAAGAAAGAAGTTTGAAACAGGGAAACATGATGATTGTTAGTTAAAGTGGAGGATTGTTGAAATTGATTTTAGGAACTGGAATTCGCTAATACTTTTAGGAACACTATTAAATCTTATGAGTATCGCTTTTGCTTTTAGCTTGGACTTTGGTCCCTTTATTGCTATTGCAGGGATGTTTTCTTCCTTATTTTCTTTCTTTTATACCGATAAATTTACAAACATTAAGATATTTCTTCTTGGGGTTAACTTAATTCTGTTTTGTATTATGGTAGGAGGGGGATGCTGATGGTGTTCCTATTGTAGCCTTCGGTGGTTTTATCATTTCACTATTTTCCTTAAGGAAAACGAAGAAAACGGTGGAATGAAAAATGATGTTGGAAAGTTTTTTATGGATCATAGTTTGCTAGTACAGTAATAGAGAGAAGGTATAGATTTAATGGTGTGTAAAGAAATAGCTTTTCCTGTAAAACTAAAAAAAGATGACGAAGAATTTGGCGTTCATTTTCCCACACTCCTACCAGATCATGGTTTTACGTGGAGCAGGATGCGAATGCGCTGCATTGCTACATGAGATTGGATTTATTGATCATCAACTGTTTGATTTGAACTTTGAAGTTTATTGGCTTGATTTCGCTTTTAAGTGATAGTAAAAAGGCCAGTAAATGAATAGTCACCTTTTCACTAGACAAATGCAACTTTTTATTATATACTAAGTTTAATGAGATTGTATATAAGAAAAACAAAAATTCACCTATTACAAAGAGTATTCGTGTCTTATTTGGAACTTTTTGTAATATGTGAATTTTTTCTTTGGAAAGAAATCGTTTCTTATTAAATACGATTAATGGAGGTCATTTATATGACACAAGGTACAGTAAAATGGTTTAACGCAGACAAAGGTTTCGGTTTCATCGAAGTTGACGGCGGAGAAGATGTATTCGCACATTTCTCAGCTATCCAAAGTGAAGGCTTTAAATCACTTGAAGAAGGTCAAAAAGTTGAGTTTTCAGTAGAAAACGGCCAACGTGGACCACAAGCTGCAAACATCGTAAAACTTTAATTTTTAGGATGTAAACATAAAAAGAGGTATCCTTTCATCAGGATGCCTCTTTTTTTCATAGGCGGTAAGTTTCTAAACGTAGTCTATTATCGTCGCTATTACTTGTTTTGTCCTACTTATCCTAGCGACGAGTGGAGGCAGAAGAGGATTTTGATAGTTTTGTAGAAAAGGTAAAAGAGATAGTAGATTGTTAGTAATCAATAAGCATCGTAGCATTACATAATGTTTATAATTCATTGGTTAAGTTAGACAGAATGGAAAGTATCCTCCACGAACTTCATAAGCAACTTAAAAGAGAGGCTGACTGACAGCTAATTCATTAATACACTCAAATTAATCAGAAAAGAGCTTAAATCATTTTGAAATGATATATTTATTTAGACGAAAGTCCAGCAAGCAGTGGTTAGTATCGGTTATCGAGATCGAGGAGGGGAAGAGGCTAATTTTTACGTGCAGAAGCATACGAATGTGCTGCATTGCTACTTAAGATTGGATTTATTGATAATCAACTGTTTGATCTGAAGTTTGAATGGATTGCCAAGGTAATTCTGGATAGTGCTTGTCCAAGTTATAGTCAAAGAGGAAATGCATCTTCAAGTTTTTGGACTTGATCTCCCTTTTTATATGATAGTAAAAAGGCCAAAAATGAATAGTCATCTTTTCACTAGACAAATGCAACTTTTTATTATATACTAAGTTTAATGAGATTGTATATAAGAAAAACAAAAATTCACCTATTACAAAGAGTATTCGTGTCTTATTTGGAACTTTTTGTAATATGTGAATTTTTTC